>CAMYNJ010000070.1 GCA_947259795.1 uncultured Alphaproteobacteria bacterium | reverse complement strand
TCGGCTACCTGTTGAATAAGCACAAGGTCACGGTCGTCGACGGAGAGGGCAAGCTGGTCGGGCCGGGCAAGCTGGAGGTCACGAAGGACGGCAAGAAGGCCGCCAGCCTGACCGCCGAGCATATCATCCTGGCGACCGGCGCGCGGGCCCGTGCGCTGCCGGGGCTGGAGCCGGACGGCAAGTTCGTCTGGAGCTATATGGAGGCGCTGGTCCCCGACATCATGCCGAAATCGCTGCTGGTTATCGGCTCGGGCGCCATCGGCATCGAGTTCGCCAGCTTCTTCCGCACTTTCGGCGCGGATGTGACCGTCGTCGAGGTGCTGCCCCAGGTGCTGCCGGTCGAGGACGCGGAGATCGCGGCGCTGGCCCGCAAGCAGTTCGAAAAGGACGGCATGAAGATCGTCACCGGGGCCAAGGTGACCGAACTGAAAAAGGGCAAGACCAAGGTCACAGCCGTGATCGAGGACGCGAAGGGCGCGAAGAGCGAGCTCGACGTCGAACGCGTGATCTCGGCCGTCGGCGTCGTCGGCAATATCGAAAATCTCGGGCTGGAAGGCACCAAGGTAAAGACCGACCGCGGCTGCATCGTCACCGACGGCTATGGCCGCACCGGCGAACCGGGCGTCTACGCCATCGGCGACGTTGCCGGCCCGCCCATGCTGGCGCACAAGGCCAGCCATGAGGGCATCATCTGCATCGAGAAGATCGCCGGGCTGGCCGATGTCCACCCCATGGACAAGAACCGGATACCGGGCTGCACCTACTGCCATCCCCAGGTCGCCAGCGTCGGCATGACCGAGGCGGTGGCGAAGGAAGCCGGCCGCAAGGTGCGCGTCGGGCGCTTCCCCTTCATGGGCAACGGCAAGGCCATCGCGCTGGGCGAGCCGGAAGGCATGATCAAGACGGTGTTCGACGAGAAGACCGGCGAGCTGCTGGGCGCCCATATGGTCGGCGCCGAGGTCACCGAGCTGATCCAGGGCTACGTCGTGGCCATGGGTCTGGAGACGACCGAGGCCGAACTGATGCATACGGTCTTCCCGCATCCGACACTGAGCGAGATGATGCACGAGTCGGTGCTTGACGCCTACGGCCGTGTGATCCACATCTGAGGCTCAGGCAAACCACAAGGCAGATCGAATGACCGCCGATACGGCCCCCAGACTGCGCCATCCGGAAAAACGGAACCGGCCCGATAGCCCGATCCAGCGCAAGCCGGACTGGATCCGGGTGAAGGCGCCGGTGTCGCGGGAATACCAAGCGACCCGCCAGATCGTGCGGGACAACAAGCTGAATACGGTCTGCGAGGAGGCCGCCTGCCCGAATATCGGCGAATGCTGGGCCAAGCGGCACGCCACCATGATGATCATGGGTGAGGTCTGCACCCGTGCCTGCGCCTTCTGCAACGTTGCGACCGGCAAACCGGCGCCGCTGGACCCGATGGAGCCCATGAATGTGGCGCTCGCGGTGGCCCAGCTGGGGCTGGAGCATGTGGTGGTAACCTCGGTGGACCGCGACGATCTGGCGGATGGCGGCGCGGCGCATTTCGCCCAGGTCGTTACCGCAATTCGCAAGGAATCCCCGAAGACCACCATCGAAATCCTCACGCCCGACTTCAAAGACCGGGAGGGGGCCATTGAGACGGTCGCGGCGGCGCGGCCGGATGTCTTCAACCATAATCTGGAGACCGTGCCGCGGCTCTATCCCGCGATCCGGCCGGGCGCGCGCTATTTCACCAGCCTGGAACTGCTACACCGCGTGAAACGCATCGATCCTTCCCTGTTCACCAAGTCCGGCCTGATGGTCGGGCTGGGCGAGACGCGCGAGGAGGTCGGCCAGGTAATGGACGACCTGCGCGCGGCCGACGTGGATTTCCTGACCATCGGGCAGTATCTGCAGCCGACACGCAAGCATGCGCCGGTCGACCGCTTCGTGACGCCCGAGGAATTCGAGGGTTACGCCAACATGGCCCGCGGCAAGGGCTTTCTGCTGGTAGCGAGCAGCCCGCTGACGCGCTCGTCCTATCATGCGGGCGAGGATTTCGCACGGCTGCGCGCGGCGCGCGAAGCCGCACGGGCCGGCGGCTGAGCCAGGTCTGCGTGGCGACCCATGCCGAAAAACGGGTGCTGCATCACAGCCCCGAACAGCTCTTCGGCCTTGTCGCCGACATAGAGCGCTATCCGGAATTCCTGCCCTGGTGCGTCGGGGCGCGGATCCGCAGCCGGCGCGAAAACGTCCTGGTCGCTGATCTGGTCATCGGCTTCAAGGGAATCCGCGAACGCTTCACCAGCGAGGTGACGCTGAACCGGCCCATCATGCGGATCGACGTGGCTTACCGCGACGGCCCCTTCAAATATCTCAACAATCACTGGATTTTCAATGCGCTGCCCGAAGGTGGCTGCGAGATCGATTTCTTCGTCGACTTCGAGTTCCGCTCGCGCCTGCTGCAGAAGATCATCGGCTTGCTGTTCAACGAGGCGGTGCGGCGCATGGTGGCGGCCTTCGAGACGCGGGCCGACCAGTTGTACGGGCGCAATTAACCATATGGCCGATAGTGACTGGCATGCCGGTTCGCTGGCGCAACGAATTTAACTCAAAATTTAGTAGAATTCCCGTGATTGCCCGGTTTTGGCTGGCGTGTCATCGCCGAGTCGCGGATTCGTCTCCCGGAATCGCGCCCGCCTAAGACAATGATATTCGTGGGAAAACGGTGGCTGAGCCTGTTAAATTAGGTTTGACGCGTAATTTCGGGTAATCTGCCCGTCGGGGATGGCAGATACGGGTTCGGGGACAATGCCGATCACGCCTAGACAGATTCGCGCGGCCAGGGCGATGCTCGAGGTCAAGCAGCGCGACCTCGCCGCCGCCGCGGGAATATCGCTGGCCACGCTGAACAATATCGAACGCGGGGTGGCCGACCCGCGCAGCAGCACGCTCGCGGCCATCGAACGGGCCCTGAAGGATGCCGGCGTCGAGGTCGAAGAGGACGGCCTGATTGAAGAGGTCCGGCTGCATCGCATCGCCAGGCCCAGTGCCTATGACACGCTGTTCGCCAGCCAGCGGGTGCTGGAAATCATCGGGCCGGGCTCGCTGTACCATGTCGACAGGATCCTGTTTTTCGCTAGGCACAGCGTCACGGTTGGTGCCATGGCGCCACGCATCTGCCTGCTGATCGAGGGGCGCAGCCGCACGATCCTGTTCGATCTTGTCGATTTCACCGTGGAAAACGACAGCCGCTCGGCGGAGGTGGCAGGCATCCTGCTCGGCTGCTACGCCTTCCATGCTGGCAAGCTGTATTATCTCGACCATGTGCTGGAAGACACTACGACGGCGGAGTTGCTGGAAGCCGTGACAAGACTGCGGGCGCTCGACTGGAAGGCGATGGACCATCCGGGTCCGTTCTTCAACAGGTTCGACGATTGGGAAGGGCACCTGCTGGGCTTCGCGCGGCGCCCGGGCCATCCGATGCGCGACCTGGTCTCGCTGCTGGTCAGCCGCCAGCCACAGCTAGTTTGAGAAGCAGATTCAGCGCCCGCAGGACCGTCGCCCGGCGAACTTCGGCCCGGTCGCCGGCGAAAACATGACGCTCAACGATCGCCGGCTCGCCGCGCCGCGCCGCGCCGACGAAAACCAGCCCGACCGGTTTTTCTGCGCTGCCGCCGCCGGGTCCGGCGATTCCGGTGACCGCCACCGCGATATCGGCGCGCGACCGGGCGAGGGCGCCTTCGACCATTGCGCGGGCGACCGCCTCGCTGACCGCACCATATTCGGCGATCAGGTCTGCGGGCACCCCCAGCAATTCGGTCTTGGCCTCGTTCGAATAGGTTACGAAGCCACGCTCGAAGACATTCGAGGAACCGGGAATTTCCGTGAGGCCGGCCGCAATCAGCCCGCCGGTGCAGGATTCGGCTGCCGCGATTTTCAAGCCCTCAGCCCTGGCGCGGTCGAGAACCGCACTGGCTGCCGCGGTCAGGTCGGCGTCCATCCGAAGAACCAGATAACGGCATAGAGGCCGAGGCCCGCGTAAATCCCCGCGAAAATGTCATCCAGCATGACACCCAGCCCACCGTCGAGGACGCGGTCGGCCCAGTTCGCCGGCCAGGGTTTCAGGATATCGGCGGCCCGGAACAGGAAGAATCCGATGATGAACAGAATCGGGTCCAGGCCAGCGGGGATCAATGTCAGCCACTGGCCGGCGACCTCGTCGATCACGATCGGCCCTGCGTCCTTTATGCCGGAATGCTTGCTGTACATGCCGGCGGCCCAGACACCCACCGCAAAGGCCAGCACGGCGCCGGCCAGCAGCGCCCAGGGACCGCCGACCCACATGATGACCCACGCGAAGGGCAGGGCGGCCGCCGAGCCCCAGGTGCCGGGTATCTTCGGCAGCAGGCCCGACCCGAACCAGGTGGCGATCAGGAAGGCGGGATGCCAGACGGGCAGGGAAGTGGGAATCTTGGGGTTCATAGCCGTACCGTCGCCGTGGCCTGGGCGGCGATTCCCTCGCCGCGGCCGGTGAAACCGAGGCCTTCCGTGGTCGTCGCCTTGACGCTGACCCGGTCGATGCCGATACCGGCGATCTCCGCCACCCGGGCCCGCATGGCCTCGCGATGCGGCCCGATCTTCGGCCCTTCGCAGATCAGCGTGACGTCGAGATGGCGGATTTCGCCGCCGCGCTTGCCGACAAGCCCGGCAGCGTGGCGCAGGAACAGGGCCGAATCGGCGCCGCGCCATTTGGCGTCCGATGGCGGGAAATGGCTGCCGATATCGCCCTCGCCGACGGCCCCCAGCAGGGCGTCGGTGATGGCGTGCAACCCGACATCGGCATCGGAATGGCCGGCCAGGGTTTTTTGGTATTTAATTTTTATACCACATAGCATTACAGCGTTTCCTTCATCGAAACGATGAACGTCGAAACCGCTCGCGACCCGAATATCGCCGGCCCCCAGCATGCGTTCCGCCCTCGCGAAATCCTCTTCCGTCGTCAGCTTGAAGTTATCCTCGCTGCCCGGCGCCAATGCAACCGCCAGGCCGGCGGCCTCGGCTACGGCCGCGTCGTCGGTCAGCGATTGCGCGGCCAGTTTGCGGTGCGCTTCCAGGATTTCCGCATAGCGGAACCCTTGCGGCGTCTGGGCCCGCCACAGGCCCTCGCGCTCGACCGTCTCCGCGATGCGGTTTTCGGCCGACGCCTTTTTCAGGGTATCGGTTACCGGGATGGCAGCGATCACCGCCGGACCGTTGACCAGCGCATCCAGTACCCCGTCTATGGTGGTGGAATCCACAAAGGGGCGGGCGGCGTCGTGGATCAGGACCCTTTCAGGCGCCAGCTCTACAAGAGACTCCAGGCCGTTACGGCACGACTCCTGGCGCGTTGCGCCGCCAAGCACCGGTGGCAGCATGGTCGCCCCGGCGGTCGATTCAACATAAATGTCCTTGTCGTCGGGATGGATCACCGCGCCGACCGCGTCGATCCGCGGATGGTTCAGGAACGCCGCGCAGCTGCGGCGAAGCATGCTTTGCCCCGCCAGCATGCGATATTGTTTGGGAAGTTCGCCCCCGGCGCGATATCCGCGGCCGGCAGCGACGATCAGTGCGACCGTATCGGTCATATACCAGCTTTCATGTCAAGAATCCGCGGCATTCTGAACAGTTGCGCCCGCCATGCCAAGGGTAATACCAAGGCTCGTTGAGAATGACTTATTTGGTCGCGCGCACCGCGCGTGCGTAACGAGCCCTTGTGCGCCATCAGATGGGACATTATCGACGAGCCTTGGTATCGGCTTTGTCGCAGGACATTCAGTGTTTATAGTGCGCCCACGATGACAATGGGTTTGCTTCAAAATTTGGCTGCGCTGCTTTCGCTTCTGCCGGTGACGATCGCCGTTTGGCGGGGCAGGGCGGAACGGGACGGGTTGTTCTGGGCGCTGATGGCGGTGGCCCTGGCGGGGCCGTTTGGCCTCGTCGCAGTGCGTTTCGGCACGAGCTGGAACAGCGGGCTTGCGGAGGCGCTCTGGGTCACTGTCCTGTTCAGCGTTCTGCTGTTCGCGATGCTTTCCGCCGTGGCCGGGCAGGCATGGCGGCTCACGGGGCTGCTGTTCCCCTATCTTATTCTGCTGGGTCTGATTGCGACGGTCGCACACCATGCGGGCGACGCCAGAGCGCCGGCGGCTGTGCCGGGCGGCTGGATACTGGTTCATATTCTGGTTTCGGTGATTACCTACGGGTTGCTGACCTTGGCGGCGATATCGGGGCTTGCGGTGCTGCTGCGCGAACGCAGCATGCGCCTGAAGCGCCGCGACTCCCTTTCCAGCCTGCTACCATCGGTCGCCGATTCCGAATGGCTGCAGGTCCGCCTGCTAATAGCATCCGAGGTAGTCCTGGGAATCGGTGTGCTGACCGGCATGGGAATCCAGTTCCTGAGCACGGGGCAGTTGCTGGTCTTCGACCACAAGACGCTATTGACGCTCGGCGGCTTTGTGTTGATCGGTGCGCTGCTGTTTGCGCATTTCCGGACGGGGCTGCGCGGCCGGCGGGCCGCGAGGTTGTTCCTGGTCGGTTACCTGCTGGTAACTCTCGGCTATCCCGGCGTTAAATTCGTGCGGGACGTCCTGCTCGGCTGAGCCGACGACGAAAAAAGTTCTTGCCTGAAATCGGGTAGAGGCGCATATCATGCACAAATTTTGTGCATGGACACGAGACGCATAAATGATAGGCAGAACGATTCCGGCCTCGGTTTTCCGGTGCAGAAAATTGGCGGCCCATGGCTGATTTCGCGAATCCACGGTCGGCGGAGGCAGACTTACCGGAACTGAATAATCCGGACGGGGCGGCGATCCTGAATGCACTGCCGGACCCGGTGCTGGTTATCGGCGCCAATGACCACATTCTTTATGCCAACAATGCCGCCGAGCAGCTGTTCCGGGTCAGCTGGGCCTATATGTGCGAGCGCAGCCTGACGGATCTCATCCCGCAGGACAGCCCGGTCTTGCTGCTGGTGGAGCGTGTAAGGCGGAGCGAGAGCAGCATGTCCCAGCATGGTGTGAGGCTGGAGACTCCTCGCATCGGCGAGCATCTGGTGCGCGTCGACGGCGCCCCCATGGCGGGCCAATCCGGTCCGGTTGTACTGACCATCAAGGAGCAGTCGATCGCGGGAAAGATCGACCGTTCCCTGACCCATCGCGATTCGACCCGATCCATATCGGCCATGGCGGCCTTGCTGGCCCATGAGATCAAGAATCCCCTGTCGGGCGTTCGCGGGGCGGCGCAGCTGCTGGAACAGTCGTTATCGGGCGACGATACGCAACTGACGAGGCTGATCATCGAGGAGACCGACCGGGTCGTCGCCCTGATCGACAGGATGGAAGCCTTTACCGGCGATACCGAACTCGACAATCGGGGGCCGGTCAACATCCATGAGGTGCTGGAGCGCGTTCTGGCGGTGGGCAAGGCCGGATTCGCCAAGCATGTTCGATTCATTGAACAGTACGACCCCTCATTGCCGCCGGTCCACGGCAACAGGGATCGCCTGATTCAGGTGTTCCTCAATCTGGTCAAGAATGCCGCCGAGGCGGTGCCGGAAGCGGGCGGTGAGATTACCGTCATGACCGCTTACCAGCATGGCGTTCGCCTGCAGGCGCCGGGCGGCGACATACCCATGCAGCTACCGCTTGTCGTCACCATCCAGGACAACGGCCCCGGCATTCCCGACGATTTGCGCCGCCATATTTTCGATCCCTTCGTAACCACGAAGAAAGGCGGAACAGGGCTGGGGCTGCCACTGGTCGCCAAACTGGTCGGCGACAATGGCGGCGTCATCGATCTGGACAGCCGCCCGCGGCGCACGGTCTTCCGCATCATGCTGCCGATTGCACGCGAGGAAGGTAGGAACGAACAATGAATGAGGCAACCGTCCTTATCGCCGATGATGATCGGGCTATCCGTACGGTGCTTACCCAGGCCTTCGGTCGATTGGGCTACCGGGTGCGCGCGTCGGGTAACGCGGCGACCCTGTGGCGCTGGATTTCCGACGGTGAGGGGGATGTGGTCGTCACCGACGTGGTGATGCCCGACGAGAACGGGCTGGATCTGGTGCCCCGCATCCGCAAGCTGCGGCCGGAACTGCGCGTCATCGTGATGAGTGCCCAGAATACCTTGCTGACCGCCGTCAAGGCGACCGAGCGCGGCGCCTTTGAATATATTCCAAAACCGTTTGATCTCAAGGAATTGATCGGGATAGTGGAGAGGGCGCTTAAGGAACCGGCGCCGCGTAAGCAGCCGGACGATACGGCACAGGCCGGTGCCGGGAACGACGAGAGGCTACCGCTTATCGGCCGCTCCCAGGCGATGCAGGAAATCTACCGGGTGCTGGCGCGGCTGATGGCGACCGATCTGACGGTACTGATCAACGGCGAGTCGGGGACCGGCAAGGAACTGATCGCACGGGCCCTGCATGACTATGGCAAGCGCCGCAACGGTCCGTTCGTCGCGGTCAATATGGCGGCGATCCCCCGCGAACTGATCGAGAGCGAACTGTTCGGGCATGAGAAGGGCGCCTTCACCGGGGCGACGGCCCGCGCGCCGGGCCGTTTCGAGCAGGCCGACGGCGGCACGCTGTTCCTCGACGAAATCGGCGACATGCCGCTGGAGGCGCAGACGAGGCTTCTGCGGGTGCTGCAGGAAGGTGAATATACCTCTGTCGGCGGACGCAACGCGATTCGCGCCAATGTGCGCATCGTCGCCGCGACCCACAGGGATTTGCGCCAACTCGTGGCGCATGGGCTGTTCCGCGAGGCCGCTGCGTGAGCGCACCGAGGATATTCCCGAACTTGTTGGGCATTTCCAGTCCAGCCTCGCCACCGAGGGCCTGCCCGCCAAAAGCCTGGAGCCGGCGGCGATGGCGCGCCTGCAAACCTACAAATGGCCGGGCAATGTGCGGGAGCTTGAAAATCTGGTGCGGCGGCTGGCCGCCCTCTATTCGCACGAAACGATCGGCATCGACGTGGTTGAGGCCGAACTGGCGGAAGACCCGCCGGCCCCGGCGGTCCGGGCCGATGGCGCGGTGACCCACGACGGGCTGGCCGGGCTGGTGGAACGCCACCTGCGGAGCTATTTCGACGCCCATCGCGACGACCTGCCTGCCTCCGGGCTGTATGATCGCGTGCTGCGCGAAGTCGAGAGGCCATTGCTCGACCTGTCCCTGATGGCGACCGGCGGCAATCAGATCAAGGCGGCCCAATTGCTGGGGCTAAACCGCAACACTCTACGAAAAAAAATTCGCGAGTTGGACATCCAGGTGATCCGGGGCGTAAAATACGGCCAGTAAACCGAATGGACTTGCCATGAGCGTGAAGGAAACCAGCGGCGACCGCGGGCAGTGGCTGCCCAAGGTCGGGCAGCTGTATAGGCGGCTGCGGCTGGGAAAGATTTTCGGGATTGCCTTGCCGGTGCTCGCTGTCGTGTCCGGCGCGGCCACCTATTTCGCGCTGACCGACGCCGGCCCGCTGGGCGCCAACCAGCGAAACCTCAATCTGTTGCTCTATGCCGACCTAGTGCTGCTGCTGGCGCTGGCCTTTGTCGTCATCCGCCGGATTGTCAAGCTGGGCCTGGCGCGGCGCAGGGGATCGGCGGGGTCGAGACTGCACATTCGTCTCAGCGTATTGTTCGGTTTGATGGCGATCACCCCGACTGTGCTGGTCCTGCTGTTTTCCGTTCTGTTCTTCGTAAATGGCATGCAGGCCTGGTTTGGCGACCGGATGTTCAACCTGGTCGAGACAACGAAGGCGGTCGCGGAAGGTTATCTTGCCGAGCATCAGGAAAATATCAGGGTCGATGCATTGCGCATGGCGCGCGACCTGAACCGCGACGGGCCGTTGCTCGAGAGCAATCCGCGGCTGTTGCACCAGGGCGTCAATCTGCAGGCCCAGCTTCGCGGTCTCAGCGAAGCCATTGTGTTCGACGGGACGGGCCGCGTCATGGCGCGGTCGGGTTTTACCCTGGCGCTCGAAAATGAACCGATCGAAAAAGAGCATCTGGAGGCGGCACGCAACGGTGACGTGCCGATTTTCCAGAACGAAACCGGTGACCGGGTGCGCGCTCTGATGCGGCTGGACAATTTCCTGGACGCCTATCTGTTCGTTGGCCGCATCGTGGACCCGACGGTACTGAAGTACACGGAGCAAACCGGTGAGGCGGTCGCCGAGTACAAGATCTTGAAGGATTCCAACAGGGAGATCATAATTTTCGTCACGCTGATGTTCCTTCTTGTGGCGTTGCTGATGATGACGGCCGCGGTCTGGCTGGGCTTGAATGTGGCGACCGATCTTTCGCGCCCGATCGGCGAACTGATCGGGGCCGTCGAAAAGGTTCGGGAGGGCGATCTGTCGGCGCGCGTTCGCGAACTGCCTCCCGATGACGAAATCGGCATGCTCAGCCGCGCCTTCAACCGGATGACCAATCAATTGTCCGATCAGCGGCGCGAGCTGGTCCAGACGAATCTGAAACTGGACGAGCGCCGCCAGTTTACGGAGACGGTCCTTTCCGGCGTATCGGCCGGTGTCATCGGCCTCGACCGCAAGGGCAATATCAATCTCCCGAACCTGTCGGCGGCACGCCTGCTGGGTCTGGATGTGAAGGACATGATCGGTAAGCCGCTCACCGAAGTAGCCCCGGAAATCGGTGCATTGCTGGGAGAGGCTCGAAAACGGCGCTCCAAGCCGATCGAGGCGCAGATCAAGATCACCCGTGGCGGGGAAGTGCGCACATTGCTGGTCGCGGTCGCCGTCGAGCAGTTGAAGGGAAAGACCATCGGCTATGTGGTCACGTTCGACGACGTCTCGGCGCTGCTGGAAGCGCAGTGGAAAGGAGCCTGGGCGGACGTCGCCAGGCGGATCGCTCATGAGATCCGCAATCCGCTGACGCCGATCCAGCTTTCGGCCGAACGTCTTAAACGGAAATATCTGAAGGAGATCACGAGCGACAGGGAAACCTTCGAGATCTGCACCGATACGATCGTCCGGCAGGTCGATGATATCGGCCGTATGATCGAGGAGTTCTCAAACTTCGCGCGCATGCCGGCGCCGATGCTGCGTCTGGAAAATTTGAACGAACTCTGCCGCCAGATCGTATTCCTTCAGCGCAATGCGTATCCCAAGGTCGAGTTCATCGCGGACATGCCGGAAGATCCCGTCTATGCCACATGTGACGGCCGCCAGATGGGCCAGGTGGTCACCAATCTGCTTCAGAACGCCGCCGAGGCGCTGGAACGGTACGAAGGCGGTGAGGATGATCCCAGGGTCATCCTGCGCCTGCAGGAAGAAGACGGCCGAGCCGTCATCGAGGTGGAGGATAACGGTCCCGGCCTGCCCTTGGAAGGCCGTGACAAACTGGTCGAGCCCTATGTGACGACTCGCAAGAAAGGCACCGGGTTGGGCCTCGCGATCGTCCGGAAAATCCTGGAAGATCACGGGGGCAGTCTGGCCTTGGGGGATGCCGAGGGCGGTGGCGCATCGATTCGCGCGGAATTCGCCCGCGATGCCGGCCCTGCAGACGTGGAACGGCGCAAATCCATAGCGGCAAAGGAACCGTTATCCTATGGCTCATGACATTCTGATCGTCGATGACGAGCAAGACATCCGCACCCAGATTGCCGGTATTCTCGAGGATTGCGGCTACCGCACCCGGCAGGCAGCGAACAGTTCGGAGGCGATGGAAGCGATGGCCGGCAGGCAGCCGGCGCTGGTCGTCCTTGATGTCTGGCTGGGCGACAGCGAAATGGACGGGTTGGAGACGCTGGAAATCATCCGCCGCGATTACCCGGACCAGCAGGTGGTGATGATCAGCGGCCATGCGACCTTCGACATGGCAGTGTCGGCCACCAAGATGGGGGCTTACGACTTCATTACCAAACCGTTCAAGACCGACGTGCTGTTGCACAACGTGGAACGGGCGCTCAGGGAACAGCATCTCCAGGAAGAAGTCCGTGAACTGAAAAAACGGGTCGGCCCGCAGAGCGACGACGTCATCGGCACCTCCCAGGTGATGGTGCATTTGCGGCGTCAGGTGGACCAACTGGCCGCAACCGACAGCAGGGTTTTGATCAGCGGGCCTCCCGGATCGGGAAAAAGCCTGGTGGCCCGCGCCATTCACCGGGGTTCGGAGCGGCCGAAACGGCGATTGGTAACCCTTAATTGCGCGACGCTCGAGACCGAGGGGGGCGATGCGGTCCTGTTCGGGGTGGAACCGGCGAAGGGTCGCCCCCGCGCGGTCGGCGTTTTCGAAAAGGCCCATGGAGGCACGCTGGTGCTGGACGAAGTGGGCAGCCTCTCGCCGAAAGCCCAGAGCAAGATCGTCGGGATATTGCAGGGCAACTCGTTCCGCAGGATTGGCGGCGCCAAACTGATCGATGTCGATGTCAGGGTGATTGCCACGACCCGGCTGGACCTGAAGGCCGAGGTCGCAGCCGGCAATTTCGACGGAGAGCTCTATCACAGGCTGAATGTCGTTCCGCTAGAGGTGCCGCCATTGCATTCCCGTCGCAAGGATATTGCTGCTCTGACCCGTTATCTCATGGCCCGTATTGCCAGTGATCGGGGACAACATGCGCGCGTACTCTCGCCTGAAGCACTTGCCACGCTGGAATCCTATGGCTGGCCCGGCAATGTCTCGGAACTGTGCAACGTAATTGAACGGCTGCTGCTGACCGCGCCCGCGGACCCCAGCAAGCCGATCGATTCGCACTCGGTTGCGATGGCGTTGGGTGGCGGGCGGGCCGCCGCGCGGTGGGAAAACGAGGCCGAGGTTATGAACCAGCCGCTCCGGGACGCCAGGGAAGCATTCGAAAAGGAATATCTGTTGTTCCATGTCAGGCGATTTGGCGGCAATATCAGCCGCACCGCCGAATTCATCGGCATGGACCGTGCAGCATTACATCGAAAGCTGAAAATGCTTGGCGTCAACCTAACCGATAAAGCCCAACGGATGGGTGTCTGAGGGCGCATTTAATGAAGGTCATTGTTTGCGGGGCCGGGCAGGTCGGTTTCAATATCGCCCGGCATCTGGCGATCGAAAGCAACGATGTGACGGTAATCGATCAGGCGGCCGACCTGATCGGCAAGGTGAACGACCTGCTCGACGTGCAGGCGTTCGTCGGCCATGCGTCGCACCCGGACGTGCTGGAACAGGCCGGCGCCGCCGATGCGGACATGCTGATCGCGGTGACCTATGCGGACGAGGTCAATATGGTCGCCTGCCAGATTGCCCATTCGCTGTTCAACGTTCCAACCAAGATCGCGCGCGTTCGTCAGCAGAGCTATCTGAATCCGTTGTGGGCCGACTTGTTCAGCCGTGACCATCTGCCGATCGACGTGATCATCTCGCCGGAACTGGAGGTCGCCAGGGCGATTGCCCGCCGCATGACCGTTTCCGGCGCCTTCGACATGATACCGCTGGCCGACGGAAAGGTGAGGGTCATCGGGGTGCGCTGCACCGAGCGCTGCCCCATCGTCTATACCCCGTTGCGCCAGCTCACTTCGCTGTTTCCGGACCTCAATATCGTCATTGTCGGAATCCTGCGGGATGGCGAGCCTACGGTTCCGACGTCCAGCGACCAGATGCTGCCTGGCGACGAGGTCTATTTCGTGGTCGACGCGACCCATGTCCCGCGCGCGATGGCGGCCTTCGGGCATGACGAAAGATCGGCCCGGCGGGTGGTCATCGTCGGTGGCGGGAACATCGGGCTCAATCTTGCGCGCGAACTGGTGGAGGGCAGGCGGGGCATCTCGGCCAAGATTATCGAGCGCGACCCGGAACGGGCACGCAAGGTCGCCCAGGCGCTGCCCAGCGCGACGATCATCCTCGGCGACGCCCTAGAGTCCGATATTCTGGAAGAGGCCAATGTCTCGACCGCGGAAACCGTGGTCGCGGTTTCCAACGACGACGAAACCAACATCCTGGCTTCACTGCTGGCCAAGCGCAGCGGGGTCGGGCGCGCGGTAACGCTGATCAACAAACCGTCCTATGGGCCGCTGATCACCAATCTCGGTATCGACGTCGTGGTCAGTCCGCGTGCCATTACCGTATCCACGATCCTGCAGCATGTCCGCCGCGGACGTATCCGTTCGGTCCATTCGCTGGGCGACGGATTCGCCGAGATCATCGAGGCGGAGGCGCTGGAGACCTCGCCTTTCGTCGGCACGCCGCTGAACGAGTTCGCCTTGCCCGCCGGCGTCATAATTGGCGCCATCGTGCGTAATGACGACGTCATCATTCCACGCGGCGCCACTATCATAGAAGGGCACGATCGGGTCATTCTGCTGGCCACCGCAGACGCGGTGAAGCAAGTGGAAAAGATGTTCTCGGTTCGCCTGGAATTCTTCTGATATTCCGGAGAAATGCCGTAATGCCACGATACGCCTATGTGAACGGCAGGTACCTGCCGCACGCCCAGGCCGCCGTTCATATCGAAGATCGGGGGTACCAGTTCGCCGACGGCGTCTACGAGGTCGTTCCGGTCGCCGCCGGGCGGGCGGTCGACAAGGATCCCCATCTCGACCGCCTGGAACGTTCCCTCGCGGCCTTGCATATCCCCATGCCGATGACGCGCAAGGCGTTGGAACTGGTAAGCCGCGAACTGCTCAGGCGCAACGGGGTGTCGAACGGCTTGCTTTATATGCAGGTCACTCGCGGCGTTGCGCCGCGCGATCATGTTTTCCCGACAAACACCAGACCCGCCCTGGTCATGACGACGAAGCGGATTGATTTTGCCGGCCAGTCGAAATTCGATGACGGGGTCGGGGTCATCACCGTGCCGGACCAGCGGTGGGCGCGGCGCGATATTAAAACGGTAAATCTGCTGCCCAATTGCCTGGCCAAACAGGCTGCTGTCGAGGCCGGGGCCTATGAGGCGTTCCAGGTGGATGGCGATGGCTATGTTACCGAGGGGACCAGTTCCAACGCCTGGATCGTCACCGGGGGCGGGACGTTGGTCACCCGGCAGCTCAGCCACGAGATCCTCCATGGCGTTACCCGCAGGACGATACTGGCGATCGCAACGGAAGAGGATGTGCCCTTCGAGGAACGGCCTTTCACCGTCGCCGAGGCACTTGCGGCAAAAGAGGCATTCGTCACCAGCGCTACATCGTTCGTGACGCCCGTGGTGCGAATCGATGGCAAGGCGGTGGGCGATGGGCGCCCCGGGCCGCTGTCCAAGCGGCTGCTTGCCTGGTATCGGGACTACGCGGCGGGGCTGAGGGACAGCGCATGAGCGAGCTTCCGGTGCGTCCGTCGGTGATCGTCTTCGACTGGGACAATACACTGGTCGATACCTGGCCGACGATTCACGAGGCGCTGTCGATTACGCTGCAGGCCATGGGCCACACGCCCTGGAGCTTCGACGAGACGAAAGCGCGCGTGCGGCATTCGTTGCGCGATTCCTTTCCCCGGCTGTTCGGCGACCGCTGGACCAAGGCGCAGGATATTTTCTATGACGCGTTCGAACGCACTCATATCGAACGGCTGGTGCCGATCGCCGGCGCCGAAGATTTGCTCGTGGCGCTGTCGGCGTCCGGCATGAACATGGCGGTTCTCAGCAACAAGACCGGCCGTTACCTGAGGGACGAGGCGGAACATCTTGGATGGGGCGGCCATTTTGCGGCCATGGTGGGCGCCGGCGATGCCGCGCGGGACAAACCGGCGCGCGAGGCCCTGGATCTGACGCTGGATCCCTTTTCGTGCGAGCCGGGGGCCGGAATCTGGATCGTCGGCGATGCCGGCATCGATATGGAAATAGCGCATCGTAACGGCTGCGTATCGGTCCTGCTGCACCGCGACGATCACGACGCCGATGAATTCCGGGACTGGCCTCCCGAACTTGTTTTTAAAGGTTGCAACGACCTTAAAGAACTCGTAGCAAGGTGGTAGTTTCGCCTGATCGCAAGATTTCGATTGGCGCGATGGGCTTACTGAACCATATATATATGCTCGGGAGCCCTAGCCGGGGGGCGGGGCGCCGGAACAAACAAACTAAAATCTCGGGGCAAAAAAATGTCATCAGAAAAAAGCCAAAACGTTCAGGACGTGTTTCTCAATAATGTCCGGAAGAACAAAATGCCGGTAACCGTGTTTCTGGTAAACGGCGTGAAGCTTCAGGGGATCATCACCTGGTTCGACAATTTCTCCGTTTTGCTGAGGCGGGACGCGCATTCGCAACTTGTATACAAGCATGCGATCTCCACCGTGATGCCGGCGCAGCCGATTCAGCTGTTCGAGCCGGAGCGCGCCGCGGAGCCGGAGCCGGCGTCCGCTGACTGACCGGCCGCATCCTGGGTGACGGGAGAGCAAGACCCCATCGAAGGCAGCACAGGCCGCGCGCTTGTCCTGCACCCTGTTGTCGTCGACGGCGCGCGGGGGCGCGACCCGCAACTGCGCCTTGAGGAGGCGGTTGGGCTGGCGCAGGCCATCGAGCTAGACGTCGTCCACGCCGAGACCGTTCGAACGAAAAAGGTACGGCCGTCGACCTTCTTGGGCAAGGGCGCGGTTGACCTGTTTACAGGTTTTATCGAGGCGCAGGAAATCGGTGTGGTCATCGTCGATGCCGCGCTGGCGCCGATTCAGCAGCGCAATCTGGAACGTGCCTGGAAAACCAAAGTGATCGACCGCACCGGGCTTATCCTGGAAATTTTCGGCGCGCGTGCCCGCACCCACGAAGGCCGGCTGCAGGTGGAACTGGCGGCCCTCAACTACCAGCGCTCGCGACTGGTCAGAAGCTGGACCCATCTGGAACGCCAGCGCGGCGGTCTGGGTTTCGTCGGCGGTCCGGGCGAAAGCCAGCTGGAAATCGACCGGCGGCTGATCGGCGAACGGATCGCGCGGTTGCGGCGCGAGCTGGATGAGGTCAAACGCACCCGCGCCCTGCACCGTGACGCCCGCCGCCGGGTGCCCTATCCGGTGGTGGCGCTGGTCGGCTATACCAACGCCGGCAAGTCGACCCTGTTCAACAGGCTGACAAACGCAAGGGTCATGGCGCGGGACATGCTGTTCGCCACGCTGGACCCGACCATGCGATCTCTGGCGCTGCCGTCCGGGCGCAAAGTCGTCCTGTCCGATACGGTCGGGTTCATTTCCGAACTGCCCACACAGCTGGTGGCCGCCTTCCACGCGACTCTGGAAGAGGTTTCGGAAGCCGATATCATCGTCCATGTGCGCGATATCTCCTCTCCCGACAGCGAAGCGCAGAAACGCGATGTCGAGGACGTGCTGGCCGGGCTCGGCCTCGAAGAGGCGAGATTGATCGAAGCCCTGAACAAGATAGACCTGCTGGGCGCGGATGTCCGGGCGGCGGTCGAAAACAGGATTGCGCGCGAACCTGACCTGGTCGCGCTCTCGGCGCTTACCGGCACGGGTTGCGAGGGATTGCTGGAGAAGATAGACCGGCGCCTGTCGGAAAGCCGGCAGGTGGTAAATCTCGATGTCGATCTTGCCGATGGTGCGGCACTGGCCTGGCTGTATCGTCACGGCGAGATCCTGGAACGCGAAGACGAGGGAATGGAAGCCCATCTGGTCGTCGCGCTGGACGCTGCCGACGAGGCACGCTTCCGCAGCCAGTTCCGGCCGCGGAACGGATGACGGGGTATGGCCAGCCTTCCGGACTCGGACAAGGTGGTCGCCGCGATCCGCGAGGCCGCCGAACTGGACATCCTGCCGCGATTCCAGCGGCTGGAACGCCATGAAATCTCGGAGAAGAACCCCGGCGAGGTCGTTACCGTGGCGGATATCGAGGCCGAACACAGGCTGACGCGCCTGCTGTCCGCCCTGGTTCCCGGATCCGCTGTCGTAGGCGAGGAAGCGGTGTCCAAAAATCCGGACGTTCTGAAACGACTGGAGGGCGAAGGCCCGGCCTGGCTGGTCGACCCGGTCGACGGCACCGGCAATTTTGCCGAGGGACGCCCGGTTTTCGGGATCATCATATGCTATCTGGTGGACGGCATCGCCCGTGCCGGCTGGATCCACGATCCCTGTTCGGGCAAGACCGCGATCGCCATGGCCGGCGAGGGCGCCTGGTATGACGGCGAGCGGCTCACGCCGGCGGCGTCCGTTCCGTTCGAGCAAATGACAGGCACGCTGAATTACAGTTGGTTCCCGCATGACCAGCGCGAAGCCGTGCGCCGCGCCGCCCGGCGCTTCAAGGATGTCTATAGTTACCGCTGCGCGGCCCATGACTATCTGGCGCTGGCCCGCGGCGAGAAGCATTTCTCGCTCTACCGCCGGCTATGGCCGTGGGACCATGCGGCCGGCGTGCTGCTGCTTGCCGAGGCCGGCGGCCATACCGCGCGGCTGGACGGTCGCCCCTACCGGGCTACCGGCCGGGAGGAAGGCATCCTGTCGGTAAGCGACCCGGAAAGCTGGGAACGCATAAAAAATTTCCTGATTCGGGCCTGACCCGCATTGAGATTACGGCATCCCGTGATTAGGATGCGCCCGCCTTCCCAAACAAACACACCCACACCGACATTCTGGAGGATTAGTAGTCATGTCGAAGGTTGCCTTCGTTGGCCTTGGCGTCATGGGTTATCATATGGCCGGACATCTGAAGTCCGGCGGCCATGACGTTACCGTCTACAATCGCACGGCTGCAAAGGCCGACGCCTGGGTCAAGCAGCATGGCGGCGCTGCCGCCCCGACGCCCCGCGAGGCGGCCGACGGCAGCGATATCGTATTCTGCTGCGTCGGCAACGACAGTGACCTGCGCGGCGTGGTGCTTGGCGAGGACGGCATTCTTGCCGGCATGAAGGCCGGCGCGACCCTCGTCGACAACACCACCGCGTCGGCCAACGTCGCTCGTGAGCTTTACGAAGAAGCCAGGAGCCGCGGCCTCAACTTCATCGACGCTCCCGTCTCCGGCGGCGAGGCCGGCGCGCAGAATGGCGTGCTGACCGTGATGTGCGGCGGTGATCAGGGCGTGTTCGATGCGGCCCGGCCGGTGATCGACTGCTATGCGCGCGCCGTTACGCTGCTTGGGCCGGCCGGTTCCGGGCAGCTCACCAAGATGGTCAACCAGATCTGCATCGCCGGCCTGCTGCAGGGGCTGTCGGAGGCCATGAATTTCGGCGCCCGCGCGGGCCTGGACATGGACAAGGTGCTCGACGTGATCTCCAAGGGCGCGGCGCAGTCCTGGCAGATGGAAAATCGCGGCAGCACCATGTGCCGCGGCGAGTTCGAGTTTGGTTTCGCGGTCGACTGGATGCGCAAGGACCTCGCGATCTGCCTGGAGGAGGCCGGAAATAACGGCGCCCGCCTGCCGGCGACAGCCCTGATCGACCAGTTCTATGCCCAGGTGCAGGCCCGTGGCGGCAAGCGCTGGGATACCTCCAGCCTGATGCAGCTGCTGGCGAACGACTGACCCACCGGTTTTTGTTTTCGCGGTGAAGGGCCCGGCCGGGAAAACGCGGCCGGGCTTTTCTATTTCGCGGGAACCGGGGCAGGGGAGGGAGCGGCCATCTTGGCTTCCTCCCATAGCCGGTCCATCTCCTCCAGCGTGGCGTCCGCCGGCGCGCGGCCGGCCTCGCGCAGGCGACGCTCCACATGCCGGAAGCGATGCTCGAACTTGGCATTGGTCCGGCGAAGCGCCGCTTCGGGGTCAATATCCAGGTGGCGCGCCAGATTGGCGACGGAGAAGAGTACGTCGCCCAGTTCGTCTTCCAGCCGGGCGGGCGCCGCGCCATCCTTGATCTCCTGCCGCAACTCACCGATTTCCTCTTCCAGCTTGGACAGGACAGACGCGGTGTCCGGCCAGTCGAAGCCGACGCGCGCAGCGCGGCGCGCCAGCTTGACGGCCCGGGTCTGGGCCGGCAGGGTGACCGACACCCCATCCAGGGCGCTGGGCGGGTGCCCGTCCCGTTCCGCCTTTCTGGCCCGTTCCTCTGCCTTCTGGCTTTCCCAGGACGCGGTCTGGGCGGCCGTCGATTCCACCGTTTCGCCGGCGAAGACATGGGGATGGCGGCGGACCATCTTGTCCGAAATCGCTTCCGCCACGGACCCGAAGTCGAACAAATCCTTTTCCTCGGCCATACGAGCATGGAAAACCACCTGCAGCAGAAGGTCGCCCAGTTCGTCTCGCAATTCGGCCGTATCGCCGCGCGCGATCGCGTCCGCAACCTCATAGGCCTCTTCGATCGTGTAGGGGGCGATGCTGGCGAAATCCTGCTCCAGATCCCAGGGGCAGCCACCATCCGGGTCCCTGAGCTTCGCCATGATCTCGACCAGGCGGTCGATCTGTTTGCTCATTTCTCTGCCGCCTCGTTGTCTTTGGTCAGTGGATGCAGATTAGCTCATATGCGCTGAATGGAAACCGTCTACCCGCTCGACAGCCCTCGAAAACCTGTTATATAATCTACTAGTAGACTATATTCCGCGATTCGACGAAATCCACCGGGAAAGGGCGACTTCATGGCCACAAATGCCGCACAGCGCCGCTGGCGCGCCAAGAACCGCTTCACCAAGACGCAACTCAACGTCATGGCCCGGAGGCTGGTCCATGACGATCTGGAAGAAATTGCCCGTGTCTTCCAGCTGCGTGGTAAAGCCGAGGCCGTCGCTTTTTCGGCCTTTGCTGCGAAGGGCCTGATTCAGTACGCCACACACAATGAAGAAGCGCAGCGACTGCTATCGATTTTCGTGAAATCCTGGTTCCGCGACCGAGATCTGTACGGGTGAGGGAAGGGAGTCGAAAATGCGGCCCCGTCAACAACACGTTAACTGTTTACGGCTTACAGTGGCGGCAGGTTTCGAACGTAACTTGCCGGAGATACGCAGGATGGCACGTGGAGCGTCATACAATCTCGATGAACTCATCTGGAAGAACCGGGGCGAAGGCCGCAACACCGGTTGCCCGCGGCTGGCCTCACTGATCCGCGATGCGCGCGAGGGCGCCGGCCTGAGCCCGGAACAGCTGGCACAGATGCTCGAGGTGGATCCGGCCCGCGTCAACGTTTGGGAAACCGGGACCGAGGGCATGAGCCGCGGTGACGTCGAAGCGCTGCGTGTCGTCTTCCCGGATACCGACTTTTCACCGGTCAAATACCGCCCGACGCCGCATCACGGCGAGATCGCCCATATCCCGCCGGACTGATGATCCGGAAACAGCTATAACCAGATATAAAGACCGCGTCAGGCAATAGCCGACGCGGTTTATTGCGTTTGGACCCGAGAGAAAACAAACCTCTCGCCGCTTGTGATATGTTGAAATGCACTGCCAGGTCAGAGAGAGACGCAACAATCCACAGCGCGAGCTGGTCATCGTCACATCGAAAACGTGAGCGCCTTACGAACGCAAAGTGAGAAACAGGAGGAAATCTCGTGTCTAGCTACGTCTTATTCTATCACGGTGGGAAAAAACCCGAGAGCCCGGAGGAGGGTGCCAAACATATGGCGAAATGGAAAGCCTGGGTCCACGATCTCGGCGATGCCGTGATTAATCCCGGCACTCCCCTGGGGAAGTCCAAGATCGTCAGCGCCAGTGGCGTATCGGACAATGATGGGTCGGATCCTTTGACCGGGTTTTCGATCGTGAAAGCCGACAGCATGGATGCTGCGCTTGAAATCGCCAGGGGATGCCCGTTCCTCGATTTCGGCACAATCAAGGTTGCAGAAGTGAAGGAAATGAAGTGACGGAGATACAGCCCGCGCCGCCGCTGTCACAGCAATAAAAATCGCATAATGTATATTATGGAAAATATAGTGAGGCGAACCCGGCGGGATGCCGGCCCATTACGATCTCACTTCAATGCCATTTTTCTTTTCATTATCAAAGATCAATAGACAAACCATCATATGCCGGTTTGATATGCGGCGGAAGACTTTCCCGTAGCGCGCCGTAATCCAGCAAGTGGCTCATATGTGTCAGCCAGGCTTGCCTTGGCTGTACCCGCTCGACCCATTCGACCGCTTTCTCCACATGCGCATGCGTCGGATGCGGCTTCGGTCCCAGGCAGCCGATGATCCAGCTGCCGACCCCATCCAGGATATCGAAGGCTGTCTCGTCCAGTTCGACGACATCGACTGAATAGGCGAAATCGCCGATCCTGAGGCCCAGCGTGTTGCTGAAGCCGTGGTCCTGGGTAAAAAACTGGATATCCAGGTTGCCGATCCGGGCAGTGTCATGGACCGGTATCGGGTCCAGACAGGGCTTGTAGAAGTATCCTCGCGATTTCTTTTCGTCCATCGGCGCGAAGACATAGCCGAACCGCGTGTTGATCTGTTCCAGCGTTATCTCGCTGCCATAGGCGGGAATCACCGCTTCCATGGCGACATTAACCCAGCGCAGGTCGTCGATGCCGTGGATATGGTCGGCGTGGGCATGGGTGAAGATGACCGCATCGAGCCGATCGATCCCGGCATCGAGCAATTGCGACCGGCAGTCCGGCGAGGCATCCACGAGTATGGTTGTTGCGGCCGACTGGATCAGGATGGAGCAGCGGCGCCGGCGGTTTTTTGGCTCATCGGGGTCGCAAACGCCCCAGTTATTGCCGATCAACGGCACGCCGCCGGACGCGCCCGAGCCCAGCACCGTCACTTTTAATCCGCTCATCCGGGCCGTTCCGCCTTGGCGAAAATGCGGAAGAAATTATCCGTCGTGGCGCGCGCCAGCTCGTCCATACCGACCTGCTTCAAGTCCGCCAGCATGGCGCCGGTATGGGCGACGAAGGACGGTTCGTTGCGCTTGCCGCGTTTCGGCACCGGCGCCAGGTAAGGCGCGTCGGTTTCGATCAGCAACCGGTCCAGCGGCAGCGCGCGGACAGTCTCACGCAAAGCCTCGGCCGCCTTGAAGGTGATGATCCCGGAAAGCGAAATATAAAACCCGATTGCCAGTGCTTTTTCAGCCATATAGGAAGATGTGCTGAAACAATGAATAAGGCCCGTGAGGGGACCTTTCTTGTATTCCTCGGCGAGGATTTCCGCCGTGTCCTCGTCGGCGTCCCGGGTATGGACGATCAGCGGCAGGCCGGTCTCGCGCGCCGCCGCGATGTGGGCCCGAAAGCTCTGGCGCTGGACGTTCCGCGGGCTGTGTTCATAGTAGTAATCGAGCCCGGTTTCGCCGATCCCGATGACGTTCTCGTCCTGGGCCAGCGTGATCAGCCGGTCGGGCCTCTCGATGCCCTCCTCCTCCGCCTCGTGGGGATGGACGCCGACCGTGCAATAGACGCCGTCATGGGCGCGGGCGATGGCCAGGACATTGTCGAACCGGCTCAGATGGGTGCATATCGTCACCATCGTGCCGATGCCCGCATTGGCGGCGCGCGCCATGACCGCGTCGAAATCTTCCTCGAACGCGGGGAAATCCAGATGGCAGTGACTGTCGACGAGGCTCATGAGGCAGCATCCTTGGCCGCGTCTTCGGCCTCCACATAG
>CAMYNJ010000069.1:14663-21508 GCA_947259795.1 uncultured Alphaproteobacteria bacterium | reverse complement strand
GCCCGTCCCGACGCCCAGGTTTCGATGCAGCCCTGTCTGCCGAACCAGCAGCCCGGGCCGGGCAATTCCGCCGGCGCCGGCCAGGGCAGGGGATTGTGGCCACATTCGCCGGCGATGGCGTTGGCGCCGGTCAAGACGCGCCCGCCGATGACCAGCCCGCCGCCCACGCCGGTGCCCAGGATGACGCCGAACACGGCATGCGCCCCGGCGGCCGCGCCGTCCACCGCCTCCGACAGGGCGAAACAGTTGGCGTCGTTGGCGATGCGCACCGGCCGCCCGAGCGCCGACTCGAGGTCGCGGTCCAGCTGGCGCCCGTTCAGCCAGGTCGAGTTCGCGTTTTTCACCAGCCCGGTGGCCGGCGAAATCGTGCCGGGTATGCCGATGCCGATGCCGACGCTGCCGCCGCCGCCGCCGGCCTCCGAGTCGGCCTGCGTCACCAGCCCCGCGACCGCCGCCACCGTCGCCGGGTAATCCTGCTGAGGGGCCGGAATCCTGTGGCGAAAACGCACGGTGCCGGCCTCGTCCAGCACGGCGGCCTCGATCTTGGAGCCGCCCAGGTCAACGCCGATTCGCACTGAACCACAACCTCCATGCGGGCCCGAAAAAGGCCGTCCGCTATTGTCCACCCTTTCCGGATATTTGTCATGATTATTGCTTATGCGCGAGATTGTGGTAGGACTCTTGCGGCCGCCGCATCGTCCAAGTTTACACCGGTTCCAGATTAGGGAACTGCAACAATTGTCGGGATGCGGAATGATTTGGGGGAAGTTGCATGACTCAGACGATTCTCGTCGTCGAGGACAACGAACTTAATATGAAGCTCTTCCGCGATCTGCTGGAAGCCCAGGGATATAACGTTTTGCAGACGCGCGATGGCATGCAGGCGCTGGACCTAGCGCGCGCCGAACGGCCGGACCTGATCGTCATGGATATCCAGCTGCCGCAGGTTTCGGGGCTGGAGGTGACCAAATGGATCAAGGCCGATGACGATCTGAAACATATTCCCGTCATCGCCGTAACTGCCTTCGCCATGAAGGGGGACGAGGAGAAAATACGCGAGGGCGGCTGCGAGGCCTATGTCGCCAAGCCGATCTCCGTGAACGATTTCCTCGCGACCATCAGGAAATTCCTGAATTGAATTAATGGCGGGCCACCTGAAGGCCGATGGTTTTTTCCTGCTTCTCTGAAATATAAAATTTAGCGTAAATCCCGTAATAAAGAATTTGCGCGATATTGTAGTCTACTCTTGTAACGCCGAAATTTCTTCGTTGTGCGGGAATAGCCGGAACTTCGAAACAAATTGTAAATGATTGGACTCCGGTGCATGGCCGGTTTCTGTTAATCTTAGGGCGTAAAAAACAATTTCGTCGACGCCGCCGGGGCTGGGGCCAAAGGCGGCGGTCAATACGGCGAAAGGCTTGCCGGGCTCCGGAAAATCCGGGCGTTGGCGGGTTATAAGAAGCGGACAGGTACAGGCACGTCGGAGTCACTCTCCACGAACAGGGCGAATGTTTATTCGCCCGGGGATCGCAACGCCCCGGGTGCGTATACATAACCGCTTTAAAGTGGAGTTTGTAAAATGGACGTGAAAAAACTGGTTAATGGAAAAAAAAGCGAGGCTGGCGCGGACAGTACCATCGACGCCAGGCAGAGACGGGCTCTCGCCCGGCTCGGGCTGGCGTCCGCCGGCGCCTATGTTGCCCCGACATTGCTTTCGTTGCGGTCCACCGCTATGGCGATGCCGGCGATGGAAGCGGGAATCGCCGCCTGATCGTTCGTCCCGAACCGAACCGCAAGGGGCGGCTGGGCCGATTTTCCGCTGACCCGCATGTCCGGCCCCCCTTCGGATCGTTCCTTACGCAACCACGCACAGGTGGAGAGAGCCGGAGGGGAGGAATATGTTATTGAAGTTTCATTCGCTGCCCCGCCCGGTGCAGTTGGCGCAGGGCCTGAAGGTATTGCCGCATCTGGTGAGGGTCTTCGCGGGCTGGCCCTACAGGGAGATTCCGAAAGCCGGCAGTCCCGACGCGTTGATCAATGTCCTGCATGACGATGGCCGTTATGTGCTTGAGGCGCCCTGGCTGAAAAGCCGGCTGCAATACGGCGATGCGGCCGAATTGGCGCAGGGGCTGGCCACCCATGTCGTGCGTAGCTGGTTCATGGAACGTCCCGGTTTGTTGTGGCTGGAGGCGGCCGCGGTTGCGTTCGGCGACCGGATCGTCGTTTTCGTGGGTGGGCCGCGGTCCGGCAAGAGCCTGCTGGCGGCCAGCCTCGCGGTCAGCGGAAACAGGGTCTTCGCCGATTCGGTCCTGCCGGTCTCGGTAGAGGAACAGCAGGGCATGAGCCTCGGCATGGCGCCGCGGCTGAAACTGCCGCTGCCGGAAGAACTGAAAGACCCGCTTCGTGGCCTGATCGAGGGCCGCATGGACAGTGGCAGCGACAAGGTCGGCTACCTGCAGCCCGGCGAAGAGAGGCTGGCGCCGATTGGCGAAACGGCCCGCATTCGCGCCTTCGTCATGCTGGACCGGTCGGCCACGTCGGCCGCGACCCTCAGCCCGGCCTCCAGTGGGAAGCTGCTCAAGCGATTGCTGCTCAACAGTTTCGGTGAAGGCATGGCTGCCGACCGGTTGCTCGGGAGCGTTGAGCAAGTCATTGGCGATGTTCCCTGTTACCGGATGGCCTGGTCCGACCCGCAAGAGGCCATCAACGCCTTGCGCGCCCGTTTCGCGACCTGGCGCGGGGCCACGGCAGATGACGGCGATCAGTCGGACAAGCGGCCGAACAAGCAGGCCCGCCGCCGGCCTTCCGGGCCGCGTGTTCCCGCCGGCCGGCAGTTTCGCCACTGCGAGGGGTTGAAGGAGCATCTGGTCGACGCCGACCTGTTTCTGGTCAATCCGGGCGGGCAGACGATCTATCACCTGAACGGCCTCGGTGCCGGGCTCTGGCGCCTGCTTGACGGCACGCACGGGCTGGAGGACGCCGTGACGGTCCTCAAGGAAGCTTTTCCCGACGTCGATTCCGAATCGATCGAAAGCGACGTGAAGACGCTGGTGACCGACTTGGCCGACCGCGGCCTGCTGGTGGAGAAGGTTTCCTAGCCCGGATTTCTCACCAGTATGGCGCCGTCACGCTGCGGACAGGACGACAGGACAGGAAAAGTGCGCGGCGCGATGCTGGCGCATCGGGCAAGCGCTTTGACGCAGCCTGTCGTCCTGTCCGCAGCGCCCGAAGGGTCACGCCGGGTGGGCCGCCCGCGGCGTCAAAGCCCTCAACCGTAGCGCAGGCTACGCTTTTCGGGCTATTCCTGGCGGACCGGACTCCGCCCGCCGCGATGACGGCGCCATACTGGTGAGAATTCCGGGCTAGCCCTTGATGCAGACCAGCGGTCTCAATTCCGCCACCTTCCGGGCCAGCCCGGCGCGATGCGTGGCCTCGATGACCGCCGTCACGTCCTTGTAGGCGTGCGGCGCTTCTTCGGCGACGCCGCGCATCGACGGGCTGCGGATGACGATTCCCCGCCGGGACAGTTCGTCGACGATATCGCTTCCCCGCCATGTCTTGCGGGCCTGGTGCCGGCTCATGCTGCGTCCGGCCCCGTGGCAGGCGGAACTGAAGGCGCGGGCCTCGCTTTCCTTGGTGCCGACAAGGATCCAGGAAGACGTGCCCATGCTGCCGCCGACGAAGACCGGCTGGCCGGTGTCGCGCAGCGCCGCGGACAGCGAAGGGTCGCCGGGTCCGAAGGCGCGCGTGGCGCCCTTGCGATGGACAAAAAGCTCGCGCCGGCGCCCGTCGATATCGTGGGTCTCCACCTTGCAGGTATTGTGGGAAACATCGAACAGAAGATCCAGGCTCGCCGCCGGCAGGATGCCGGCCAGGGCCTGGCGCACCAGATGGCCGATGATCTGGCGATTGGCAAAGGCGCAGTTGATGCCGGCCCGCATGGCGCCGAGATAACGTTCGCCGATCGGCGACCGAATGGGGGCGCAGGCAAGCTCGCGATCCGGCAGGTGGATGCCGATCCTGGCGTCCTCGATCGCCATTTCGCGCAGGAATTCGGTGCCAATCTGGTGGCCCAGCCCGCGCGACCCGCAGTGGATGCTGATGACGACATCGCCTTGCGCAAGGCCGAAGGCCCGGCCGGCCTGCTCGTCGTATATGCGCGTAACCTCCTGCACTTCCAGGTAATGGTTGCCCGATCCCAGCGTACCCATCTCGTTGCGCTGGCGATGCTTGGCGCGTTCCGATACGCAATCGGCCCGGGCGCCCGCCATCCGGCCATGCTCCTCGATCCGCTCCAGATCGTCGTCCCGGCCGTAGCCCTGGCCGACGGCCCAGGCCGCGCCGCCCTCCAGCATCGCATCCATTTCCTGCCCCGAAAGCCGGATCCGGCCGGTGCTGCCCAGCCCGGCGGGCACCGCGGCGTATAGCGCGTCCGCCAGCTGTTCCTTGAGCGGCTCGATATCGGCGCGCTTTTTCCCCGTCAGCAGGGTTCTGACTCCGCAAGAAATATCAAAGCCGACCCCGCCTGCCGATATGATGCCGCCCTCGGCGGGGTCGAACGCAGCCACGCCGCCGATCGGGAAGCCATAGCCCCAATGGGCGTCGGGCATGGCGTAGGAGGCGCCGACGATGCCGGGCAGGGTGGCCACGTTCGAGGCCTGCTCATGGACCTTGTCGTCCATGTCGCGGATCAGGCCCTCATCCGCATAGATGATGGCCGGAACGCGCATCGCGCCGGTCGGCGGGATGCGCCACGCAAATGCTGAAATCCTTTCCAGCCTGGCTGGATCCATCTTCTCTTCTCCTGCCGTGCTGATGTTGCGGCATCAGACGTCGACGACGCATCGCGCGACCCAGTCGCCGTCGTCGCGTTGCCTTACCTCAAGCGCGGTGTAGGTCGCCCCCTTGATTTCCACGGCCGGCCGGTGGCGTTCCTTCGAGACCGTTTCGCCCCATGCCGTCCCGGTCAGCCTGTTGCCGTCGATATGGACTTCGAACCGGCCGAACAGCATGCCGCGTGTCGACATCTCGAAGATCAACGCGTTCAACCAGTCGATTAGCAGCAATTCACGGTCGGGCGCCTCGCACTCGACCCGCACATCCACCAGAGGGCGGATTCGCGATGGCTCGGTAACGGCGGCGCCCATGGCCAGCGCCGTTTGTTCGAAGGCGGCTTCCAGCGTCGGCCCGTAGCCGCACAGGCCGACATCGGCGCCATGCGGAAAATGCGCCCACCCGCTTTCCCTCGCCGGCATTGGGCACTCCCCGATTTCGCCGGGCGATTCGTCGCCCGGCCCGATGGCAATATGAACCGGAAGTGGGAGGGTTTCGTTGATGCAGGTCAAGCCGGCCGGCGGACGGCCATTATTCAAGCCCGGCCGCTGTTCGGGCAGGTCCGTTCCGTAAGCCGTTTGAACAGCGCGCCGTATCCTTCCAGCGACTGCTCGACATTCCAGTTGTCGACGATGAATCGCCGGGTGACTTCCGGTGAGGCGGAGTCCAGTGCGCACCGCAGGCTGTGCCGCAGTGTCGGCATGAATTGCAGGGGCGCCAGACGGCCCGTCTGCGGGCAAAGTGCGTCGCTGAGCGCCGGCACGCAGGCGATTGCGGGCTTTCCGCAGGCCTGCGCGGCCAGCACCGGCCGTGGCAGGCTGTTGCCCGAGGGACCGTGGAAATAGACGTCGATCGCCTGGAAGATCGTCTCCGGTCTGGCCCAGGCACCCAGCACATGCACACGCTCCTCCATGTTGAGCCGCTTGATCAGGGCACGCTCCGGGTCGCCGGGCCGTCCGTTGCCGAACAGGGCGAGGTGAACCTCTTCGCCCATCTGGAAAACGGTTTCCAGCAGCGGCGCCATGCCATGAGCGGGGCTGGCGCAACCGATGATCCGCGGCGCCGCCGGCAGTCCAACCTTGCGGCGCGCGCGCGCCTTGTCGCCGGGAACGTATCGCTCGCAATCGACGCCCGTCCGCAGGATTTCGATCCGCGCCCAGGACGGCAGCTTGCCGGCGGTTTCTTCGTTGGGGGCGATCAGCAGGGGCGACAGCCTCTCGGCGATAGCGGCGAATTGGTCACAATGCCATTTCTTGGCGCCCGCGAACTCTCGACATAGCGAATGAACGATATGGGGCACGCCCGCTTTCTCGGCGGCCCGGCCCAATGTCGCCAGTTCGTCCGCCCTATGGGTATGAATGATGTCCGGTCTCAGCCCGTCGAGCAGAAACTCCAACTCGCCGGCCAACTTGGGATCGTCCTTCCAGAACAGGAATGTGTTCCGCCGGCCTCCATCCCTCGGCGCATCGTTCGAAAGCAGCAATAAATGAGTATCGAAGTCTTGCGCCAGCCGGTCGCACAGATCCACCGCACCGGTGCGATCGTCCAAGGCGTCGTTTTCGGCGACCGATTCCACTAGTATCGGGCGGCCCTGAATATCGAAAGCCGGTCTTGTCCTGCCTGTCGAATTGAATGCGTTCATGGATATACTGTTCACACCCCGGTTTAATTGCTGCCATCCAACAAGCATTTTCCGTGCCAAGTTTTCGGCGCACCGGTCCAATCGCTCGTTCCACCGCCCATGATGTACGATATCTTTGGGCAGCCCGGTGGCGAGCGGGCCGGTGCCGGTTCCATGTAACCGGACCGGGTATTATGCAAATTGCATCGCAATCCGGGAGGGATTGAACGCGATATTCAGTCAACAGCGGTGTTGCGGGGGGGAACGGCGGGATATCAGCCCGTTTGCCGGAACATCGAAAACAGGCCGCCGAGCGGGCCGGAGGCGGCATTCTCACTTTGCGCGACCTTCAGGCCGGCCATCTGCCAGCCCATCATGCCGCCATGGACAT
>CAMYNJ010000069.1:0-14638 GCA_947259795.1 uncultured Alphaproteobacteria bacterium | reverse complement strand
GGCCGCCATCGCCGAGCGCGCGCCGGTGGCGCAGACGACTGCGACCTTCCTGTTGCCGGCGTCGGGCAGTTCCGAAATGCCCAGCCGGGACAGCGGCATCAACACCGCGGCCGGGATATGGGCGCGGGCATGTTCGTTGGTCTCGCGAACGTCGATCAGAAAAACTTCGTCGTTCCCGATCCAGTCGTTCAGCGTATTGGCGTCGACAGTCTGGACGGTAGTCATCGTTATTACCCTCTCAATATTAGTTTGTTCTTATATACAGCATGTTCAGATTTCTGCAAGGGGGATGGTCAGGCGCTCTCCTCGCCATAATAAAGCGTGACCGTGTGTTTCGCCTCGGCGAAGAACAGCCAGCGCTCCACCACTAAGCCGATTGCGGCCGAGGCGACGGCCAGGACAAGCAGGAATGCCGTGAGGATTGACGTGCCCGCAAGGGCGGCCGCCGGCAACAGAATCAGGGGAATGGCAAACAAGGCGATCACGGCGACGATGCGCAGGCGCTCGGCGTGTTTGCGGGCCAGGCGGTAGCCCATTTCCTGCATCAGATAGTTCGATTCGGTATGGGGCGCTTCCAGCAGCCGCACCAGGCCGGGCTTGCCCAGGCCGGTGGCGCTCGCTGCCGTGCTTTCGCTCCGGCTTTTCCCGATTGCGCGCCAATAGGCCAGTTTCAGGACCGCGGCGAGGGTGACCGTTACCAGGGAGACCGCATAGAGATGGAAGGATTGATGTCCGAAAAGCTGTGCCAGCAGGGCAAGCAATAGCGATCCGGTCGCCGCGCCGAGCGCCAGATACACTGGCGGCACGAGCCCGTTCGACCAACGCTGAATACTCTTCAGGGAGGCATAGATCATCGCCGTGCACCAGACCGTGATCAGGCACAGCACCGCGCCCGCCAGGCCCAGCGCGGCGAAGATGCCGTCGTTGCGCTCCAGGAAGATCCAGCCGATCGCGAAAAGACCGGTGGGGATATAGGTCAGCACCGCCGCCACGCCCTCGCGGCTGAGCCAGGAGGTTTTCCACTGGGTCAACGCCCGCCAGGCGCGTTCCGGATGGCCGAGATGGAAGGTCGAGGACAGCAAGCCGGCCGTCACCAGCGCGAAGGCCAGGCCGAAGGCGGCGACACCGAACCAGCGGTCGGGCGGCAGCAGGCCAATGGCGCCGAAAACGCCCAGCCAGACCAGCAGCCCGTAGCCCGCGCCGGATGCGGTGGTGAAGAAGATGACGGAAAATGCCGGATGCATGCTCTTCCCTCTTCGCGTCAGCGCGACAGCAGCCGGTCGACCCAGCGCAGGACAGCGCTGTCGATGTCCCCGGCCTCGGGCGCCAGCGCCGCCGGGGCGCCGTTCGCGTCGTGCAGATCCTTGTCCTCGCGCCGCCGTGGCGGCAGGTATTTGTTGGTCGGCTTGCAGCCCTGTTCGGGCATCAGATCGTAGCCGCCACGCGCCGCCACCAACTTCGACACGCCGGACGCCGGATCGCCCAGGTCGCCGAAATGGCGCGCCCCGGCGGGGCAGGTGGAAACGCAGGCCGGCACCCGGCTTTCGACCGGCAGGTTCTCGTTGTAGATCTTGTCGACACAGAGCGTGCATTTCTTCATCACGCCTTCGTCCGCGTCATATTCCCGCGCCCCGTAGGGGCAGGCCCAGGAACACAGCTTGCAGCCGATGCACCAGTCCCCGTTGACCAGCACGATGCCGTCATCCTCGCGCTTGTAGGACGCGCCGGTCGGGCAGACGGTGACGCAGGGCGCGTCCTCGCAATGCAGGCAGGATTTCGGGAAATGCACGGTACGCCCGCGCAGGCCCGGCTCGTCGCTTTCCACCTCGAAACTGTGGATGCGGTTGAACCAGACGCCAGTCGGCTCCGCGCCATAGGGGTCGCGGTCGGTCAGCGGCGCCGAATGGCCGCCGGTGTTCCATTCCTTGCAGTTTACCGCGCAGGCGTGACAGCCGACGCAGATATCCAGGTCGATGACCAGGCCGAGGCGGCGTTCCGTGGTCGCGGGAAGGCTGGTCACGTCTCGCCCTCCTTCTTCGGCTTGGCCTTTGCTTTGTTCCCCCAGCCGCCGGCCACGTCCGGGACCGTCTCCGAAACCTCCTGCCGGTTGCCGATATATTCGCGATGGACACCGCGCGTATGGCCGCTGAATTCGGGCTTCAGCTCCTTGCCGTAGCGCAGGGTCGCGGGGCGGCCCTCGCCGACGCCCGGCGGGCTGGACAGCGCCTCGAACATCGGTTCGGTCTCGCCGGCCTCATGCGCCGCGCATTTCTCGACCCGCACGCGCAGATCGAACCAGGCGGCCTGGCCGGTGATCGGGTCGGAATTGGAATACCGATAGCCGTCCTTGCGGGGCGGCAGCAGCTCGGAAATGATATGGTTCAGCAGGAAACCCTTCCTGGATTCCGGTGCGTCGCCGTCCAGCGCCCAGGCGCCCTTGCGCTTGCCGATGGCGTTCCAGGTCCAGACCGTGTCCGGGTTCACCCCGTCCATCAGCTTCACCTGCGCCTTGACCCGCCCGTGATGGCTGATCACCCAGACCCAGTCCTCGTCGCCGACCGCCAGTTTCGCGCCCATCGCGCGTGCCATGTGGAGCCGGTTGCGCGCGGTGATCTGGCGCAGCCAGGCATTCTGCGAGCCCCAGCTGTGATACATCTGCATCGGCCGTTGGGTCAGCGCATGCATCGGGAAATCGCTCTCGCTGACGGCGTCTTCCTCGAACGGCCGGTGCCACAGCGGCAGCGGGTCGAAGAAGGTCTCGATCCGCTCGCGCTCGCTCTCGGGCGGCTGGATCTCGCCATGGCCGCGCGCCGCCAGGCGGAACTTCTGCAGCACCTCGCTGTAGAGCTGCAGCACGATCTGCCGGTTGTTCGGGATCCAGCCCATGTCCTGGGCATAGTTCAGATAACCCATATTGGCGTGCTTGTAGTAATGCGCGTCGTCGGGCAGCGGATCGTGCCAGAAGCAGCCATTCTCGATATAGCGCTCCAGCTGCGCCGGGTTGGGCGCGCCGCGGCCCTGGGAATGGCCGTCCTCGCCGCGCCAGCCGGCCAGTGGCCCGATACCGGGGCCACGCTCGTGATTGACGATATAGTCGGCGTAGCCGCCAGGATATTTCGGGCTGCCATCCTTGTTCACCATGCCTGGCAGTCCGATGCGCGCGCCCAGATCAAGCAGCACCTCCTGGAAGGCCCGCACGTCGCGGTCGGGCTTCACGACAGGCTGGCGGATGGCGTCCGCCGGGCCCTCGGCCGTGCAGATCGGCCGGTCCAGCAGCGAAATGCAGTCCCAGCGCTCCAGATAGGTGGTGTCGGGCAGCACCAGATCGGCATAGGCCACCATTTCCGACGAATAGGCGTCGGAATAGATGATATGCGGGATCTTGTATTCGCCGGTCTCCTCGTCCCTGTCGGTCAGCGCATGGACCGTCCCCGGCACGTTCATCGTCGAGTTCCAGGCCATGTTCGCCATGTAGAGGAACAGCGTGTCGATGGGGTAGGGGTCGCCGGCCCAGGCGTTATGGATGACCATATGCATCAGCCCGTGCACCGACAGGGGATGTTCCCAACTGAAGCCCTTGTCGATGCGTTTCGGCTTGCCGCTCTCGTCGATCAGCAGGTCTTCCGGCCCCAGCGGGAAGCCCAGCGGCGGCCCACCCAACGGCGTATTCGGCTTGCCCGTGCCGGCGGTCGGCTGCGGCAGCGGCGGGATCGGCTTGGGGAACGGCGGCTTGTAGCGGAAGCCGCCGGGCGTGTCGACCGACCCCAGCAGCATCTGCAGCAGATGGATTGCCCGGCAGGTATGGAAGCCGTTGGAATGGGCCGAAATGCCGCGCATCGCATGCATCGAGACCGGGCGGCCGATCATCTTGTCATGGGTGCGCCCGGCCCAGTCCATCCATTCGATATCCAGCTCGATGGTCTGCGCGAAGGCGGCGTCGGCCAGTTCGGCGGCGATGCGGCGGATCGTGTCGGCGGGAATACCGATGGACGCCGCCACATTGTCCGGCGCATAGCGGTCGCTCATGTAACGCCGCGCCAGCAGTTCGAAGGCGGGAATCGCGGTACGCCCGTCCACCAGCTTGTGCTTGCCGACCATGGCCGGGGTCACGTCCGGCGCGAGGGCGCTGGCCCGCTTTTTCGTCTTGCCGTCGAAGCAGAGCGGATTGCCTTCCTTGTCGCGCGCGAACAGCCCGTCGTCGGCGGCGCCCGGGTCCTGGATCACCAGCCAGCCGCCATTGGTATAGCGCGCCAGGAATTCCCAATCGACCTTGTCGGCCTTCAGCAGTTCATGGATCAGCGCGAAAACGAACAGCCCGTCGGTGCCCGGGCGGATGCCGATCCATTCGTCCGCCACCGCGGAATAGCCGCTGCGCACCGGGTTGACCGAGACGAATTTGGCCTTGCCCAGCGTCTTCATCTTGCCGATGCCGGCCTTGATCGGGTTGGAATCATGATCCTCGGCGACGCCGAACATCAGGAAATAGCGGGTATGCTCCCAGTCGGCCTCGCCGAACTCCCAGAAGGCGCCACCGATACTGTACAGCCCGGCCGCCGCCATGTTCACCGAACAGAAACCGCCATGGGCGGCATAGTTGGGCGTGCCGAACTGGCTCGCCCACCAGCCGGTCAGGGCCTGGCTCTGGTCGCGGCCGGTGAAGAAGGCCAGGCGCTTCGGGTCCGTCTTGCGGATATTACCGAGCCAGCCGGTGGCGATCGACAGCGCCTCGTCCCACTCGATCTCCTTGAACTCGCCCTTGCCGCGCTCGCCGGTCCGCAGGAGCGGCTTGCGCAGCCGCGCCGGCGAATAATGCTGCATGATGCCGGCCGAACCCTTGGCGCAGAGGACGCCGCGGTTTATGGGGTGGTCCGGGTTGCCTTCGATATAGCGGACCTTGCCGTCCTTCAGATGGACGCGGATGCCGCAGCGGCAGGCGCACATATAGCAGGTCGTATGCTTGACCTCGTCGGCCACCACCGGCGAGGTATCGGCCTGCTCCTGCTGCAAAAGGCCTTTCCGCCCTGCGCCCATCTCACACTCCCTCTGCTGCCGCGCCCCCGCGCCGCCGCGAGGATACTGGTTCAATATTATGAAGGATATTTCTTATATAAGAAATTGCGAATGTAAAGGATCGATCCGCCGCAGTCCAGTCCCGGAGAATCGGTCGAGGATACAGCCTGCCTACACCTTTCGGAAGACCGCGTTGGCGCCGAGGCCGGCGAGCACGGCGAAGATGATCGCCAGGATGCCGTAAGCTGCCGAGTAATCGTGGGCGAAGGAGAAAATCTCGGCGAGCACGCCCGTCTTGTTGATATAGAGCGGCGTGGTTTGCGCGCTTACAACCGTGCCGTCCTGCACCAGGAACACCTCAACGGTATAGTTGCCCACCGGCACGTTGGTCGGGAAGGCTACGTCGGTGCGGAATAGTCTTTTGGCCAGCATTTTCACCTCGCCGACCTCTTCGCCGTAATGGCCGACGGCCTGTTTGCGGCGGATCAACGCCGCATGGAAAGCCTTGCTTTCCGCCGCCGGTTCGCCGCCGCGCAGCGGCAGGCGCAGATGATCGATCCCGATCTGATGCCGCTCGCGCACTGCGTCGGGCAGCCATTCGCCCAGCGGCCGGGTGGACATGACGCGGTAAAAGGCGGGGACGCCGTCGAAGGCCATCTCGCCGCGGTTCATCCAGATCGGTCCGACCCGGTCCTTGCGTCGGACCGTCAGGTCCTCCGTCGGGCCATGCACGATCACCACCACATCGCCTCCACCCTCACCCTCGACCGCGCCGAAAAGCAGCAGTTCGGCACCTTCGAATCCCATGGTGATTTCCACCAGATGGTCGGAAAGGTCGGCGACCAGTTCCTCCGCCACAGCCGAGGCCGGCCACAGCGAAACCAGGAAGAGGGCAGGGAGGAGGAGCCGTCTCATCAGTGTCCCCCGGCAAGCGCGATGGAATAGAAGTCGGCTGGCGTGGAAACCAGATCGACCATCATCTTGATACAGACGCCGACGACCATCGCGGCCAGCAGGAAGCGCATCTTTTCGCCCGGCAGCTTGGCGCCGACGCGCGTGCCGACCTGCGCACCGATCACCCCGCCGACAATTAGGAACAGCCCCAGCAGCAGGTCCACGGTCTGGTTCTGGTAGGCCTGCAGGAAGGTGACGTTGGCGGTGACGAAGACAATCTGGAACAGCGAGGTGCCGATCACCACCGAGGTCGGCATGCCCAGCACATAGATCATCGCCGGCACCATGATGAAGCCGCCGCCGACACCCATGATCGCCGCCAGGATGCCGACCAGCGCGCCCACGGCCAGCGGCAGCAGGGCGCTGATATAAAGCTTCGAGCGACGGAAGCGCATCTTGAAGGGAAGGCCGTGGAACCAGCGATGCTCGTGCAACTTTCGACGGCCCGCAGTGGGTGATCTGGTCTGGCGGATCGCCTTGACGCTTTCGATCATCATCAGCGAACCGATGATGCCGAGGAACAGCACATAGGCCAGCCGGATCACCAACTCGATCTGGCCCAGCGCGCTCAGCCATTTGAACAGCCAGACGCCGAAGGTGGAGCCGATGATGCCGCCGAGCAGCAGCATGGTGCCCATCTTCAGGTCCACATTGCCACGCCGGAAATGCGCCAGCGCCCCGGACACGGAAGAAGCCACGATCTGGTTGGCCTCGGTGCCGACCGCGACGGGCGCGGGGATGCCCATGAAAATCAGCAGCGGTGTCATCAGGAAGCCGCCGCCCACGCCGAAGATACCCGACATCATGCCCACGCCGGCCCCGAGTCCGAGCAAAACGAAGATATTTACCGAAATCTCGGCAATGGGCAGATAGACATGCATCGGTGGCAGCAATACCCGCTGGCGTTTTTATGCGGCGGCGCGAAAACGACATCATCCACTGACGCCGCCTCAACGAGCCGTCAGCGGTTCCTCATGCCCGCGACACCGGTGATCTGGTGAGGTAATGATCCCATTCGCCCATAAATTCAAGCCTAAATAAGCGAATCGTAATACTTACGGGCGGCGAACAAGGGCGCGTAATATCGTCGCACCCTGGATCGGCGCCGGGCTGTTTCAATCGTCGCCCGGCACGAGTTCCGGTTCCGGCAGGCCGAGAAGTTCGCATGTGGTCCTTCCATTGGCGATCTCCTCCAGCCAGGCCCATTCGCGCTTCTGCGCAGCCAAGGCCGCGGCCTGGACAGACCTGACCTCGGCCAGCGGCACGACGGCCACGCCGTCATCGTCGCCGATCACCAGGTCGCCCGGCGATACCGCCACCCCGCCGCAGGAAATTGCGCCGTCGATGGTGCCGCCGAAGCCCTTGTGCGGCCCGCGCGGCACCACCGCACGGCAAAACACCGGAAAGCCCAACTCGCGAATTTCGGCAACGTCGCGCACCGCGCCGTCCAGCACGATGCCGGCGATGCCCTGTTTCCGCGCCGCATGGGTCATCACCTCGCCCCAGACGGCGACGTCCTCCACCGCCATGCCGTTGACCACCAGAATCTCGCCTGGCTGCACATAGGGGATCGCCGCATGGATGATGCCGTTGTCGCCGGCCATCGCGTTGACCGTGCGCGCCTGGCCGCAGATCCGCGTGCCCGGCGCGATCGGCTTGATCGCCGCCGCCATCACCTGCTCGCGGTTCATCGCGTCGCCCACCTGGCTGGCGGCCAGCCTGCCGAATCCGTCTATCACATCCTGCGGCACGGTCTCGAATGTCACCTCGTGCCGGCGTAGCGCCATCGGCTTCCTCCCGATTTTTTCAAGCGATTCAAAGCCATTATGCCAGTTAAACTTAAACCGGCAACCATGTTCCGGTGGTATGGCATGCTGGGCCCGACGGCCAGCAGGAAATGTCCGTCCTGATCGAGGCTCCGTCCGGGAAATCCGTCGGAGAATCCTAATCCCCGGGGGCCCATATCACCTGAGCGATCGGCGGCAGGTGGTTGCTGACCAGGGTCCAGCGGCTACCGCCGTCGGCCGCGACCCAGAAATTGCCGGTGGTCGAGCCCATGGCGAGGCGCTCGCCGGTGGCGTCTATGTCGAGGCAGTGGCGGTACACCAGGTCGAAGGACGGGTTTTTCGGCAGCCCGTCGGCGAAGACCTCGAAGCTATTGCCGCCATCCTTCGTGCGGCTCACCACCATGCGCTGGTCGACCGGAACCCGGCATTCGTCCTTGACCGCGGGCACGAACCAAGCGGTGTTCGGGTCGGCCGGGTGGACTGCGACGGCGAAGCCGAAGGCCGACGGTTGGGCGGTTTCGATCTCGGTGAAGTTCACCCCGCCATCCTCGGTGCGGAAGATGCCGTTATGGTGCTGGCACCAGATCACGTTCGGCGCGGCAGGGCATTGCGCCAGACGGTGCACGTCCTGCAGCACGCGGGTTTCGGCCATGTCGGGCGGCATGTATTCGTTGCGCAGGCCCGCCCCGCCGAGGGTCCAGCTCGCGCCCGCATCCTTGCTCATCCACACCCCGCCGCAGGACACGCCGACGGTCAGGCGCTTGCTGTCGGTCGGGTCGACGCAGATCGAGTGAATGCCGGGCTCGTCGTAGCCGCCGCCGAACCATTGTTCGCGTTCCGGCAAATTCCACAGCCTTCCGACCAGCGACCAGCTCTCGCCCCGGTCGTCGGAGCGGAATAGGCCGCCGGGGATGGTCCCCGCCCACAATCGGCCCGGCTGGTCGGTGCCGCCGGCGGCGAGCGTCCAGATCAGCGAAACGCTCGGGCCATCCTTCTTGTCGCCGTCCTCTCCCTCCGGTGTCGCCGCGTAGGCCGGGGCCGGCAATTCGCGCCAGGTCTTGGCTCCGTCCTCCGAGCGGTGCAGCTTGATGCCGAAATGGCCGAGGTTGAGGGCCGCGTACAGCGTGCCGTCGCGGGCATCCGGCAGCACTGCGCTGACCGGCTCGCCAACGAAGGACGTGCCCGTCATATCCCATTTGCCGGCCGCCTTTTCGCTGAATTCCAGTAGTCCCTTGCGGGACGCCACATAGATCCTGTCCGCCACGTCAGCCTCCCGATAAAGCCTGGAACACGAACACTTCGTCGCCCGCACTGACAGAGTCCGAAAGCCCCGCCGTGTCGCTCACCACGCGGCCGCCCACGAACACCTTCACATGTTTGCGCAGGCGGCCCTGGTCGTCCAGCAGATAGCTGCGTAGCATCGGATTGGCCGCGAACACGCCGTCGAGGACGGCACGGACCGTATCACCCGGAACCTCGGTCGGCGGGCAGGGCAGATGGCGTCGCAGATTGTTCGTGAAGCTGACCCTTGCCATTTGTTGCTCCTGCGAATCGCGCCGCCCATGCTGAATGCGCTATTCTGCTGCTTTGTCCCCGGGCTTGCGCGCGGCGCCCAGGGTCTGCTCTTTCATCAGCGCGACGAAATCGGGTTTCAGCTCCCCGATGCCCTCGCGGATGAAAGTTTCGCGCATGGTGAATGCGTTGCCGCCATGGGCGGTGAATTCGCTTCGCGGGGTGGGGTCGGTGACCTCGGGCCAGTGGCCGGGCTGCGGCCCCGCGCCCTCGGCGACGATCGCCATGGGTTCCACCTCGTCCATCGCCGGCGGGTTGGTGACCGCCAGGGTCTCCCAGGAAATCTCCAGCGGGATATTGTTCGGGTCGAAAAAATAAATCGACCAGATGATGCCGTGATCCACCGCGCCATGCACCTTCACTCCCGCGGCCTCGAGCCTGTCCTTGAAGGCAAACAGCTCATCGACCGTATCGACGGTCATCGACAGATGGTCGAAGCCCAGCGGCGTATCCGTTCTCTCGCCATGGAACTTGTATGCCATCGGCGCGGCTTCCTCGTACTCGAAGAAGGCGATCTGGTTCGCCTCGCCCAGCTTGAAGAAGTAATGGCGGTAACCCTCATGCCCGATCCCGGCCTCCAGCCGCAGCCCCAGCAAATCGCGCCAGAAGCGGATGGTTTTCGTCAGGTCGTTGGTAATGAAGGCCAGATGATTGACCCCGGTCAGTTTCATGGCCCGTTCCCTCCGTCTCTCGTCGCCGCTGCCCGCAGTCTACACCTAACGCGCCGTCGACGCCGGTCAAGCTTTCGTGCCGTGGGGCCGGTGTTTAAGATAGAAAATTTATTGTACAAAACAACCTTTAGTGCCAACGAGCAGTGGAATTTTCTCAACGCAGGCTATGTGAAGATTATAACCTTAGGTGCACACAACTAAAGTATATTACAACCGCCGATATTAACCACTCCTTAAGTAGTGTTTGATATGGCTTGATCAAGCAGCGTGGCGATACGGCCGGGGTGGTCGACCATCCGCTCACGCAAAGGGACATATCTTCTAACCTCTATCCGGAAGGCTTCTTATGTATTTGCGAAAATCTCTGGGTATCGTTTCGATGCTCTTCTTCGTTGCCATCGCCGGTCAGGCTGACGCAGCGGGAAAATACGACGGTAAGAAAATCCTTTTCATCGACTCCTACCATGAAGGCTATGCCTGGAGTGACGGGACGCTGGCTGGCGTCAATTCGGCACTCAATGGCAGTGGCGCCGAACTGCGCGTTGTCCGCATGGACACCAAGCGCAAAAAGACGGATGAGGATAAGCTGGCGGCCGCGGAAATGGTCATGGGCGTCATCGCGGAATTCAAACCCGACGTGGTGATCGCGTCCGACGACAACGCGTCCAAATTCGTAATTGCGCCCCATTACAAGGACGCGGCCCTGCCGTTCGTTTTCTGCGGCGTCAACTGGGATGCCTCGGGTTATGGTTTCCCCTTCAGCAACGTCACCGGCATGGTCGAAGTCGCCGCCGCGGACGAATTGTTTGAGTTTCTGGAGCGTCTGACGCCGGGCCGACGGGTCGGCTATCTGGCCGCCGACGCCTTCACCGCCCAGAAGGAACTGGCGAATATCGAAAAGGTCTTCGAGATGCGGTTCACTGAAATCCGCTACGCGAAAACCGCCGATGAATGGCAGGCCATGTTCCGTGAGCTTCAGGGCAAGGTCGACATCCTTCTGGTCGGCAACTCGGCCGGCACCGAAAACTGGGACGATGCAACCGCCGCGAAGTTCGTCGAGCGGAACAGCAAAATCCCCAGTGGCGCCATTCATGGACACATGATGCCCTTCGCACTGATCGGCTATACCAAGCTGGCGGAAGAGCAGGGTGAATGGGCGGCTAAGACGGCGCTGCGGATTCTCGACGGCACATCGCCGGCCGACATTCCGATTGCCCGCAACCGGCAGGGCCGGCTGGTCATCAATGCCCGCATTGCCGAGGGGCTTGGCGACGGCGCCACAACCGAACTTGCCACCATGATGCAGTCGGCCGACGAGATCATCGAGTGATGTCGTCCTGAATACCGGATCCCGCGGCCCATTTCTCACATGAATACGGAAGACCAGCCATGACCTTGCGAAAACAGTTCCTCGTACCTTGCATGATTGTTCTGGTGCTCGGCCTGGGCAGTCTGTCCGTCGTCGGCTATGTCAGCACGAACGAGGCTGTAAAGCTGTCGGCGCACGGCCAACTTCAGCAGGCGACCGAAGGCTTGGCGACGTCGGGGTCGGGATGGTTTGCCGACCGCCGTATGGATGTGACGGGATGGGCCGCGGATCCGCTTTATTTCAAGTCCCTCCAGGCCTCTTTCGTCGGCCGCGCGACACGCCGCGTTGCCAACGAGAGGCTGGCCATGACCAAGGAGGGCTATGGCTATTACCAGACGATCGGCCTGGTTAATCTCGAGGGCAAGGTTGTTGCGTCCTCCGACGAAGATCAACTGGACCGGGACCTGTCGAAGCGCGAATTCTTCACTGCCGGCCGGAATGGCGGCGGCTTCCTGTCGGATGCGGCCGTTAGTGAGACTTCCGGCGTGCCGGTGGTGACCGTCGCCGCGCCCGTTATTTCGGACGACGGGGCGGTTGCGGGATTGCTGTTTGCCGTCATCTCCCTGGACTATTTCGATCAGCGTTTTGTCCAGCCCATCAAGGTGGGGGAAACGGGCCGCGTTCTCCTGTTCAACAAACAGGGTGTTGCGGTCATCCATCCGGACGCCACGCAGGTATCGCAGTTGAAAATCAAATCCCTGATGCCGGACCAGAGCGCTGCTACCCGGAAATCGTGGCTGACGAGCTATAACGAAGGCGACGCGCAGCGTGTCGCGGCAGTCAGGACGATGGATGGTCATGGCTGGACCGTGGTGGTTGACGCCGAACAGAGCGAAATCGACGCGCCGGGCGAACGGGTCGGCTTCATCAATTTGCTGGTATCCCTCGGGATCCTCGTGGCGCTCTCCATTGCGATCATGGTTATCCTCGATCGGATTATCCGGCCGCTCCGCAAGAGCACGGAAGTAATGCGGACGCTGGCTGACGGCGATGTATCGGTCGAGGTGCCGGCGCTCGATCGATCCGACGAAATCGGCGAGATGGCGAGGGCCGTCAATGTCTTCAAGGACAACGCCATCCGCATGCTCGAGATGCAGAAAGAGAAGGAAGAGGCAGAGCGCCTGGCGCAGGAGGAAAAGCGGCGCCTCATGGGGGACCTGTCCGACGATTTCGAGGCCCAGGTCAAGGATGTGGTCGAGGCGCTGTCGTCGGCGACCACCGAAATGCAGGCCACGGCCGAGCAGATGTCGAGCATGGCCGACACCGCGAACCGCCAGGCGACCGGCGTCGCATCGGCGTCCGGGCAGGCCACGGCGAACGTCCAGACGGTGGCCGCGGCAACCGAGGAGCTCTCCAGCTCGATCGCGGAAATCGGCCGCCAGGTGAACCAGTCGGCGAAAATCTCGGCCAGCGCGGTGGCCGAAGCGGCGGCAACCAACGAAACGGTTCAAAGCCTTCAGGAGGCCGCCAGCAAGATCGGCGAGGTGGTGACGCTCATCAACGACATCGCCGGCCAGACCAACCTGCTGGCGCTGAATGCGACGATCGAGGCGGCGCGTGCAGGCGATGCCGGCAAGGGCTTCGCGGTCGTCGCGCAGGAAGTCAAGAACCTGGCCAACCAGACCGCCAAGGCGACTGAGGATATCGCCGGCCAAGTTACCGCAATTCAGGAACAGACAGCCGGCGCGGTTGGCGCCATCGACCGGATTCGCGGCATCATCTCGGAAATCAGCGATATCTCGACGACCATCGCCTCGGCCGTCGAGGAGCAGGGCGTCTCGACGCAGGAGATCGCGCGCAACGTCCAGCAGGCGGCCCGCGGCACGCAGGATGTGAACAGCAATATCGAAGACGTCTCCAGTGCGGTCAACGAGGTTGGCTCGGCCGCCGGCCAGGTCTTGCGTTCCACCGGCGACCTCTCGCAGCAATCGACTATGCTGCAGACGCAGGTCGATAAATTCCTGGCCCAGATCCGGATCACCTGATCGTTCTATCCCTGGAATTCAATGTCCGGCGGCGATTACGGCCGGGGCGTGAAGCCCGGCTCATGCAGCGCCGGATCGCGGCCGAACCAGAACCGGTCGAGATGCAGCTGCGCGGTGCCGGGCAGGAAGTCGCGGTACATGCCGATCTTGAATTTCATCTTCTGGCCGGTCCAGTCGTCGTATCCGATGGGGCCGGTGACCCGCGCGACGAACTTGCCGTTCGCGTAAATGTCGATCTTGCCCTTGCCGTCCCGGCCGCCCCTGATTGCGTAGATCATGGTCACCCAGTCCGCCTTCGGATCGGGAAGGACAAAATCCTCGCCACGGCTTACCGTCAGGCCGGTCGGGCAATCGTCCCCCTCGTTCAGCGCCCCGCCCCGGCTTTTCGTGTTCTTGTCGGGGGCCCACAGGCAGCGCAGCGGATTGGTTGAAAGCGGCGCCGCCTCCAGGTCGGGGTCGCCGCCGGCTTTGGCGATACGGCAGCGGCAATGCCCGTCCTGCACGGTGATGTGGAAGACGCCGTTATCGAACCGCTGGGCGAGGATGGGGCTGGGCCCGTTGGTCTGTTTCCACTGCCCGATCACCCATCTGGTCGAGCCGGTCATGGGAATATCGCCGTCCAGGCGGAACGACAGCCCGTACCAATACTCTTGGTCGATCGGATGGCGGTATCTGCTTTGCAGCCGCAGTTCATTGCGCTGGATGACGGTGGATACGTCCTTGCGAAAAATCCCCATGGTCTTCAGTCTGGATTGCACCGGCTCGATCAGGCTGGGGCCGAGGCTTTCGATGTCGCCGTCTTCGCCGCCGGCCACGGTTGCCGCAACCGCGGGCCCGTTACAGCGAACCTCGCCCTTCCGCAGGGCATCCACCCCGATCGTCAGCGAATGGTCGCCCTCCACCGGCGTGATCCGGTCGAATCGGAGCAGCCGTTCTTCCGCCTGGCAAAGCTGCCAGATGCTGTTTTCGAACGAGCCCGCGTTGAAGTCGTCCGAAGCGCCCGCCACCGCATCGCTCGCGGCCCCGGCCCGTGATCCTTCATCCGGTTGTGCGGCCGCCCGATTCGCCGCCAGGGGCAGGGCATGCAGCAGGGCCGCAACCAGTATCGCTATCCTTAGCATGACAGTCTCCCACCACGCTTTATAATGGCGTTTGCGGCATTATGGCCATAGCCGAGCGCGAAAGCGGGCGGATTGCCCATCGATAAGAGAAATCCGCGGTCGAGTTTCGGCGTCAGCGGGAAATCGCCGGCCGGCCCCGAAGATAAAATTCCTAACCCGGAATAGAGAA
>CAMYNJ010000068.1:9458-38966 GCA_947259795.1 uncultured Alphaproteobacteria bacterium | reverse complement strand
TTCGGTCTTGATGAACAGCAGAAGCTGGTTCAACTCGGCCGACTCCCGGGGGTTCAGGCCCGCCGCGGGCTCGTCGAGGCAGAGCAGAACCGGATCGGTACACATGGCGCGCGCGATCTCCAGCCGCCGCTGCGCCCCGTAGGGCAGGTCGCCGGCGTTGGTGTCGGCCCGATCCAGCAGGCGAACCCGGTCGAGCCAGTAGCGCGCCTTCTCGACGGCCTCGGCCTCCGCGTTCCGATACGTGCCTGTCCCGAACAGGCCGAACACCGTGAAGCCGGAAGCCCGCATCAGCCTGTTGTGCTGCGCGACGATCAGGTTCTCGAGCACCGACATGCCCGGGAACAGCCGGATATTCTGAAACGTACGGCCAAGGCGGGCCTTCTGGGCCACCCGAAAGTCGTCCAGCTGCTCGAGAAGGAACATGCGGTCGCCATGGTCCAGCGTCAGCCGGCCGATGGTCGGCTTGTAGAAGCCGGTCAGGCAATTGAACACGGTCGTCTTGCCGGCCCCGTTGGGGCCGATGATCGCGGTAATTTCGCGGTCGTGCGCGACGAAGGATACGTCGTTGATCGCGAGCAGCCCGCCGAACCGCATGGTCAGATGCTCGACGGTCAGCAGGGGGCGATTGTCTGATTGGCTCATGACCCGCCCCCATCGCCTTTCGCCGTCGTTCGGCCCAGCAGCAGGGTGGGGTCCCGGTGCGCAAGAAGCCCGCGCGGCCGCCACACCATGATGGCCACCATCAGCGCGCCGAACGCCAGCATGCGGAATTCCGCCAGTTCGCGAAACAGCTCGGTTCCGCCGATCAGCAAAACCGCCGCCAGTACCACACCGACCTGGCTACCCATGCCGCCCAGCACGACGATCGCCAGGATCACGGCCGACTCGGTGAAGGTAAAGCTCTCGGGGCTGATGAAGCCCTGCCGGGCGGCGAAGAACGAGCCGGCAAAACCGGCGAACATGGCGCCGATGGCAAAGGCGGTCAGTTTCGTGTTGGTCGGGTTGATGCCGAGGGAGCGGCAGGCGATCTCATCCTCGCGCAACGCCTCCCACGCCCGCCCGACCGGCAGCTTGCGGATTCGCAGCGTGAAGAAATTGGTGACCAGCGCCAGGGCCAGGATCAGGTAGTAGAGGAAGATGATCCGGTGCATCGAGGAGTAGTCCCAGCCGAACAGTTGGTGGAAGGCCGTTTCCCCCTCGGGAATACCAGTTGAGCAGGATCACCCGGATGATCTCGCCGAAGCCGAGCGTGACGATGGCGAGGTAGTCGCCGCGCAGGCGCAATACCGGGAAGCCGAGCAGGACACCGAAGCTTGCCGCGAACAGGCCCGCCAGCGGCAGGCAGGCCCAGAAGGAAAGGTCGAAATGCAGCGCGATCAGCGCATAGGAATAGGCGCCGACCGCATAGAAGGCGACATATCCGAGATCGAGCAGCCCGGCCAGCCCGACCACGATATTCAGGCCCCAGCCCAGCATGATGTATGTGAGAACCAGAGTCGCTATGTCGACGACATAGCGATTGTCGGACCAGATGAACGGCACCGCCACAGCGAATCCGAACAGGGCGAGGCCCGCATATTTCGAGTAGTGCAGCACTTCCGCGCCGATCCGGTCCATGACCCGGTCGCGGGCGCTGCGGTCCAGCGGTTTTGAGCGACGCCACCAGAGCACCAGAAGGACGCGGCCGGCAAAGACCAGCCCCACCGCGATGGCCACCACGGCAGGCCGGAACTCGACACCGAGCCCACCCTGCTGATCGACCGTGCGCATGCCGATGACGATGACCGCCAGAACCAGCGCTATGAGCGCCGCGACACCGGCCTCCTTGACGGCGGCCAAGAGGTCGGCGCCCGCAAGGGACGCGGATCGTGGCTGCGAGGTCACGGACATGGCGTCAGACCTTTTCGACTTCGGGCCGGCCCAGCAGGCCCGACGGCCGGAAGATCAGCACCAGGACGAGGATGGAGAACGCAGCCACATCCTTGTATTCGATGGTGAAATAGGCCGACCAGAAAGTCTCGATCAGGCCGATCAGCAAGCCGCCCAGCATGGCGCCCGGCAGCGACCCTATGCCGCCCAGGACGGCCGCGGTAAACGCTTTGATACCGGCGAGGAAGCCGATGAAGAAGTCGATTACGCCGTAATAGAGCAGGAACATCATCCCCGCCACCGAAGCCAGTGCCGCCCCCATGACGAAGGTCAGCGAGATCGTGCGGTCAACATTGATGCCGAGCAGCGCCGCCATGGTGCGGTCCTGTTCGCAGGCGCGTTGCGCCCGGCCGAGGGCGGTGCGCGCGATCAGCAGAGAAAACGCGGTCATCAGGACCAAGGTCAGCACGACGATGACGATCTGCATGTAGCTCAGCGTTATCGTGAAACTTTTCTGCTCCATGAAGGTGAAGCCGCCCTGGATCAATGGCGGCAGCGGCTTGACCCGTGCGCCTTGGGCGATCTGGACGTAGTTCTGCAGGAACACCGACATGCCGATCGCCGAGATCAGCGGCGCCAGCCGGAACGAGCCGCGCAACGGGCGGTACGCCAAGCGCTCGACCGCCCATCCGTAGGCCGAAGTGACAAACATTGCGATAATCAGTACCAGAAGCAGCGCCAGCGGCAGCCAGGTTATTCCGACAAGGCCGAGCACCAAAAAACTGATCAGCGCGACGAAGGCGCTGATCATGAACACGTCGCCGTGGGCGAAGTTGATCATGCCGATAATGCCGTACACCATCGTGTAGCCGATTGCGATCAGCCCGTAGATGGCGCCCAACGTCAGCCCGTTGATGAGCTGTTGAATAAAATATTCCATTTGGGTACCCGCTGCCCTGATATCCCTGTTCTGGCGGCCTGATAGCCGCTCTTCGCCGCCGGATCAAGACCCGACCGCAAGACAATAAGCACGGAATTGCCCTACTGTCACGGTTTGCGGCCATGTAGCCTGTTTCCAGCGCGGCGCGCCAAGACTAGAGTCCGGGACCTTGGCCGTGACACGGCAATCGACATACGGGAGCAGAAACATGTCCAGCAGGCGGATCGCCATCGTCGGCACGGGGCTCATCGGCGGTGGCTGGGTGCTGCATTTCCTGCGGCTGGGCTGGGAAGTGAGCGCATACGATCCGGCCGACGGGGCCGAAGCGCGCCTGCGCGACATGGTGGCGCGGGACTGGCCACTGATGCAGCGGCTGGGCCTGGCCGAGATGGCAAATTGCGACCGGCTGGCCATCCACGCCTCGCTGGAAGGCGCACTGACGGGCGCGGAAGCGGTGCTGGAATGCGCGCCGGAACGCCTGGAGGTCAAGCAGGCGCTGTTCGCGGAGATGGACCGCATCGCGCCGCCCGAGACCCTGCTGTTTTCCTGCAGTTCCAGCTTCACCATTTCCGAGATCCGCGCGCGCACGCAAAATCCCGAACGATGCCTGCTGGGCCATCCCTTCAACCCGCCGCATATCCTGCCGCTGGTCGAGGTCGCGGGCGGGCCGCGCGAGAGCGAACCCGTACGACGCGCCATGGAATTCTGGGAAGCGGCGGATAAGGTCCCGGTCCATCTGCGCAAGGAGCTGCCGGGCCATCTGGTCAACCGCCTGACCGCGGCCCTGTTCCGCGAGGCCGTCTATTTGATCGCCGAGGATGTGGCCGACGTCGAGGATATCGACAAGGCCATCGCCTGCGGGCCGGGCCCGCGCCTGGCGCTGGCCGGTCCTTTCATGAACTACCATCTGGGCGGCGGCGCGGGCGGCATCGAGCATTACCTGCGCCATCTCGGCCCCAGCCAGGTCGCGCGCTGGAAATCCCTCGGCGATCCGGACCTGACCGACGAGCTGGCAACGAAGATTATCGAGGGCGTGAAGCGCGAGACGGCGGAACGCTCCATCGCGGACCTGGCGGCAGAGAGGGATGGGCGCCTGCTAAGGCTGCTGGAGCTTGTCGACCCAGGATCGAAATGAAAAAAGCCCCGATGAGAAACGGGGCTTTTTCCGTAATTTTGGCTGGGGGAGCTGGATTCGAACCAACACTGACGGAGTCAGAGTCCGTAGTCCTACCGTTAGACGATCCCCCATCGGTTCGTCTCGGTAATAGCGAGGCGCGCTTTTATCATATAGTGCTGCGGGTTTGAACCCCAAAATATCCCGGTCCAGGCTCTTGGATGCGTAAATAGCATCTTCCTGACTGGACGGGGCGGGGGTTTGCGTTAGGATGAAACCAAATGGAACGGCGGCGACAGCCCGCCAGAACGGAAATCGGGAGGACAGGTGGCCTTATCCACCGAACCGGAACCGCAGCGCGGCGGCGGCCAGCGGAAGCGTAGGGAACCGCGCCGTTACGGGCGGCGGGGACCGGGTTTCTGCGCTGCACTGGACCTGGGCACCAACAACTGCCGCCTGCTGGTCGCCAAGCCGGCGGCGGACGGATTCCACATCGTCGATGCTTTTTCCCGCGTCGTCCGGCTGGGTGAGGGGCTGGAGGAAACCGGCCGCCTGTCTGACGCGGCGATCAAGCGCACGATCGATGCGCTGCGCGTCTGCGCCACCAAGATCCGGCGGCGCGGCGTATCGCGCGGGCGCTACGTCGCCACGGCGGCCTGCCGGAACGCCGAGAACTGCCGGGAATTCATCGGCCGCGTCGAGGACGAAACCGGCCTTTTCATCGAAACGATAACGGCAGAGGAAGAGGCGCGGCTTACCGTCGCCGGCTGTTTTCCGCTGCTCGACGACAACACACCGCATTCGCTGGTCTTCGACATCGGCGGCGGCAGCACCGAGGTCATGTGGCTGACGAGCAACGGCGATGCGCATGAAATGGTCGACTGGATCTCAATGCCGTTCGGCGTGGTCTCCCTGACCGAACGCTTCGGCCAGGGGCCGTTCGAAGCCGCCGCCTGGGAGGCGATTGTCGGGGAGTTGCTGGAACGGCTGGCGCCCTTCTGCGAGGCCCATGGCATATCCGGCCATGTGGGAAATGCGGGGGTCCAGATGCTGGGCTCTTCCGGCACCGTGACGACGCTGGCCGGATTGATGATGGAGCTGGAGCGCTACGACCGCTCGCGGGTCGACGGTTCCTTCCTGGAATTCGGCGACCTGCATGCGCTGGCGGTTCGGCTCAGCGCCATGACCGCCGCCGACCGCGCCGCCCATCCCTGCATCGGCCGCGACCGGGCCGACATGATGGCGGCGGGCTGCGCGATCCTCGAGGCAATCTGCCGACGCTGGCCGGTTGGCCGGCTGCGCGTTGCCGACCGCGGCGTGCGCGAGGGCATCCTGGTCGATTTGATGGGACGCAAGGCTACGCCCGGCGCGGAGCGTGATGGCGGCCGGTAAGAAGGGGCCTTCGAGGCGCGGGGCGCCGCGGCAGTCCCATGTCCGCGTCAAGACCGCCAAAGGCCGCAAGCTGTCTTCCAAGCTGTGGCTGGAGCGCCAGTTGAACGACCCCTATGTGGCCAAGGCGAAAAGGCTGGGCTATCGCAGCCGCGCCGCCTTCAAGCTGGCCGAGATCGACGACAAGTATGGGTTCCTGAAGCCCGGCGGCCGCGTAGTCGATCTCGGCGCCGCGCCGGGCGGCTGGGTTCAGGTGGCGCTGGAGCGGGTGGGGCGCAAGGGCCGTGTCGTCGGCATAGACTTGCAGGAAATCGAGCCGATTGCCGGCGCCGAACTGCTGCAGGGAGATTTCCTGGACGAGGATGCGCCGGACCGCCTGCGCGCGCTGCTGGACGGGCCGGCCGATGTGGTGCTCAGTGACATGGCGGCCGCCTCCACCGGCCATGCGGCCACCGATCATCTGCGGATCATGGCGTTGGCCGAAGCGGCGCTGGACTTCGCGCTGGAGGTGCTCGCGCCCGGCGGCGCTTTCGTCGCCAAGGTGCTACAGGGCGGCAGCGAGCGGAGCCTGCTGGAGACGATGCGCCGCAACTTCACCAGGGTCGCCCACGTCAAGCCGCCGGCCAGCCGAAAGGACTCGGCTGAGCTCTATGTGGTGGCGATGGGGTTCAGGGGCGGCCCGGATGAACCGGAGAGTCGAAAATGAGCAACGAGTCCGACTGCATCTTTTGCAAGATCGTCGCGGGCGATATCCCCTGCTTCAAGCTTCATGAGGACGAGGACAGCATAGCCTTCATGGACATCAATCCGGTCAATCCGGGCCACGCGTTGATCGTCCACAAGGCGCATCACAGGGACCTCTTCGAAATCCCGGCCGATAACATCGCCGCCGTCACCCTGACGGCGCAGAGGATATCCAGGGCCGTTCAGGCCACGCTGGAACCTGCCGGCATGAACCTGCTGCAATGCAACGGCCCGGCCGCCAAGCAATCGGTCATGCATTTCCACATGCATGTCATCCCGCGCCATATGGCGGACGGCCTAACCATGAATTGGGAACTCGTGCAGGGCGACATGGACGAAATCGGCGCCCTGGCGGAGAGAATCCGCAGCAATATGTAAGAGACGGGGCGCGGTGCGCCTCCACCCCCAATATATCCTTCCACCGCCGCCGCACGAACAGAATAGCACCGCCTCCGCGCTACGCCAGATGCGCCGGCAGTTCGTGGTCGGGCAGTTTGGTCAGGTCCTTGGCGATTTCGCCGGCAATCAGACCCTTGGCGTGCTGACCCAGGGCGCTGCGCAGGTCGCCCAGCGCCCGCGGCGGGGCCACCAGGATCAGTGCCTCGTATTTTTTCGCCAGCGCCGCCTCCTCCAGCGCATCGGCGACCGACTTGGCGAAACGCTCCTTGGCGTAGCGGTGCCAGTCGACGCGCGGCGCCATCGCGTGCCGCGTGGTGTCGGCGCTTTCATGGACGCGGCCCGGCCGGTCGGCGCCGATATCGCGGGTCGGGGCGCGGGCTTCCGGCTCGCTGAAGCATTTATCCGAGGCCGGTGTCAGCGGAGCGTCTACGCCGATCCGCTCCAGCAGGCGGGCCTTGGCGCCGTCGGCGACCAAGACCCAGGTGGTGACGGGTTTGGTTGGCATTGTCGGCCCCCATTCGGGTAAAGGGAGATCCTGTCGATCCATTAGAGGCCGAATCGGCGGGGGCCGCCTTGAGGCAGGTCAAAAGAGAGGACGCCGCAGGGCCTTGGCAGGGCAAGAATCCTGTGTATGATGCGGCGACTTTCAACGGGAGTGATATATGGAACTGCTTGAGGGTCTCACATTCGACGACGTTCTCCTGCAACCGGCCGCGTCCGCGGTTCTGCCCGGCCAGGCCGATACCCGCACCAGGCTGACAAAGAGCATAGAGTTGGGCATTCCGCTGATCTCCGCCGCCATGGACACGGTGACGGAATGCAACATGGCGATCGCCATGGCCCAGGCTGGCGGCATCGGCGTGATCCACAAGAACATGGATATGGAGCGCCAGTCCGAGGAGGTTCGCCGGGTCAAGCGTTACGAATCGGGTATGGTGGTGAACCCGATCACCATCAGTCCGGACCAGAGCCTCGCCGACGCCCTGCAATTGATGGCCGATCACGGCATTTCCGGCATCCCGGTGGTGACCAGGCGCAGCAACCGGCTGGTCGGGATCCTGACTAACCGGGATGTGCGCTTCGCCACCAACCCGAACCAGCCGGTCAAGGAACTGATGACCAAACGCGGCCTGGTGACCGTGAAGGAAGGTGTGGCCAGCGAAGAGGCGCGCCACCTGCTGCACGAGCACCGGATCGAAAAGCTGCTGGTGGTCGACGACGAACGGCACTGCGTCGGCCTGATCACGGTGAAGGATATCGAGAAATCCCAGAAATTCCCGAACGCCTGCAAGGACGAACAGGGCCGCCTGCGCGTCGCCGCCGCGACCGGGGTGGGCCCGGACGGTCTGGCCCGCGCCGAGGCGCTGATCGATGCCGGCGCCGACGTGGTGGTGGTCGATACCGCGCACGGGCACAGCAGGGGCGTCATCGACGCGGTCGGCCAGATCAAGAAAATGAGCAACCGGACCCAGATCATCGCCGGCAATATCGCGACGAAGGAAGGCGCCCAGGCGCTGATCGACGCCGGCGCCGACGCCATCAAGATCGGTATCGGTCCGGGCTCCATCTGCACCACCCGCATCGTCGCCGGCGTCGGCGTGCCGCAGCTTACCGCCATCATGAACGCGGTGGCGGTTTGCCGGCAGGCGGGTGTCACCGCCATCGCCGACGGCGGCATCAAATATTCCGGCGATCTCGCCAAGGCGATCGCCGCCGGCGCGGACTGCGCCATGATCGGTTCGCTGCTGGCCGGCACCGAGGAAGCGCCGGGCGAGGTATTTCTGTACCAGGGCCGTTCCTACAAGGCCTACCGCGGCATGGGGTCGGTCGGGGCCATGGCCCGCGGTTCCGCCGACCGCTATTTCCAGCAGGAGGTCTCCGATTCGCTGAAATTGGTGCCGGAAGGCGTCGAGGGCCGCGTGCCCTACAAGGGGCCGGCCGGCGCGGTTATCCACCAGCTAGTCGGCGGACTGAAGGCGGCGATGGGCTATACCGGCAACGCGACCATCGCCGACATGCACGGCAACTGCACCTTCCTGAAGATCACCGGTGCGGGCCTGCGCGAAAGCCACGTCCATGACATCACCGTCACCCGCGAGGCGCCCAATTACCGCACCGAGAGCTGAATACCCCTGGTATAAGGCCGGCGAGCGATGACGCCGGGCGCGCGGGCCGCGGCGGCGATCGAGTTGCTGGACGCCGTCGAGGCGGACTGGAAGCGGCCGGCCGATGCGCTGGTGGCCGGCTGGTTCCGCAAACGCCGCTATGCCGGGGGCGGCGACCGCAGGGCGATCCAGGCGATCCTCTATACGGTGCTGCGTCGACGGGCGCAGATCGACTGGTGGCTGGACGCGGCCGGCCGCCCTGCCGATTCGCGCGGGCGTGCCATCGGCGCGCTACTGCTGGGCGAGGGATGGAGCATGGCGGATCTGGATGCCGCGTTTGATGGCGGACAGTACCGCCCGGCGCCGTTGGACGAGGCTGAGCACGCGCTGGCTGAATCGCTGGCCGGCAAGGAGTTCGACGATCCGGCCCAACCGGTCCATGTAAGGGGCAATATCCCGGCCTGGATGGAAGAGGAATTCCGGATGGCGCTGGGCGATTCGCTGGAGCGGGAACTTGCCGCCCTGATGGGCACGGCGCCCGTGGATTTGCGGGTCAACAGCCTCAAGACGACCCGCGAAGCGGTGGCCGGCCTGCTGGCGGCGGAAGAGATAGAGTCTGCGCCCATGCCCTTCTCGCCGCTGGGACTGCGGTTGGCCGGGCGGGTCAATCTGGCGAGCAGCGCCGTTATCCGCGACGGGCTGGCCGAGCCGCAGGACGAATCCTCGCAGGTCGCGGCGCTGTTGACGGGGGTAAGGCCCGGCGACTCGGTCGTCGATTTTTGCGCCGGTGCCGGTGGCAAGACGCTGGCGCTGGCCGCCGCGATGGAAAACCGGGGCCGCATCGTGGCCTGCGATACCTCGACCGGCCGGTTGGCCCGCGCAACCCCCCGGCTTGAACGCGCCGGGGTGACGATCGCGGAGACCCGGATACTGGAGGGCGAGGACGGCCTGTGGCCCGGTGCCGAAAAGGGCAGTTACGACTGCGTGCTGGTCGATGCGCCCTGCAGCGGGACCGGCACCTGGCGGCGCCATCCCGAGGCGCGCTGGCGGATCGATAGCGAAAATTTGATACAATTCGCGGCGCTGCAGGCCCATATCCTAAAGGCCGCCGCCCGGCTTGTCGCCCCGGGTGGCAGGCTGGTCTATGCGGTCTGCTCGCTGCTGACCGGTGAGGGCGAGGGGCAGGTCACTGAATTCCTGCACAACGCCCCGGATTTCAACGCTTTTCCGGCCCGCAAGGCATGGGCCGACAGGCTCGGTTCGGACTGCCCCGCCGGAGATGTATTCCTGCGGTTGAGGCCCGGGCGCGATGGGACGGACGGGTTTTTCGTGGCTGTTCTGGCGCGCGATGGCGGGCGGACTCCAATGCTTTTGGCGCAGTAAGAAAATGTAAGGAAAATTATGAGAGCATCGTCTTGAACGATTCGAGGAGGTAACCAGGCAATGATCGTCGTAGACCTGCGCATAGCGATCCCGCATGACGCCGAGGCGATTGCCCGGATCCATGTGGAAACCTGGCGTAGCACCTATGCCGGGATGCTGCCCGACGATCTCCTCGTCGGCATGTCGCTGGAGAAGCAAACCCGGATGTGGCAGCGCATGCTGCACAGCGGCGAGACGGCGATCGTCGCCGAGGATCCGCGCTATGGGGTCATCGGCTTCGGGTCCTACGGACCGAACCGGTCCGAGCGTCGCGAATTCAGCGGCGAAGTCTATACTCTCTACCTGCTGCCCGACTTCCAGGGCCTGGGCATTGGCCAGGGCCTGCTGCGGGCGCTATTCGGGGCGCTGGCGCGCGAAGGTCACGAGACCGCGCTCATCTGGGTGTTGGCGGCCAACCCGTCGCGCTTCTTCTACGAGGCCATGGGCGGCAAGCCCACCGCGTCGCGCGACACAAGGATGGCCGGTCAGACGGTGCGCGAGGTTGCCTATGGCTGGGACAGCGTCCACGCCCTGCCGTCGGCCCGCGTCTGAGGCCCGCAATCCCCTTCACGACAGCCAAAATCTGGTGACCCCAGGGGGAGTCGAACACCCGTTGCCGGACTGAAAACCCGGAGTCCTGAGCCTCTAGATGATAGGGTTGTTAGGTGCGGAAACAAATTGGCGACCCCAACGGGATTCGAACCCGTGTTGCCGGCGTGAAAGGCCGGTGTCCTAGGCCTCTAGACGATGGGGTCGCAGAGGCGCTTCATTTACTGTCCCGCGGGCGCAAGGTCAAGGGTCCTGACCGGCCTTTGTTCAGAATAGTTTTTCCTCGTAGCGCACCTCGTCGTTCAACAGCACCGCCTTGATTGCGCTGTCGCCCGCCTCGTCGACGGCGACCAGGATGGTGACCTCTTCGCCCTCGGCCGGGCGTTCCAGGGCCATGCCTTCGCCCTCGGGCACGAAATAATTCTCGATGCCATAGCGGACGCTGATCCCGTCGCGGCTTTCGCCGCCGGTCCATATGCCGATATAGTCGACCCCGCCCCGGATGATCACCGATTCGGGGCCGTGGGCGGGCATTGCATGGTGGATCGAGACCGCTTCCCAGAACTTCTCGCCCTCGCGCAGCATGACATAGATCTCTTCATGCTGCTCGAAATCGTTGTCGCCTTCGACCGCGGCGTAATCCAGGCTGCTTATCGTATAGTTCAGCCGCACATAGTCGCCGCGAAACAATGAACGCGGGTCGATCGGTTCGGTTTCCAGCAGGATCGGCTTGCCGTTGATCAGCGTGCGTTGCTTGATTGCCACCATGCCGACCAGCGCCGCGGTCTGCAGGACAACGACGAGGATCAGCAGGAAAGTCCGGTATTTCTTCATCATGATGCGACTCCCGTCTCGGCGGCTGCCGCGCTTCGGCGCTGGCGTTCCAGTATGTAGACGCCGGCGATCAGCACCGCGCCGCCGCCCATCACCACCAGCGAGCGTTCCATCAGCGTAAAGAAGTCCATGAAATAGACCGCGAGCATGCTGGCCCCGTAGGCGATGAAGGCGCCATAGACCTGGAAGCGCTCGCCACTGCGATAGCCATCGACCACCATCCAGATCAGGATCGCGAAGAACGTGCCGTTGATCGCGATATACATGAACACGGCATCGGCATATCGGCCCGGCATTAAGGGATTGGCCAGCATCACCGCTGTGGCCAGTCCCGCCAGCGCGATCCCGGCCATGTCGCGCCGGCTGTGGGCCGCGGCGACCCGGCGATAACGTTCGACAGCCAGGGCGAGGGCGGCCAGGGCGAAGACGGCGATGAAGGCGATCATGCCCGGCCCGGCCTGCGCCGTGCGCGCCCAGGTTTCCGGGTCGAAGTCACGCCCCCACCAGCTGTACCAGGGCAGCCCGTGCACGCCAACATAGATGAAGAAATGGGCGGCAAACAATGCGCCGACCAGGGCCGTCCGGCGCACCACGGTGGACAGCGAGGCCAGGCGCGGAATGTCCTGCATCGCCACCCCGGCGAGATGAACGGCCACGCCCAGCAGCGCAAACACCTGAAGCAGATAGAGGCTCTGCCCGCGGTCGTCATATGGCCAGTCGACGATGATCGTAAAACACCAGACTCCGAGCGCGACCAGCGCGGCGCATGTCGCCCATTTCCAGCCCCGGTAAAGCGCCGGCGCCGCGAACAGCGCCCACACGGCCAGGAAGGGCCAATGTACCGGCCAGCCGAAATCCAGGGTCTCCATGCCGCTCCACAGGGCGGCGAGCACAATCCCGGCTACTGCGGCCGGCTGCGACGGCACAAGCCAGACCAGCAGCAGCGCGCCCAGCGACCACATCAGCACGCCGTTCGGGTAATGGGCGTCGATATGATAGATCTGCGCGATCAGATTGATGTTGGCGCCGAACAGGATAATGCCCAGCAGCAGCATGGCATGGGCAATCGCCCGGCTGGACCGCGCCGATCCCGAAAGGCCGCGCCCGGCGATGGCGTAGGCGATCCACATTGAGCCGAACAGTACGATCAGCTTGACGATCTTGGGCATCTCGTCCCAGTTGGCGGCGAAGAACAGGATGACTCCTGCGCCCAGCGTCAGTGCGCCGATCACGGCCAGGGCGATGGGAACGATATGGATGCCCTGGGCGGCCCGCGCCTCGGCCTCGCCGATGATCGCGGCCTCGCCCGCCGGCGTGACCCAGCCCTGTTCAGTCCAGTCCGGCAGCTCCTTGCGCAGCCGGTTGACAAACGCGCGATCCCACATGGCTCGCTTCCCTTCGCATTGTTACCGCCACAGCCTGCGTCGCACGGCCCTGCAAAGCAAAGAGCTTTGCCTTTCCGGGCGTTGGCGGCGATGGTCGGACTTTGACCGGCCCAATATGCGCGCATCTGTATTGACGAAAGGTTACCCTGCACGTATCGAGAATGTTTAGTGCGAACAGGAGCCCTTCGCCATGATTCGCCGCCTCTATGTCTTGTTTTCGCCCACGCCGCTTCTGCTTTTCGCCCTGTTGCTCTCTTATATCGGGCGGCTGGAAGGATGGGGCGCCTGGGCCGCGGGGCCAATGATTCTCCCCGTTGCCTTCGTCCGTGCCATATACGGCGTTTACGGCATCTGGCTGTCGGCAAGGGCGGAATCGGTGCGATGGCGTACCCTGCTGGCGGCATCGGCGGTCCTGGCCGGCGCGGTCGCCATCTGGCTCCCGGTGCAGGGGCTGACCCATATGTTCTGACGGTTCCCTGCCGGCGCTTCGTCCTTCCGCCTGTATTTCACAAGCCGGTGGCGAGGAAAGGTCGATGGGCTGGCGAGAACGGACTTTGGCGGCGGCGCGGTTGATTGCCCGTGTCGCAGGTTTCTGGGCTGCCCATCGCGGGACAGTTCTGGCGGTTCTGCGCGGCGCGGCCGCCGGTACCGTGCTGCTGCTGTTCAGCAGCGGCGAAATGGGACCGGAACAGGATGTTCATTGCCTGGCCCTCAACATCTATTTCGAGGCCCGTGGCGAGCCCGAGGATGGCCGCCGCGCCGTCGCCCATGTGGTGTTGAACCGCGTCGCGGACCGGCGCTGGCCGGACAGCCCCTGCGCCGTCATCGCCCAGGGCTGGCCCGAGGCCGGGCCGCTGTGCCAGTTCAGCTGGTATTGCGACGGGCGGTCAGACATTCCCCGTTCCGGCGCGCACTGGCGCGACGCCACCCGCCTGGCCGACAAGGTCTATTCGGGCCGCTCGCAGGATCCCACAGGCGGCGCCTTCTGGTATCACGCCGACTATGTTACGCCCTGGTGGAGCAAGCATCTCCGGCGCGGCCCCAAAATAGGCCATCACATCTTTTACCAAGATCCGGTGAAACAGACCCTGTGACGGCCGTACAGCATTTCTTCACTTTTGCACGTCAGGCTGAGAGGATGCGCATACCGGGCCTGCATCATCTGAACCTGCTGCTGCGCCGTTCGCCGGAAACGGAATATGAGCGGGTCATGCTGCTGCACCGTCTGCACGGCCGGCGGCATTTGTTCGCCATGGGCGCGGTTGTCCTGCTGGCGGCGACGTCGGCGGCCATAGCCGCCAAGCGGCATGTCGACAGCGAGCTGGAATGCCTGGCGCTCAACGTCTATTTCGAAGCCCGCGGCGAGCCCCATCAGGGACAGGCCGCGGTCGCCCATGTGGTGATGAACCGCATCGCCGACGACCGCTTCCCCGGTGGCGTCTGCGCGGTCGTCCAGCAGGGTGGCACGGAGAGCATAGACTGCCAGTTCAGCTGGTGGTGCGATGGTCTCGAACATCGACCGACGCACAAGGCGGACTGGATACTCGCGCGGGACATCGCCCGCACAGTCTATTGGGGCTGGGGCGAGGACCCGACGGGCGGCGCGCTCTGGTACCACGCCACCTATGTGAAAGCCTACTGGCGCGGCCAGTACGAAAAAGGCCCGACCATCGGCAACCACATCTTCTACCGCGACAAGCCGGAGGAGGTAAGGACCTAACTCACCGCCGCCGCGTCGTCGATGATCATCTGAACCGATTCGCGGCCCTGCCAGCGATCGACGCGAATCTGACCGGCGATGTGGATCGGCAGGCCGCCGGATTGCAGCAGCAATTTCCCCAGCGGGCGGTCGGCGCAGCGGAAGGCGATGGCCTTCAGGCGGCCGCCATCCTCGCCGGTCAGGATGCAGCGCACATGGTCGCTGCCGACGACATCGGCCTTGACGATCCGCGCGGCTGAAATGGCGAAGCGGGGTTCCCGATTGCCGGCGCCGAAGGGGGCCAGTTTCTGCAGGGCCTCGGCCAGTTCCACGGTCGCGCCGCGCGGCTGCAGCACGCCGTCCAGCCCCAGTTCGGCGACCGGGCCGCCGTCACCGGTCTGCGCCGCGATGCGGTTCGCCAGAAACTCGTGGAAGGCGTTCTGGCGGTCGGCGGCGACGGTAAAGCCCGCCGCCATGGCGTGGCCGCCGCCATTTATCAGCAGTCCCTCCTGGCGCGCCGCGATCACGGCGGTGCCCAGATCGACGCCGGCCACCGACCGGCCGGAGCCCTTGCCGACGCCGTCCGCCATGGCGACGACGCAGGCGGGGCGGTTATAGCGCTCCTTCAACCGCCCGGCGACGATGCCGATGACGCCGGGATGCCAGCCCTCGGACACCGCATAGACCAGACCGTCATGCATGTCCCCGCCTTCGACCTGGGCGATGGCGGCCTCCAGGCAAGAGGCCTCAATCTCCTTGCGCTCGTTGTTGTAGGCATCCAGCTTCTGGGCCAGCGGCAGGGCCGTGGCGTAGTCCGGCGCGGTCAGCAGCGCCACGCCCAGCCCGGCCTCGCCGACCCGCCCGCCGGCATTGACCCTGGGGCCCAGCAGGAAGCCCGCATGCCAGGCCTCCGGCGCCTCGTTCATGCGCGACAGGTCGGCCAGCGCGACGATGCCGGGATTGCCCCGCTGCGCCATCACCTTCATTCCCTGGGCGACGAAAGCCCGATTGACCCCGGTCAGCGGCACCACGTCGCAGACCGTGCCCATCGCGACGAGATCCAGCCATTGCCGCAAATCCGGCGCCGGGCGGTCGCCATACCAACCGGCCTCCCGCAGCACCCGGTTCACCGCCACGGCCAGCAGGAACGCGACGCCGACGGCGGCCATCTGGCCATGGGGGCTGTCGTCGTCCAGCCGGTTGGGATTTATTACCGCCAAGGCGCGGGGCAGCCGGGGCTCGGCCACGTGATGGTCGACAACGACCACCTCCAGTCCCCCTTCGGCCGCTTCCTCAAGCGCCTCGAAGGCGGTGATGCCGCAATCCACCGTGATCGCCAGCGCCGCGCCGCGCTGTTTCAGGGAGAGCAGGGCAGGGGCATTCGGCCCATAGCCCTCCTTCATGCGGTCGGGGATATAGGTTATTACGCGCCCGCCCGCGGCCTCGAAGAACCGCCGTCCACATCGTAATCGCCAAAGATGGCGATGGTCTCGCCGTCTTGGATGGCGGCGGCGATGCGCGCCGCGGCGCGGTCCATGTCCTTCAGGTGCGATGGGTCGGGCAGCAGGTCGCGCAGCGTCGGGTCCAGCCATACTCCCGCCTCGTCGATAGCTATACCGCGCGCCGCCATGACCCGTCAGACGATTTCAGGCAGGCCGTAACGCTGGGCCAGCGCCAGCGCCGTCCTGGCATCGCCCTCGCGCGAATACCAGCGCCGGCCCGCGGCCGAACGCTCGACGCCGAGCAATGTGGCCTTCTCAGGCATCCATCGGCGGGAAGCCGGACTTGCGATTGAAGTCGTGGTGGGTCTTGATGGTCCGCACCGTGCCGGTCTTGGAGCGCATGACGATTGATTCCGTCGTCGCGCCGTGGCTGTACCGGCGCACGCCCCGCAGCATGGCGCCGTCGGTAACCCCCGTGGCCGCGAACATCACGTCGCCGGCGGCCAGTTCGGTCGTGCTGTATTTGCGCGCGAGGTCGGTGATGCCGCAGCGGTCGGCGCGGGCGCGCTCGTCGTCGTTGCGGAACACCAGGCGCCCCTGGATCTGCCCACCGATGCAACGCAGCGCGGCGGCCGCCAGCACCCCTTCCGGTGCGCCGCCGCTGCCGTAATAGATGTCGACGCCGCTGTCCGGGTTGGAGGTCGCCATCACGCCGGCCACGTCGCCGTCGGAGATCAGCATGACGCGTGCGCCGGCCGCGCGGGTTTGCTCGATCAGGTCCGCATGGCGCGGCCGGTCGAGGATGCAGGCCACCAGGTCCGAGACCTTCTTGTCCATTGCCTTGGACAGGGATTTCAAATTATCGGCTACCGAACCGTCGAGATCGACTACGTCCTTGGGCAGCCCGCCGCCGACAGCGATCTTGTCCATATAGACGTCGGGCGAGAACAGGAAATTGCCCGATTCGGCCATGGCGATGACGGCCAGGGCGTTCGACCCACCCTTGGCGGTGATGGTGGTGCCTTCCAGCGGGTCCAGCGCGATATCGATCTTCGGACCGTTCCCCTTGCCGACCTCCTCGCCGATATAAAGCATCGGCGCCTCGTCGCGCTCGCCCTCGCCGATCACCACCTTGCCTTCGATATTCAGGCTGTTCAGCGCACTGCGCATGGCGTCTACCGCCGCCTGGTCGGCAGCCTTCTCGTCGCCGCGGCCCATCCAGCGTGACGCCGCCAGCGCCGCCGCCTCGGTTACGCGCACCACTTCCAGCGCCAGATTGCGGTCCATTTTACTGTAATCTTCGTCCATTACGTCCTCCAGACGATAACTCGGCATAAGTGAATCTCTTGGAGTCAGGCTTTCAGCCGCGCTCGATGCGGATCATATGCGGCGGCTCGCGCACCGCCTCAATCGCTTCGATCGCCGCCAAGGCGCGCTGCATCGCGGCCTCGCTTGTCTCATGGGTGGTCAGCACCACCGGCACCACGCCGCCCGGCTCGCGGCTGCGCTGCAGCACGGATTCGAAGGAAATCTCCGCATCACGCAGCGTTGCCGCGATATCGGCGAAGACGCCCGGCTTGTCGATCACCATCAGGCGAACATAGTAGGGTCCGGTATGGCGGTCCATGGGCAGCGACGGCGTAGCGCTCAGCGTGGCGGCGGGCACGCCGAAGGTGGGCGCGTGGCGGCCGCAGGCGATGTCGACGAGATCGGCGGCCACGGCGGATGCCGTCGGTCCCGCGCCCGCGCCGCGCCCTTCCAGTACGGTCGTACCGACGAAATCGCCCTCGGTGACGACGCCATTGAACACGCCTTCCACTGCCGCGATCGGCGCGTCGGCGGGCACCATGGCCGGGTGGACGCGCTGATGGATGCCTTCATGGTTCATCTCGGCGATCCCCAGCAGCTTGATGCGGTAACCCAGCTCTTCGGCATATTGGATATCCATCGCGGCGATCTTGGAAATACCCTCGGTGTAAACCCCGTCGAAATCGACGCGCGACCCGAAGGCCACGCTGGACAGCAGGGCCAGCTTGTGCGCGGCGTCCACCCCTTCGATATCGAATGTCGGGTCGGCCTCGGCATAGCCCAGTTGCTGCGCCTCGGCCAGCACATCGTCGAAGTCGCGGCCGGTCTCGCGCATGGTGGTCAGGATATAGTTGCAGGTGCCGTTCAGGATGCCGTGCAGGCGGGTGATCCGGTTGCCGGCCAGCCCTTCGCGAAGCGCCCGTATTACCGGGATGCCGCCGGCGACCGCCGCCTCGTATGTCAGCGACACGCCCGCGGCTTCCGCCTTCGCCGCCAGGTCGGTGCCGTGGTGGGCCAGCAGTGCCTTGTTGGCGGTAACCACATGGCGGCCGCTCTCGAAGGCCGCTTCGCACACGGCCTTGGCCGCGCCGTCGCTGCCGCCGATCAGTTCCACCACCGCGTTCGCTTCGGCGCTGCGCGCCATTTCCACGGCGTCGTCGAACCATTGGAAGCCGGAAATCTCCACGCCCCTGTCGAGGTTGCGGTTGCGCGCGGACACCGCGGTGACCTGCAATCGCCGCCCGGCGCGCAAAGCCAGCAATTCCGCCTGCTCGTCCAGCAGTTTCAACGTGCCGGCGCCGACCGTTCCCAAGCCGGCGATCGCGATCTTCAACGGGGCTGTCATCCTCTGGCGGCCTTTCCTTTTGCCGGCGGGATATTGCGGCCGCCACTCTTCAGGAAGCTCTTGATGTTGCGCAGGGCCTGGCGGATGCGGTGGGTGTTCTCGACCAGCCCGATGCGCACATGTTCGTCGCCATATTCGCCGAAACCCAGACCCGGCGCCACCGCCACCTTGGCCTCGCGCAGCAGCAGCTTGGAAAATTCCAGTGAGCCGAGATGCTTGAATTCGGGCGGGATCGGCGCCCAGGCGAACATGGTGGCGGGCGGCGAGGGCACGTCCCATCCCGCGGCCGCCAGCCCGTCGATCAGCACGTCGCGGCGCTCCTTGTACAGTGCCCGGATTTCGTCGACGCAGTCTTGCGGACCGTTCAGCGCCGCTGTGGCGGCTACCTGCACTGGCGTGAAGGCGCCATAATCCAAGTAGGATTTTATGCGCGCCAGCGCGGCGATCAGCCGCCTGTTACCGGCGGCGAAGCCGATGCGCCAGCCCGGCATGGAATAGGTCTTGCTGAGCGACGAAAACTCCACCGCGATGTCGCGGGCGCCGCGCGCCTGAAGGATCGAAGGCGGCGGACGGCCGTCGAAATAGATCTCCGCATAGGCGATGTCGGACAGGATATAGATGCCGTTGGTCCGGCAGAAGCCGACGACTTCCTCGTAGAATTCCAGTTCCACGACCTGTGCGGTCGGGTTGGACGGGAAGTTCAGGACCAGCACCTCCGGCCGGGGAATCGAATGATGCACCGCGCGGTGCAGGGCGGCCATGAACGCTTCCCGGTCTTCCGGTGTGCTGACCGCCACCGGCAGCGAGCGGATCGCCGCGCCGGCGATGATGAAGCCGAAATGATGGATCGGGTAGCTGGGATTCGGCACCAGCACCACGTCGCCCGGGCTGGTGATCGCCATGGCGAGGTTGGCCAACCCCTCCTTGGAACCCAGCGTCACCACGACCTCTGTCTCGGGGTCCAGGTCGACGCCGAAACGGCTGTCGTAATAGGCGGCCAGCGCCTTGCGCAGGCCGGGGATGCCGCGACTTTGCGAATAGCGGTGGGTGCGCGGGTCCTGCACCGTTTCGCACAGCTTGTCGACGATATGCTTCGGCGTCGGCGAATCGGGATTGCCCATGCCGAAATCGATAATGTCGTCGCCCGCCGCGCGGGCTGCCGCCTTCATGGCGTTTACCTCGGCAAAAACATAGGGTGGAAGCCGCTTGATGCGGTGGAAATCGTCAATCATGTCCTTGTGCCTTGACGCGGGGCGGACCCCCCGCCCTCGCGGTTGCGGCCCATGAGGGGGGCGATAGTCGAGGGGGGAAGGGTGTGGAAAAGGAGCTCTATAGCCGGCAGAGTGACCGGTTCATGCGAATAAGGCTTTCGCGCGGGATCAGGCTGGTCAGTTGCAGGCCGACATTGACGGTTGCCTGCCAGCCGCTGGCGCCGGAATATTTCGCGCTCAATATTTCCGCCGGCGGCACATCCTTCCAGCTTCGCTGCTCGAAAAGCGAGAAGAACAGCGCGGTCTTGAGATACTCCCGCGGGAACCAGAAAGAATTGGCGGCCAGGGCGATCCGCTCCAGTTCCTGTTTGTCCTTGTCTTGGGATGCGGCCAGTTCCAGCAGGCCAAGCATTGCCGAGCCATGGTTGCAATCCTGGAACAGGGCGGAATTGTCGCAGCAAGGCCGGTATGTCCTTTCGGCGACGTCCTTCACCATCGCTGTTTGCGCCGGCGTCAGTGTAAGCGTATCGATTTTGTTGAAATAGGCTGCGCCGTTGGGCTCTCGCCCCAGCGTCCAGCCCGCAGTGCTGGCCAGGCGCGGCAGGTGGATCCCATTGGTCGGGCTCTTCTCGTTAAATGACGCCCGCGTGGCAAGGCCAACCGGCCAAAGAAGGTTAAGCAGGTGCTGCGCCGTTTCGGTGCTGAAATGGATGGCAATTCCGGAAGGACCGTTCAGCAGGGACTCGACCCACGGCGGTAAGCCACCCCGTTTTGCGTAGACGTTGCGAAGTTTGCCGGGCAGCAATGTCTCGGCGGCGATAAGTCTCTGCAGGGCGTCGCCAAAGACCAGTCCGGTTGCGACGCCTCCGTGGGGCAGCACCTCCGCCAGAACATCGTCGAACGCCGGCTTCGGGCCGGCGAGCCTGCTCCATATCCGATATCCGCCGGCACCTGCCACGGCTCCGCCCACGAAGCCGGCCAGTACGCCAAACAGAACTTTCCGCCTCATTGGGTCAGACATATACAGACCCTTTCAACATACCCGCTTTGGCATCAGGTTCACATGGCGGCGTTAACAACTGCCTAATAGAGGGCATTGAATTCGCTCCCGGCGTGGGGTGCCGCGGACCTGTCCGCTCGCGCCACGGTAGCGGCGCTGCCGTCAATAGGTTAGGGTTGCCATGACGTGCAGGGTCGGGGAGACAGGAATGCATTGCGTGAAACTGGTGCTTGCGCTCGTTGTGGCGGCGCTCGTCGCAATGCCGGAGCCTGCCGCTGCGCAAAGCTGCACGATCCCGGATTATGCGGCGGAGGCGGACAGCCGCCTGACCGGCGAGTGCGACGAGATCGAGCGTTTCACCATTGCCACGCCATCGGGATCCCGCCGGGTACGCATCATCGGCGACAGCGCGATGCCGGACGGCTTTACCGAGCCCTATCCGCTGGTCCGCCAAGGTATCGAGCGTGCGGCGGCGGCGCTACGTACTATCGGGACCGGCCAGGTAGACAATCTGGTCGTGCTTGTCTCCGGGCTGCTGCCCGATTCGGATGACCCGGACGGACCTACCTCGGTCCACGGCGTAGCGCACGCCGTCTACGTCGACGAATGCCTGATGATCGTCTATCCGGGCAACGCCGGCAGCAGGGAGTTGGGCTTCGCGACCGCGCATGAATTTTTCCACTGCGTACAATATGCGACGGCGTCGGACCAGATGGACGCGTTCCTTGCCGGCCAGCCGAGCGACTGGTGGGTCGAAGGAACCGCAGAATGGTTCGCTAACCTGGCCTATAGGGGCACCGGCAACAGCGACGAACGTGTCCGGAGCTTCGACGAGACCTCCCCCGACATGGCGCTGACCAGCCTGTCCGACAGCGATGGCGCGGTGGTTTTCTTTTTCTGGTATGGCGAAAATCACGGTTACCCGGCCATCGTTTCATTGATGCCGACAATGGCGACTTCCGCTGGTGAAGCGCGCGAACGGAGTGCGCTGGCCAGTCTGCTGCCGCCCGATGGATTCCAGGCGTTGGCGCAGGATTATCTGGACCGCGAAATCCGCCAGCCCGGCAGCCGCGCTATCCCCTCGGCCCCGGAAGACGGCGCTAGCATCATCTGGGTCGACGACAATCAGGTCGAGGAAATCGAGGCCGACCAGTTGGTGCTGCACCGCGCCGAACTCATCTTTACCTGCGGGACCTGGACGGTCCAACTGTCGGACGAGGAAGGCGAATGGGCGGTCAGTCAGGAGCCTGGAGAGTGGAGCAGGCTACCCGCCAGGATCGAGGTTCCGGCGGGTGAGGATAAGCGCTTCCGGCTCGGCGCGATGGGCCCGGGCGAAGACGGCTTCCATGTGACCATCGCGGCGACGCGCGCGGATGAGGAAGGCCGTTGCCGCTGCAAAAAACCGACCGAAGCGGAGGCCGCCCGGTTGGATCAATGCCTCGTCGGCAGGTGGGAGCTGGTTTCAGGGGGCGGCAACGAATGGCTGGACCAGCAGTTGAACATGATCGAGCAATCCTCCGGGACCTGGGACAGCTATGAATCGAACACCACGGCCGGCAACCGCATGCTGACCGTTAGCCGCGACGGCCTGTACGAATACCGGAACGCGTCAGCCACGCGAACCGTTCATGCGACGAAAAAAGATGACGTTTTCGAGAGCAGGATCGAGGGCGTCAGCGCCGGGATCGGCACCTGGACTGCCAGGAGTGATTTGCTGGTTACCTGTGCGATCAGCGAAACCTCCGGCGCGACCGCCGAATTGAACCTCGACGGCAGTATCATGCGGATGGACCTACCCGGCTATTTGACCGAACATCTGTATTCCGGCGGCTATACCTACGTCTGCTCGGACACGCAATTGACGCTGCGGTTCCGCGACATGGGTACATTGCCGGAGCCGATGGTCTGGCAGTATGAACGCCGGTAACGCTTGCAAGACCGGGCAATTACCGGATGCGTGCAAGCGAAAAATGCATTAACAGCCCCCCACACATTTCCCCTTAGCGTCGAATTCCATGGTCCGGCCGCTGAGCGGCAGGTGGGCGGGGAGCTTTACGGCTTTCAGAAACGTGTCGGTGCGCGAGCCGGCGACCACCTTGCCGCCGTTCGTCGCTACCTCGTTGGCGTGGGACGGGATTACCGAGGCCGGCTTGACCATCTCGTTGATCACATGCGCCGCTTCCAGCGGGCCGGTGGTAAAGACGTCGCCGATATTCATGACCGCGAGCTTCGCCCCGTAATACTGCCGGACCACAAGGTCTTGCTCGGCCGTGATACCGGTGTCGCCCGACAGATAGGCGACGAGCCCGTTGGAAAAGGTCAGCACATAGCCGCTCGGCGGGCCGAGATAGGCGGTAAGCCCCTCTTCTTTAAGCATCTCGGCATGTTCCTTGTTATCGACGAACGCGGGGTTGAGGCCGTTACTGTGGACCGCGGGAACGGTGGCCACAGTGACGCCGCCGACCGTGCGCGAGGCGCCGTAGCGGGCGAGCTCAACCTGTTTCGGTTCGCCGCCGGCGTTCTTGACCTTGTTGGCGAAGAAGCTGGCCATCTCGGCGCCGACGATGAATTTCGCTTGCTTTGCCACGACGATATTCACGGAATTGGAAACCGGCGCGTCGGCGACCGAGAAGTCGGGGCTACCACATTCGCCGGCGTTGGCCGCCGGGATATGGCGGTCGCCCAGATGGTCGCCATGGACATGGCTCAGCAGCACCGCATCGATCTTGCCCAGCCTGGGATCGTCCGGGCCTGCCACGGTGCGCCCGGCATCATAGAGGATGCGGGTACCGTCCGGGTCCTCGAAGACCATCGCGCGGTCCAGTCGGCAAAATTCGCCGTCATGGCTGCCCAGCGGCGTGATCTTCACCGTCTGGGCTGCGGCGGGTCCGCCGACCAGGCCGGCCAGTCCGGCGGCCATTACAGCCAGTGCAAGATGGGTAGCTCTCATGACTTTCCTCCCGCAGTCGATGTTTGCCTGGCGCCATGGCGCTAGGCATTTGAAGCAGGGATCATGGCGTAACGGGGAAATCTGTCAAGCGGCCAGAGGCTGTGGCCGCACGAATCCCTTGTGAAAAAGCCGTAGCGGGTCGACCTGCCGAAACGCAAAAACCCCGCCGGCGAGGGCGGGGTTTCGGCTACGAATTTCTCGTATTCCACAGGCGTGGCGGCGCGCTCGCCGATATCCATATGCACGCCGATGCCGCGCGGGTGAGAGATACTTTAACGCCGCGGCCGTCCCGGCTTGCGCTTGCCGCCGCGCGTCGCGCCCCTGGGTCCGCTCTTGCGCGGCTCGCCACGGCCCTTTTTCAGCGGCCTTCCTTCCTTGCCGCCCTCGATGATCGTGAAGACCATGCCGCCGGTGACCGTGTCGGCCTCGACCAGTTCCACGACCACCGGGTCGGACAGGGTGAAGGTCGTGCCGCTGCGCTCGCCGACGAGCGCGTGGTTGACCTCGTCATGGACGAAATAATCGTCGGCCAGGGTCGAGACCGGGATCAACCCGTCGGCGCCGGTCTCGTCCAGCGTCACGAACAGGCCGAAGCGGGTGACGCCGCTGACGCGCGCGGAGAAAGTCGCACCGACGCGCTCGGCCATGAAGGCGGTGGTGTAGCGGTCCATGGCGTCGCGCTCGGCGACGATGGCGCGCCGCTCGGTCGCCGAGATATGCTCGCCGATTTCGTCGAATCTGTTGGCCTCTTCCTCGCTCAAGGCCCCGTCGCCCAGGCGATAACCGGCGATCAGCGAACGATGCACCAGCAGGTCGGCGTAGCGCCGGATCGGCGAGGTGAAATGGCAGTAGCGCCGCAACGCCAGGCCGAAATGGCCGGGATTGTCCGGGCTGTATTTCGCCTGGCTCTGGCTGCGCAGGATCAGCGTGCTGATCAGCGTTTCCTTGTCGGTTCCTTCGGCCTTTGCCAGGATGCCGGTGAAATGATCCGGCCGGATCGCCTCGCCTTTCGCCAGCCTGTAACCCAGGCCGTCCAGCGCCTGGCGCAGCGCCTCCAGCTTGTCAAGCGGCGGCGGCTCGTGGATGCGGTACATGGCGGGTCGTTTCTTCGCCTCCAGCGCCTCGGCCGCCGCCACATTGGCGAGGATCATGAATTCCTCGATCAGCTTGTGGCTGTCCAGCCGCAGGCGCGGCAGGATGCGGTCGATATGGCCGTCCTCGCCCAAAATTACCTGGCGCTCCGGGATTTCCAGTTCCAGCGTGCCGCGCGCGGCACGTCCGCGCAGCAGCACCTCGTAGGCCCCGTAGAGCGGGGCAATCACCGGCTCAAGCAGCGGGCCGGTCACATCGTCCGGGTTGCCGTCGCGGGCCGCCTGGACCTGCTCGTAGATCAGCCGCGCCGCCGAGCGCATCAGCCCGCGCACGAATGTGTGCCGTTTCAGCCGGCCGCCCTTGTCGATCCACATATGGACCGCCATGCAGGCGCGGTCTTCATGTGGGCGCAGCGAACAGAGGTCGTTGGAAAGCTTTTCGGGCAGCATCGGCACGACACGGTCCGGGAAATAGACCGAATTGCCGCGCTCGCGCGCCGAGCGGTCCAGCGGGTCGGCGGGACGCACATACCAGCTGACATCGGCGATGGCGACAATCAGATGCCAGCCGCCCTCGTTCTTCGGGTCATCGTCCGGCGCCGCCCAGACTGCGTCATCGAAGTCGCGGGCATCCGCCCCGTCGATGGTGACCAGCGGGAAGTCGCGCAGGTCGGTACGCTTGCCCAGCGAGACCGGCTTGGCGGCCTCCGACTGTTTCAGCGCCTCGGCTGGGAATTCCACGGGAATGCCGTTCTGGTGGATCGCCACCAGGCTGATGGTGCTGGCGTCGCCCATGCGGCCCAGCCGCTCGACGATCTTCACGCGCCGCGCGCCGTAACCTCTGGTATCCAGGATCTCGGCGCTGACCAGGTCGCCCGGCCGCGCCTTGGCCGTATCGGCCGAGCCGACGACATAGTCGCTCTTGTGCTTGCGGTCGGTGGGACGGACGATGCCACCCTCGGTGGTCGGCTCGAACACGCCGATCAGCCTGACCGGACCGGCTCCAAGCATCCGGATGATCTGTGCTTCATAGACATCCTCGCCGATGCGCTTCAGCCGCGCCAGCAGCCGATCGCCCTCGCCGGGGGCGGCGCCGCGATGGCTACCGGGTTTCAGGTATATTACCGGGGGCTTGCCCCCGCTCTCCTTGACCGGCCGGCAGATGACCTCGCCGTCGGCGTCGATGCGGTCCACCTGGATCACGGCGACTTCGGGCAGGGTTCCCGGTTTCGCCACGCGGCGCTTGCGGCCGCGCTCGACCTGGCCTTCGGCGGCCAGTTCCTTCAGCACGCCCTTGAGCCAGACGCGGTCGCCGGCGGTCAGGCGGAAGGCGCGCGCAATCTCGCGCTTGCCGACCGGGGCCGGGCTGTCTTCGATGAAGGAGATTATCTGGTCCCTGGTGGGACGCGGAACCTCCTTGGTTTTTGTCTTTTTCTCTTTGTTACTCAATGTCTTGTCTCAATTCATGTTATGGCCGGATGGGCGGAGTTCCCCTCGGGGGCGCACATGCGCTGATCCGCCGGCCCCGGGCATTGGCCCGGACAATCCAGCATTGTTTCGTGCAACCATCGGCGAATGGATACGGCCATGATATGGCCGCGGTCGGGACGGAGCGTTCAGTCTTTCGCGGCTTTCTTGGCCGGCTTCTTTTTTACCGCGGCCTTTTTCTTCGCCGGTTTCTTGGCTGACGCCTTCGTTGTCTTTGCGGATTTACCGTTGCCGGCCTTGGCCTGCTTGGCGTCGATCAACTCGATCGCCTGCTCCAGCGTAACCGCATCCATCTCCACCCCCTTGGGCAGGGATGCGAAGGTCTTGCCGTGCCTTACATAGGGCCCGAAACGGCCTTTGCCAACAGAAATCGGCTTGCCGTCCTTCGGGTGGGCGCCGATCTCCGTCGAGGGCGGCTTCTTCGCGATGGCGGTTTCCACCAGCTCCACCGCGCGGTTGAGGCCGACGGACAGCACGTCGTCATCGCCCTTCAGCGATACATAGGTCGTGCCGTGCTTCACATAGGGTCCGAAGCGGCCGAGGCCGGCGGTGATCATCTCGTTGCTGTTCGGATTGACGCCCACCTCGCGCGGCAGCGACAGCAGGGCCAGCGCCTTTTCAAGATCTACATGGGTGGCCGCCATGCCGCGGGGCAGGGACGCGCGCGGTGGCTTGGGCCCCTTCTTTTTTCGGGTTTTCTTTTTGGCCTCCCCGTTCGTTTCCTCGGGCGGTGGCAGTTCTTCCTCGCCCAACTGCACGTAAAGACCGTAAGGGCCCTTGCGCAGACTGACATCCTTGCCGGTTTCAGGGTCGATGCCCAGCGTACGGGGCAGGTCGGCAGAAGCCTCGGCATCCGCACCGGATTCGCCGTCGCCCTCGCCCTCCAGGCCCAACTGGCGCGTATAGCGGCAAGCTGGATAGTTCGAGCAGCCGATGAAGGCGCCGAAACGGCCGACCTTGATGTTCAGCCGCCCGCCCTCGCAGGACGGGCAGGCGCGCGCGGCTTCCGGATCCTTGCCCTCCTTCGGCGGGAAGAAATGCGGGCCCAGCGATTCGTCCAGCACGTCGACCACTTGGGCGAAGGTGATTTCCTTGGTCCCCTCGACGGCCTTGGAGAAATCGCGCCAGAAGTCGTTCAGCACCGCCTTCCAGTCGATACGCCCACCGGAAATATCGTCCAGCTTCTCTTCCATCTGTGCGGTGAAATCGTACTCCACATAGCGCGGGAAGAAGCTGGCCAGGAAGGCGACGACCAGCCGTCCCTTGTCGTCGGGCACGAAACGGCGCTTGTCCAGCACCACATAGTCGCGGTCCTGCAGCACTTTAAGGATGCTGGCGTAGGTTGAGGGCCGGCCGATGCCCAGTTCTTCCATCTTCTTGACCAGGCTGGCCTCGGTATAACGCGGCGGCGGCTGGGTGAAATGCTGTTCCGGCTCGACGCCGGTCAGCGTCGGGTTTTCGCCCTCCTTCATCGCCGGCAGGCGGCGGTTGCCGTCCTCGCTGCCGCCGTTGCCATTGGCTTCGTCATCCTTGTCCTCGCGATAGAGCTTGAGGAAGCCGTCGAAGGCGACGACCGAGCCGTTGGCGCGCAGCGTGACTTGACCGTCCGGGCTGGTGACGTCGACCGCTACCTGGTCCAGCACCGCGTTTTCCATCGAGGCTGCAACGGTGCGCTTCCAGATCAACTCGTACAGCCGGAACTGGTCCTCGTCCAGCACATGGCGCAGCTGCGCCGGCCGCTGGAACAGGTCGGTCGGGCGGATCGCCTCATGCGCCTCCTGGGCGTTCTTGGCCTTGGTCTTGTATATGCGCGGCGTATCGGGCAGGTACTGCTGGCCGAAATCCTTCTCGATCAGCCGCCGACTGGCCTGCACCGCCTCCTGGCTCAGCGTCACGCTGTCGGTTCGCATATAGGTGATGAGGCCGACCGACTCGCCGTTCAGCGACACGCCTTCATAAAGCCGCTGCGCCAGCTGCATGGTGCGCGAGGTGCCGAATCGCAGCTTGCGGCTGGCTTCCTGCTGCAGGGTGGAGGTCGTGAATGGTGGCGGCGGGTTGCGCCGGACCTTCTTGGCCTCGATCTGCGCGATGCTGTAGTTGCGGGCCCCGATCGCTTGGACCGCAGCGGTCGCCGTGGCCTCGTCGCCGATGCCCATGCGGTCCAGCTTTTCGCCGTTCAGATGGGTCAGGCGCGCGGAGAAGGGCTCGCCGCCCGGCGTCGTGAAGCCAGCGTCAATGGTCCAGTATTCCTGCGGCCGGAAAATCTCGATTTCCGATTCACGCTCGCAGATCAGCCGCAGCGCCACAGATTGCACTCGTCCCGCCGATTTTGCGCCCGGCAGCTTGCGCCACAGAACCGGCGACAGGGTAAAGCCCACCAGGAAGTCCAGCGCACGACGCGCCAGATAGGCGTTGACCAGTTCCTCGTTGATCTCACGCGGATGGGCCATGGCGTCGGTGACGGCGCGCTTGGTGATCTCATGGAACACCACGCGCTTGACGTCGATATCCTTCAGCCCGCCCTTTTCGGCCAGCACTTCCAGCACGTGCCAGGAAATCGCCTCGCCCTCGCGGTCGGGGTCGGTGGCGAGATAAAGATGATCAGCCCCTTTCAGCGCCTTGCGGATTTCCGCGATCTGCTTCTTGGCGCGGTCGTCGACCTGCCACTGCATCGCAAAAGCGTTTTCAGGGTCGACCGCGCCGTCCTTGGCCAGCAGATCGCGCACATGGCCGTAGGACGCGAGGACCTTGTAGTCCGCGCCCAGATACTTGTTGATAGTCTTCGCCTTGGCCGGCGATTCAACGATGACGACATTCATCAAACTGACCTGAAACTTCCTGACTCTGTTGTTGCGATTTTCCTGACACGGATCGGTTCGAAGCGGCGCAAGAGACTTGGCATCCGAGCCCCTCTTGTCAACCAGAAGCGTTTAACATCTTGTAAACAAGGCTGTTTTTAGATCACCGTGCGGTGCTGTCGACATGTGACCGTCACGAATCCGCCTCCTCAGCATGAATTGCACGAACTTTAATGAGGGATATCTGCGGCGCTCAGTCGACGTACATCGGTCCTGGATTGCTGTGCAACTCCTCGTAGTGGACAAGGGCGGGTTCGCCTTCCAGCGGGCAGGGGATGCCGTCGCGGAAGGCCCATTCACCGCGGTCGCATTTGTCCGCGACAACATAGCCGTTGATATAGAGTCGCCGATCGATCGGCGCGCGCG
>CAMYNJ010000068.1:0-9405 GCA_947259795.1 uncultured Alphaproteobacteria bacterium | reverse complement strand
GCGTGTGCACATGCCAGAGCGCGACATCGCCCGGCGCCATCTCCAGCGTCACGATATTGTCTGGGTCGGCGCCAAAATTACGCAGATCGGCGATATCCAGCGCCATGTCCATCGAATGCGATGCCGGGTCGAACGGCAGTTCGCCGAAGCGGTGGCTGCCCGGGCACAGCACCATCGCGCCGTTGGCCGCCGTCTGCGGATCGATTGCAATAGCGGTCTGGATATAGGAGTCGGCGAGGTCGCGATAGGCTTCGCGCGGGCGGCGCGACCGTGAATCCTGGTGGAAGCCAAACTCCGCCGTCGAGGCACCCGGTGGCTTCCAGTGCAACTGATTGATGATCTGCTTAAGGTCGCGGCCGATCAAGGGCTTCAGGATCTCAAGCAGCCGCGGGTCGCGTCGCGTGCGCTCCAGGGTCGCGTCGATCCAGGCGGCCCACTGGGCGTAGCGGAGGATGCGGCCCAGCGCCGGGTCGTCCGCCAAGCGGAAGTAGAGATTGCGATCGCGCCAGCTTCGCCCGTGCGCCATGGCCTCGGCGAGAATGCGGTCGAAGGCTTCCGCCAGCGCCGCCACTTCGCCTTCATTGAAGATGCCGGGGATGACCGCATAGCCGTCGCTGTGGAATTGTGAAACGTGGTCGTGGCTCATCGGACTCCCACAAAGGTTCGGTGCAAAGCAGTGTGCCGGAATTTCGTTAAGGCGGCGTGAAGCGGCGCAAGACCCGCCATCCTTCCGGTCCGCTGGCTCCATGCAAGAAAGCGACTTTCAGCCGCCGTCCTTTACCAACGCCGCCATGTTGCCGGGCTGGCGTTCCAGCTTTCCGGCCAGTTCCAGTTCCAGCAACACGGTCAGCACCACAGCGGGCGGCAGACCCAGGTCGCGGATGATCGCGTCCACCGGGGCAGGGGTCGGCCCCAGCGCCTCGATGATTCTGTTGCGAATATCGTCAGCCACCGCGCCGCCTGCCTCCGCGCCCTCGAAGCCCTCCGAAGAGGGCTCGGCCAGGCCACCGCCGCGCATGGCCGCGACGACGGCCAGCACGTCTTCGGCGCTCTCGACCAGCGTCGCGCCGTTGCGAATCAGGCCATTGGTGCCCCGGCAGCGCGGGTCCAGCGGCGATCCCGGCACCGCCATCACCTCGCGTCCCTGCTCGTTGGCCAGCCGCGCGGTGATCAGCGAGCCCGACCGCTGCGCCGCCTCGACCACCACGACGCCCAGCGACAGGCCGGAGATGATGCGGTTGCGGCGCGGAAAATGGCGCGCCTGCGGGGTCAGGCCCGGCGGCGACTCGGCGATGACGGCGCCACGCTCGACCAGCGATTCGTATAGCCCCCGATTTTCCTCCGGATAGACTATGTCGGGTCCGCCGGCCAGCACGGCGACGGTACCGCCCTCCAGCGCGCCTTCATGCGCCGCCGCATCGATGCCGCGGGCCATGCCCGACGCCACCACGAAACCGCCCGCGGCAACCCCGGCCGCGATCCCGCGCGCCAGCCGCCGCCCGTTGGTCGAGGCGTTGCGCGCGCCGACCATGCCGACCATGGGCCTGTCCAGCAAATGTCCATGGCCGATGACCAGCAGCACCGGTGGCGCATCCTCGGCCGCCATCAGAGCCGCCGGATAGCCGACCTCGCCCATATGGAGATGCCGGGCGCCGACCGCTGTCGCCCGGGCGATTTCGTCCTCGGCCTTCGATTTGGGGCAGACCTTAATCTTGCGGCCGCCCTTCGCGGCCAGCGAGGGCAGGGCTTCCAGCGCCTCGGCGGCACTCGCGAAATATCTCAGCAGCTCGCGGAAGGTGATCGGCCCGACATTCTCGCTGCGGATCAGCCGCAGCCGCGCCAACCGGTCAGCATCGTCGGCGGGCCCCGGCATTCAGCCTTTCTTTCCGCCGATTTTCGGCTCCTCGCCGCGCAGTAGCCGGGCGATGTTCTGGTGGTGGCGGAGCCAGATCAGCGCGCAGACCCCCGCGACGGCCAGTGCCGTCCAGGGCCCCGCGAAATACCAGGCGTGGAACGGCGCCAACGCCGTGGTGACGAGCGCCGCAGCCGAGGATATGCGCAGCGTCAACGCCGCCAGCAGCCAGACCGCCGCCGCAATCAGGGCCGACGGCCAGGCCAGCACGGCCAGCGCGCCGCCGCCGGTGGCCACGCCCTTGCCGCCCTTGAAGCCCAGCCAGACCGGAAACATATGGCCAAAGGTGGCGGCGACCGCGCCGATCAGCGCGCCCTCCGGCGCGAACAGCCCGCCGATCAGGGCCCCGGCCGCGCCCTTGCCGAAATCCAGCAGCAGGGTGGCGGCGGCCAGCCGTTTATTGCCGGTGCGCAGCACGTTGGTTGCGCCGATATTGCCCGACCCGATGCTGCGGATATCGCCCAGCCCGGCCATCCGCGTCAGGATCAGCCCGAACGGGATCGAGCCGATCAGGTAAGTGGCGGCCAGTACGGCGGCCGTCGAAGCGGCGCCCATGGTCCAGACGGCGGGCTCCATCGCTCAGCCCTCCCGCCCGTGAATGAAGATCGCCCGGCCGTCCACCACCGTGCGCAGCGCATGGCCCTGCACCGGCCGCCCGTCGAACGGCGAGTTCTTGGATTTGCTGCGGAAGGCGACTTCGTCGATCTTCCAGGGGCGGTCCGGCTCGATCAGCACCAGGTCGGCCTGTGCGCCCTTGGCCAGCCGCCCGCCCTTTAGCCCCAGCAGGTCCGCCGGCCGGCAGGTGATCAGCGCCAGCGCTTCCGACAGCGACAAATGCTTGTTGTGATAAAGCTCCAGCGTCAGGGGCAGCAATGTTTCCAGCCCGATGATGCCGAAAGCCGCCTGCGCGAAGGGCAGCCGCTTGGAGTCCTGGTCGTAGGGCGAATGGTCGCTGGCGATGGCGTCTATGGTGCCGTCGCGCAGCCCCTCGACGATGGCCTGCCGGTCGTCCTCGCCGCGCAGGGGCGGGCGGACCTTGGCGAAGGTGCGGTAGTCGCCCACCGCCACCTCGTTCAGCGCGAAATAATGCGGGGCCGTGTCGCAGGTGACCGCCATGCCGCGTTTCTTGGCCTGGCGGATCGCCTCGACGCTGGCGGCGGTGGAAACATGGGCGGCGTGCCAGCGCCCGCCCGTCGCCTCGACCAGCCTGAGGTCGCGTTCGATCATCATCACCTCGGCGACCGGCGGCAGGCCGGACAGACCCAGCCGGCTGGCGATCTCGCCGGAATTCATGGCGCCGCCGTCGCACAGCGCCGGCTCTTCCGGATGCTGCATGATGATATGGCCGAAAGTGCTGGCGTAGCTCAGCGCACGCTGCATCGTCTTGGCGTCGGCGATGGCCGTCTCGGCGTCGGTGAAGGCGACAGCGCCGGCCTCGCCCAGGAGCCCGTATTCGGTCAGTTGCGTACCCTGCATGCCGCGTGTTGCCGCCGCATAACAATGGACCTTGGCCAGCTTCACCTCGCGCGCCCGGCGCGCCACGAATTCCAGCAGCGCCACATTGTCGATCACCGGGTCGGTATTGGGCAGGCAGACCATGGTGGTCACCCCGCCGGCGGCGGCGGCCAGCCCGGCCGAGCCGATATCCTCCATATGCTCGTGGCCCGGGTCGCGCAGCTGCACGCGCATGTCGACCAGTCCCGGCGCCAACACCATGCCGCCGCAATCGACTGTCTCGGCGCCTTCTGGCCCGCCTTCGGCGAACAGGCCGGCGCCGATGTCGGCGATTGCGCCGTCCTCGGCCAGCAGCCCGCCGGGCGCGTCCAGCCCGCTCGCCGGGTCGATCAGCCGGGCGTTGACATAGGCCGTGCGATACTTGCTCATGGCGCGTTTCCGACCAGCTCGCGGGTCAGCAGGTCGATACATGCCATGCGCACCGCCACGCCCATCTCCACCTGCTCGCGGATCGCCGAACGGTCCAGATCGTCGGCCAGTTCCGAATCGATCTCGACGCCGCGGTTCATCGGGCCCGGATGCATGACCAGCGCGTCGTCCCTGGCCGCGGCCAGTTTCTCGCGGTCCAGCCCGAAGAAATGGAAATATTCACGGACCGACGGAACGAAGCGGCCCTGCATGCGTTCGGTCTGTAGCCGCAGCATCATGACGATGTCGCAATCGGCCAGCCCCCGGCGCATGTCGTGAAACACCTCCACGCCGAAACGGTCGATCGCGGAGGGCAGCAGGGTAGGCGGCCCGATGACCCGCACCCGCGCCCCCATGGTGTGCAGCAAGAGGATGTTTGACCGCGCAACCCGGCTATGCAGCACGTCACCGCAGATCGCCACCGTCAGCCCCTGCAGCCGGCCCTTGCGCCGGCGGATGGTCAGCGCGTCCAGCAGCGCCTGGGTCGGATGCTCGTGGCTGCCGTCGCCGGCGTTCATCACCGCGCAGTTGACCTTTTCGGACAGCAGCTTTACCGCGCCCGAATCGCTGTGGCGCACCACCAGCACGTCGGTGTGCATGGCGTTCAGCGTCATCGCCGTGTCGATCAGGGTTTCGCCCTTCTTGATCGAACTGGTCGAGACCGACATGTTGATGACGTCGGCGCCCAGCCGCTTGCCCGCCAGCTCGAAGGATGTGCGCGTGCGCGTCGAGCTTTCGAAGAACAGGTTGATGACGGTGCGCCCCTGCAGCAGCGACAGCGCCTTGTTCAGCTTGCGGTTCTGCTCGACATAGGAGTCGGCGAGATCAAGCAGCATCGTTATGGCGTCCGCCGAAAGCCCTTCGATCCCGAGAAGGTCGCGGTGCGGAAAGCGGGACGTGGAGTCGGCGGCGGCGCTCATGGCGCCGGACTATACCGCCGCCAAAGCCATAGCGGCAAGCGCCCGGTGAAGGCCGCCGCCGAAACCGGAAACGGCTTGCCGAGCGACAGCACATGGGCAAAATTGGATTCTTGCGTATCGGTGAAAGAAGAAATCAATAACATGGTAAAGAAGTTACCGAGAAAATTTGAGCCCTTGTGCAATTCAAATTCAATTGATCATATTGTTTACCATGGATTAATCATTACATGATGCAATCGAAGACGCTGCGTTGGCGGCACTGGAATGAGCATTGGAAGTGAGAATTATTGCTTATGACCACACAAACAGTTATTACCTTTCCCGGGCGTGACTTCGAGACTTGGATAAGCTGGGTCGAATGCGAGTTGGCCATTCTGGGCTTCGATATTGCGGTCCACAAGTTCGATTGGGCCGCCGCGTACGGCCGTGGACTGAAGGCGGAAGATGCGGCCGCGGAAGCCGCCGAGCTTTTCCAACAAGCCTGAGCGGTTACGGCGTCTGCCGCAGCCCCGCAATTCCGCCTGATTGGCGGCGATAACCGGAAACAGACCGCGCCATTCCTGCGTTGGCCGGATGCTTTCCGCTGGACTTTCCATACGACCTTGGTATAGATTGTTCTGCAATCTATCATTGCAAACAGGCAGGGTTCGCCGGGCCATCCTTGGTCTGTGATGCTTATGGCGTTGTCCTGAAAAGCACGCCGCCACGGCGGAAGGCGGCGTCGGCGCACCGGTCGCGTAATGAGAGCGCAACGGCTCTGCCTGGGTGGGGACGAAGACGCGGTTTGCGCCTCTGTTTGTTCGAACGCCGTCGAAATACATTCTTTTCAGCATTGCGACAGCCGAAAACTGCGGCCGGCACCTGCCGGGATTGCGAGCGGTTGCCAGGTTTACGGACCCTGCGTGACAAGCCGGGTCGGGCTGTCGCGGTGGCGGCACCGCTTGTGATGGTGCCAGGCACGGCACCAACCTGAGTGAAGGGAAGACTGCAATGAGCATTAAGGATGTGTTGCGCAAGCATGAGGACTTTCTGATGGCGCTGCCCGACGTCGAGGCTGTCGGTCTTGGCCGGAAGGGTGAAAAGGACGTCATCACGGTCTTCGTCGTGACGAAGGTCCAGGGGCAGGACATTCCGTCGTCACTAGAGGGGTATGAAATTGACATCCAGGAAATCGGAACGGTGACCGCGCAAGGCGGTAAACCGAGATAGGAGAAACATCATGCCTGATATCGAACAACAGATGATCCTTAGCGCAAAGGACGCCAAGGATATGCAGAAGGCCCAGGACGCGGCGCTGAAGGACCTTCTCAATCCGGAAAAGCCGCGGGAAAACCTTGTCGGCGTCGCCAAAGGCATCAAATGGAGCAACGGCCAGCCCACGGGCAAGCCGGCGCTGCTGGCCCTGGTAACGCAAAAGCTCGCCAAGGACGAGCTGGCGAAGGAAGATATGGTGCCGGCCGAAATCGCCGGCATGAAGACGGATGTCCTGGCGGTCGGCGAGCTCTTCGCCGGACAGGCCGAACTCCAGCCCGAATTCGAGGCGCTTGCCCTGGCCAAACGAATTCGGCCGGCACCGGGCGGCTACAGTGTCGGCCACAAGAACATCACCGCCGGCACGCTCGGGACCTGTGTCTACGATCGCCTGGGCGATCCGGGCGACGCCATCGGCATCCCCAGCAAATACTATATCCTCAGCAACAACCACGTCCTGGCCAACAGCAATAACGGCCAGGTGGGCGATTCCATCCTTCAGCCCGGGCCTTTCGACGGCGGGACCGATCCCGCCGACCGGATAGCCAGACTGAACCGTTTCGTCCCGATAACGTTCTTCCCCCAGGTTCCGCTCGACAAGCACCGCAATCTGGTGGATGCCGCGGTCGCGGACGGGAATTTCGACGACCTCAAGCGCGAAATCCACTGGGTCGGGCATTTGCGGGGATGGTTGCCGCGCGACCAGATCCAGGTCGGCATGCAAGTGCATAAATGCGGACGCACGACCAACTATTCGATCGGCCGGATCACCGCCGTGCACGCCACGGTCGATGTGAATTACGGCGGCGGGCGCGTTGCCCGGTTCCGCGATCAGATCATCACCACCAACATGTCCGCGGGCGGCGATTCGGGGTCGATGGTAGCCACGCGCGAGGGCAACAAAGCGGTCGGCCTGCTGTTTGCGGGATCGTCGGTGGCGACGATCCTCAACCAGATCCAGCATGTCCGCTCACTGCTGCGGATTGAAATCGTCTGATATGGCGACCTGCCCCTGGTAACGGAGAAGCCGGCTCCACAAAAAGGGCCGGCTTTTCTTCGCCCGGGTCAGCCTCTCAGACGATCCCTTCATTGCGCAGCGCCGCGATCTCCGCCTCGCTCAACTCCAGCAGTTCGCCCAGTACCTCGTCGGTATGCTGGCCCAGCGTGGGTGGGGCGTGGCGGTATTCCGGCGGGGTCCCGCTCATCTTGATGGGGCTGGCGACCAACGGGATATCTCCGGCGCCGGCCAGCGGGTGCGGTATCTTGATCTTCATGCCGCGCGCCTTGACCTGGGCGTCCTCGAAGACCCGGTCGACCGTGTTTACGGGACTGCAGGGAACCTGTCGGGCGCGCAAGCCCTCCATCCAATCATGCATGGTCTTTCGCCGCATGCATTCAGCAACCAGGGGTACCAGCTCGTCGCGATTGCGGGCGCGCGCGTCGTTGGTCGCGAAACGCGGATCGTCGGCCAGATGTAACGCGCCGGCCATGTCGCAGAAGTCCCGGAACTGCCGGTCGTTGCCGCAGGCCAGGACAAGATAGCCGTCGCCGGTCTCGAACACCTGGTAGGGAACGATGTTCGGGTGGCCGTTGCCGCGCCGCTTCGGCCGCTCACCCGACAGCAGGTAATTCTCGGCCTCGTAAGTGAGCCAGGCGACCTGCGTGTCCAGCAGCGCCATGTCGATATGCTGCCCCTCGCCGGTGCGGTCGCGGTGGCGCAACGCGGCCAGCATGGCGGTCGAGGCATACATTCCGCACATCAGGTCGGCGATGCCGACGCCCACCTTCATCGGCTGGCCGTCCGGCTCGCCGGTCAGGCTCATGATGCCGCCCATGGCCTGGGCCAGATAGTCGTATCCCGCATAGGGCGCGTAGGGGCCAGTCTGGCCGAAACCGGTGATCGAGCAATAGATCAGCCCCGGAAATTCATCCCGAAGGTCGTCCCAGGACAGGCCGTAGCGCTTCAGGTCCCCGGTCTTGAAATTTTCCACCAGGATGTCGCATCGGCCGATCAGGCGGCGCGCCAACGCCTGGCCTTGCCGTGCGGCGATGTCGATGGTCAGCGACCGCTTGTTGCGGTTGGCCGACAGGTAGTAGGCGCTTTCGGTGGTCTCGATGCCGTCCCTGTCGGCGATATAGGGCGGCCCCCATTTGCGCGTATCGTCGCCGGCGCCCGGTCGCTCGACCTTGATCACGTCGGCGCCCAGATCGCCCAGCATTTGCGTGCAGCTCGGCCCCGCCAGGATGCGGGTCAGGTCGAAAATGCGAACGCCGTCCAATGCGCCGGCCATGGCGGTTGCTCCCTGCGGCTGGAATGACGCCGGATGGTTTGCCGCGCTGCCGCATGCGGGTCAAGGGGCGTTGGTGATTCCCCGAAGGCCGATCCGGCATTGCCCGCCCGGCGTTTGATCCAGATCAACGAATTACAGCGGGAAATATGGTTAATTAATCCTTTCCGTTACCGACGCTTGGATTCCCACGCGCTGATTGCCGCCATTTCAACTGGAGGAACAGCCATGGCGTATGATACCGAACTTCCGCAGGAGTCGCGGAAGAGCAAACCGACTCCATCGACTACCAGACGAACTTTCCTGAAAACCGTCGCCGGCGCGGGCGCGGCGGTGTCGCTGAGCAGCCAGTTTTCCTGGGCGGACGGGGAAATCGGCTTCTGGGCAAAAGATCTTTCGGACGAAAAGCTGAAAGAGATGTTCACCGGCATTCTCCGCATTCGCTGGCATGAGCGGACGCAAGCGGACAAGATGCTCACCGATCCCAAATACCGCGGATACAACCACTTCTACGCCGGCCAGGAGGCCGTAGCCGTCGGGGTCTGCTCGGCGCTGCGCAACACCGGACCCTTCGAAGAGGTGGACCTGGTGTACAGCACGCACCGGCCAAGCGGACACGCCCTCGCCAAGGGCGTCGACATGAAGAAGATGTGCGCCGAGAACGACTTTCGGGCCACCGGCCTTAACAAGGGCTATGCCGCGGAAATGCATATCGCCGACAAGTCCGTCGGCTTCATGGGCGCCGACGGCATGATCGGTCCCGGCCTGGTGATGGCCGCGGGCTCGGCCTTCGGCATCCGGGCAAGGGGCAGCAAGCAGGTGTCCGTGGTCTTCGGCGGCGACGGCACTTACGCCACGCCGGCCTTTCATGGCACGCTTAACAACGCGGCGCTGCTCGATCTGCCGTTCATCTATGTGCTGGAGAACAACCTCTATCACCAATATGCCCACTATTCATATTCCTGCCCGATGAAGGATATCGCCGACGCGGCCAGGACCTATCGAATCCCGGGCGTGGTGGTGGACGGCCAGGACGTGCTGCAGGTCTATAACGCGGCCCGCGAGGCGGTGGAGCGGGCGCGAGCCGGCGAAGGGCCGACCCTGATCGAGG
>CAMYNJ010000067.1 GCA_947259795.1 uncultured Alphaproteobacteria bacterium | reverse complement strand
GGCGTCGAATGGGAGGGTTATGCCGATTCCTGGAAGAGTTGAGATCCGGCTGACATGAAGCTCGCGACGCTGAAGGACGGCACCCGCAGCGGCGAGCTGGTCGTCGTCTCCCGCGACCTGTCGCGCTGCGTGAAGGTATCGGACGGGGCCGCGACAATGCAGGCGGCGCTGGACCGCTGGGATTCGATGGCCGCGCCGCTGCGCGACATCTATCAGGACCTGAACTCTGGCGCGGTCCGGGACGCCCCGTCCTTCGACCAGGCCAGGGCCCTGTCGCCCCTGCCCCGCGCCTACCAGTGGGCGGACGGATCGGCTTACGTCAACCACGTGGAGCTGGTGCGCAAGGCGCGCGGCGCGGATTTGCCGGACAGCTTCCGGACCGAGCCGCTGATGTATCAGGGCGGGTCCGACGGGTTCCTCGGGCCGCGCGACGACATCCGCCTGGAATCGGAGGACTGGGGCATCGACTTCGAGGCCGAAATCGCCGTCGTGACCGACGATGTCCCAATGGGAACCCCGGCAGATGCGGCCGGCACACACGTCAAGCTGATCATGCTGGCCAACGATGTGAGCCTGCGAAACCTGATTCCCGGCGAACTGGCAAAGGGATTCGGTTTCTTTCAGAGCAAGCCGGCCGGCGCGTTCTCGCCGGTCGCCGTGACGCCGGATGAGCTGGGCGACGCCTGGGACGGTGCGACGATCCATCTGCCGCTGGTGACACACCTGAACGGCGCCGAATTCGGCCGCGTCGACTGCCACGTCGACATGACCTTCGACTTCCCGACGCTGATCGCCCATGCGGCGAAGACTCGCGCGCTTTGCGCCGGCACGATTGTCGGCTCGGGCACGGTCTCCAACTACGACCGCAGCAAGGGCTCCAGCTGTATCGCCGAGAAGCGGGCGCTGGAAACCATCGAGCACGGCGCGCCGCAAACGCCGTTCATGCGCTTTGGCGACCATGTGCGGATCGAAATGTTCGACGGCGACGGCAAGTCGATCTTCGGCGCTATAGACCAGCATGTCCGGGCATACAAACCACGCCGGTGACGCCGTATAGTTCCCTTTGGCGAGCGAATGCGGTGTAATTGCGGGCATGCTGAAGACCTACGACTACCCGGAATTTGCGTACCGCCGTTCGGCCGACCAGGAAAGCGGGCCGATCCGGCGCCATCCCGTCATCATCGTCGGCGCCGGGCCGGTCGGCCTGACCGCGGCGATCGACCTTGCGATGCAGGGCGTGGCCGTCGTCGTGCTCGACGAGGACAGGACGGTCAGCGTCGGCAGCCGCGCTGTGTGTTATGCGAAGCGGGCGCTGGAGATCTGGGACCGGCTGGGCTGCGCGGCGCCGATGGTCGACAAGGGCGTGATCTGGAAGACCGGCAAGGTGTTCCGCCATGACCGCGAAATCTACCGGTTCGACCTGCTGCCCGAAGACGGCCACAGGATGCCCGCGTTCATCAATCTGCAGCAATATTACCTGGAGGAATACCTGGTCCGCCGCGCCGGGGAGTTGGGCGTAGACATCCGCTGGCGCGAGAAGGTGACCGGGGTCGCGCCCGCGGACGACCATGTACGGCTTTCCGTCGAAACGCCGGAGGGCGCCTACGATCTGGAGGCCGACTGGCTGATCGCCGCCGACGGCGCGAAAAGCCTCGTCCGCCACGAGCTCGGCCTGGAATTCAGGGGCCAGGCCTTCAACGACCGCTTCCTGATCGCCGACGTGGTGATGAAGGCGGACTTCCCGCCGGAGCGCTGGTTCTGGTTCGACCCGCCCTTCCATCGCCGGCAGTCGACGCTGCTGCACATGCAGGCGGACAATGTCTGGCGCATCGACTTCCAGTTGGGGGCGGACGCCGACCCGGAGGCCGAGAAAAAGCCGGCGCGCGTCATTCCCCGGCTCAAGGCCATGCTGGGCGAGGACACGGAATTCGAGCTGGAATGGGTGTCCGTGTACACCTTCCAGTGCCGGCGGCTGGACCGCTTCCGCCACGGCCGCGTGCTGTTCGTCGGCGACGCGGCGCATCAGGTCTCGCCCTTCGGCGCGCGCGGCGCCAATTCCGGCGTGCAGGATACGGATAATCTGGTTTGGAAGCTGAAGGCGGTGATCGAGGGCAAGGCCCCCGAGGCGCTGCTGGACAGCTACGATGCGGAGCGCGTCCACGCGGCGAAGGAAAACCTGCTGAATTCGACCCGCTCCACCGATTTCATCACGCCCAAAAGCGATATGAGCCGCGCGTTCCGCGACGCGGTGCTGGACCTTGCCGGGAACCATCCCTTCGCCCGCAGGCTGGTCAACAGCGGTCGCCTGTCGGTGCCGGCCCAATATGCGGAATCGAGTCTCAACACGCATGACGAAGACAAATTCGAAAGCGCCATGGCGCCCGGCAGCCCCTGCGCCGATGCGCCGGTGAACAAGAATGGCGAACCCGGCTGGCTGCTGGGTCTGCTGGGCAGCCGGTTCACCCTGTTGTGCTTCGGCAAGGCGCCGCTCGAAGCGCCGTTGGGGGTGGACGGTATCGAAATCGAACCGCTGGCGGCCGGCACCGACTTCGACGACGCAGAGGGCCTTGTGGCGCAGCGCTATGACGGCAAGCCGGGCACCGCCTATCTGATCCGGCCCGACCAGCACGTCGCCGCTCGCTGGCGTCGTTTCGACGAGGCAAAGGTCAGGGCGGCACTGAACCGCGCGCTGGCGCGTTGAGGGAGGACACAATGAAGCTGAACACGGAGCCCAACATCGCGCGACCGGACGATTTCTACCAGGGCCTTATAGACCTGCACCGCGGCCTGACCGACGAGCAGAGCCGCCAGCTCAACGCCCGCCTCATCCTGCTGCTCGCCAACCATATCGGGGATGCCGACGTCCTGCGCGAGGCAATGAAGGCGGCGGCGGAGAATGCCTCATAGCGGGCCCCGCCAACTTGCGGATTCCAGGGCACCGCTTTAGATAGGTGCGAATTCGAACCCGGAGCCTACCGGCATGTGCCAGATACCCTGTATCGCCGTATTATTCGCCCTGATCGCGGGGAGCATATCCGTTGGCGCCGCGCCCGCCCATGCCGCCGAAAATGAATCGCCGACATGGGTGTTCCAGATCGAAAACGACTTCTTTACCCAGCTGACCAATACCGACCGGCACTATACCAACGGCGTCCGGCTTTCACGGGTATCGCCGCCGGGCGAGGTGCCGGGATGGCTCGGCGCGATGGCGGCGATTCCCTCCAA
>CAMYNJ010000066.1 GCA_947259795.1 uncultured Alphaproteobacteria bacterium | reverse complement strand
CGAGTCCGAGAACCATCCGTCCTGGAAGGAGCTCTTCGTCTACGCCGTCGGCAATCATCTGATGTTCCCGCGGCCGCACACCCCGCCGCCATCGGCAGAGGAAGTGCTGCGACGCGAGGAATGGCTGAAGGAGCGGCGCGGCATGTTCAATCTGTTGGGGCAGGTCGGCTCCGAAAGCCTCAAGCTGGGCTCCGGCCAGGTGGACCTGGGCGCGCGCTTCCGAATGGCGATGAAGGCGATGGAGGGGCCCATTCGTGAGCGCGACCTCGATGGCGAAGCGCGGGAGGCGAAGATCGCCTACGAACGCGAGACGATCGACGAGGAAGAGGCTCGTTGGCTGATCAGCCGCGTCAAGCGCGACGGCGTCCTGCACGAAAACGAAACGGCGCTGCTGGCGTTCATTCGCAATACTTCGCCGAACATCCATGCCTCGCTGGAGCCTCTTTTGCACGAGGCCGGCCTGGGGTAGGCTGGCGCCATGGCGCCACATCCCGTCCTCGATCACGACTTGCTGGCCGAAGGGCTCGAAGCGCTGGCCGCCCTGGACGACGACGTCGCGCGGGTGCTCGCAGAGACCGGGCCGCCCGCCCTGCGCCGCCGCGAGGCCGGTTTCGAGGCCCTTCTCGGCGCGATCGTCTCGCAGCAGATTTCCAAAGCCGCCGCGGCGACGGTCTGGGGACGGCTGGAAGAGGCGGCCGGCTCGGTCACGCCGGATGCGGTGCTGGCGCTCGACGAGGATGCGCTGCGCGCCGTCGGCCTCAGCCGCCAGAAGGCGAGCTACGCGTGCAGTCTGGCCGAGGCCGTATCGAACGGCGCCATCGATCTCGACGGTCTGGCCAGTCGGCCCGACGAGGACGTCGTGGATGAACTTGTCCGGCTCAAGGGCATCGGTCGCTGGAGCGCCGAAATCTATCTGCTGTTTGCGCTCGGCCGGCCGGACGCCTTCCCGGCCGATGACCTCGCCCTGATGATCGGCGCGCAGCGGCTCAAGCGGCTCGACGCACGCCCGAATCGCAGCGGGCTCACGGAAATCGCCGAGGCCTGGCGTCCCTGGCGGGGCCCTGCCGCGCTGTTGCTCTGGCATTACTATTCATGGTCGGGGCGGTAGCACCGGCTCCTCTCGATGTGGCGGCCGGGAGCTGGACCCGCCGAAATCCCGGCCGGACGCTCGGGCGACGCGGCCATCATGCCGTAATTGTCTCAAAAGCCACGATATCTTGTAATTACCTTAACCGTCGGCTATCTACAATGCGCGTGCCGGGACGCAAATCCCGGCTGCCGCAGACGAAGACAGAAGGATGACCGTAGAACCGCACACTTGCCCTGCATTGGTGCTGAACGCCGACTTCCGGCCGCTCAGCTACTTCCCCTTGTCGTTGTGGCCCTGGCAGGAAACGGTAAAGGCGGTATTCCTCGAACGCGTCAATATCGTTTCCGAATACGATCTGAAGGTTCATTCGCCCTCCATGCAGATGCGCCTGCCCAGCGTCATCTCGCTGAAGGAATATGTCCCGACCAAGCGTAGTGCGGCATTTACGCGATTCAACGTGTTCCTGCGCGACCGCTTCATCTGCCAGTATTGCGGCGAGGCTTCACCGACCCATGATCTGACCTTCGACCACGTGGTGCCCCGCTCTCGCGGCGGGCGGACGACGTGGGAAAACGTCGTGGCCGCATGCGGGCCCTGCAACCTGAGCAAGGGCAGCCGGATGCCGCGGGAATGCCGGATGATGCCGCGGCGCCTGCCGTACCGGCCGACGACGTGGCAGTTGCAGGAGAACGGCCGGTCCTTCCCGCCGAACTTCCTGCACGAGTCCTGGCGCGACTTCCTGTACTGGGATACCGAGCTGGATCCGTACTGACCGCAAGCGCTTGCGGCGCCTGCGATCCCGTGGTGACGTTTCCGACCGGAAATCCTATACCCGTTCCGAAAGCCATATGGCGAGGCGGGAGCCGGCCTTGATGGCGGCCGAGAGGACCGGATATCCGGGCGCCCCTTCGGCGCCGTGCGCCAGCGCGGTGTTGCGGTGTTCCAGCTCGTCGGCGCGGAATTCCTCGACAATCGCCTTCAGTTCCGCTTCCTCCGGCAGCCCCTCCAGCGCTTCGGCCTGATCGGCATAATGCGCGTCGATCGTCTCCTCGATCGCGACGGTACAGGCCATGGCGGCGCGCTTGCCGAGCACTGCCGTGGCGGCGCCCAGCGCGAACCCGGTGACGTGCCACAGCGGCGCAAGCGCGGTGGGGCGCACGCGGCGCTCCACGATCAACTTCTCGAAGGCCTCGAGATGCCGTTCTTCCTGCTCGGCCATGCGCCGGATTTCTGCGGCCGCCGGATGGTTCCGCCCCAGCACTGCAAGCTGGCCCGCGTATATTCGCGTTGCGCCGTATTCACCGGCATGGTCGACCCGCACGATCCGGTCGATCATGGCGCTGCCCTTCGGGTCGCCCGGCAGCCAGCGTGGCCCTGCGCCGGACTCTCCGGCCGTCCGGCCCGCGCCCATCATGCCCTCCTTATGCCGATGAATGCGGCCAGCGCCATCGCGAAGGAGGCGAGGACATTGAAGCCGGCCAGCGAAATCCCGTACATCTCCCACGGAATCTCGTCGCAGCGCGGCGCCGCAGCGGTCCCCAGCAGCGCCTTCAGCTGCTCCAGATTCGCCGGAATGTCCTGCGCGCTGCAGGCCGCTGGCGGCTGGAAATAGCCCTGCTCGACGCCGACATGGTAGACGCTGATTCCGGTGCCCGCCAGCATGACCAGGCCGGTCAGCAGAAGGATGCCCCTGCGCCCGGGGCCCGAAAAGTGCATGAGGATGGTCACCAGCATCAGCCCGCCGGCGATGAACCAGGGGATGCGGCTGTACAGGCACAGGATGCAGGGCCGCAGACCGCCAATATACTGCGCGCTGTAAGCCGCCGAAAGCACGCCCACTGTGACCAGCAGGATGAAGCCCGGGATCGTGTTGGGGGAGGTGCGCATCAGTTTTCCTTATGAATCAAAAAAGGTATTTTACGGCGATGAAACCTGCCAGTCCAAGCACAAATACGCCAAGGGTGACAAGCTCCAGACGCTTCTCGATGAACGTGCGGACCGGCGGCCCCAGCCAGTAGAGCAGCACGGCCTCCATGAAAAAGCGAAGCCCGCGGCTGGTCAGCGACGCCAGGCCGAAGACCAGGGGATTGAGGGCGGCAACGCCGCTGGCGATGGTGATGACCTTGTAGGGCAGCGG
>CAMYNJ010000065.1 GCA_947259795.1 uncultured Alphaproteobacteria bacterium | reverse complement strand
CATAGATGAAGCGGACGTCGTAGTCGCTGTCCGGCGAGGGAAAACCCCAGGCGCGGCTGCCGGATTCGGCGGCGTAGAGCACGCGCACATCGTGCCGCGCCTCGACTTGCGTCAGGCGCTGCGTGATCGCCGCGCGCATATCCGGCTCGACATGGGATGCCGGCGCCTCAGTCATCGTAGGGCGTCCCGTCCTTGTGAAGATACCGCCACCCGTCCTCGTCCTGCTCGTAATGCAGGTCGATGTCGGGATAGTCGCACTGCTCCAGCTCGGCGCGCGTGCCGACCTCGAGATAGACCGCATCCTCGGCCGCTTTGTTCACCAGATGGTGGCCGTCCGCCACGCCCGCCGGGAAGCCCGCCACCATGCCAGGGCCGACCTCCTGCTCGCCGGCATCAGTGACCAGCGTCAGATTGCCGCGCAGCACCATGACGAACTCGTCTTCCCGATGATGCCAGTGCCGCTGGGCCGAGGCCTGCCCCGCCGGCAGCCGCACCAGGTTCACCCCGAACTGGGTCAGCCCGAAGCGGTCGCCGAGCACGCGCCGCTCGACATGGCTGCAAAGCGCATCGTGCGGAGGCGGGTAATCCGTGCCGACATGTGCTTCGACATGCCAGGGATTAAGCGCCAATTTCGCCTTGTTCTTCATTCCGGATACCGCGTGCCGTCCCTGTGGACGAAGCGGGCCTGCCCGTCGACGATGCGCAGCAGCATGTCGATGTCGGGATAGCCGCATTCGTCCAGGGGGTCGCGCGTGCCGATCTCGAGATAGACCGCGACGCCATCCGAGCGGTTGACCAGATGATGCCCGTCCGCCACGCCCGCCTTGAACCCCATCACCATGCCGGGCCCGACAATCTGCTCGCCGGCATCGGTGACCAGCACGAGCTCGCCCTCCAGCACCATCGCGAACTCGTCCTCGCGGCTGTGCCAGTGGCGCTGGGAGGACCACTGCCCCGGCGACAGGCGGACGAGGTTCACCCCGAACTGCGTCAGCCCGAACGCATCGCCCAGCCGCCGCTTCTCGCGCCGCGCGCAATCCGCATCGAACGGCGCCGGATAGCCGGAGCCGGTATGCGGCTCCACCGTTTGCGGATCGATCGCCGCGGGTTTAGCCTTGTCGCTCATCGCCTCAACCCTCCGTTTTCCGCCGCGGACGCCGCACCAGTTCACCGCCGCAATTCGGACAGACATGATTCATCGTTTCCGTGCAGGGTCCACAAAAAGTGCATTCATGGGAACAGATATGCGCCTCGGCCTCATGACCAAGCTCAGCCTCGCATTTCTCGCAAATCGGCCGCATTTCCAGCGCCATTGTTTCGTCTCCTGCCTCACCTGATGGCGGTAACCGTGATACCCAGTTTCAAAGTGACCCAGGCCCGATCGGCCGTCAAAACCGAATCGCCGAAGGCCTGACCAAGCGCCAGGCAGCAACGGTCCCCCAACGATAACCCGCTTGCCCGGGTTGGCTGACGCAAAGCAGCCGATGCAAACGCCCCCGCCTCATCGAGCGGAAGTATCCGCAGAGCCAAATTTCCGAGAGCTTTCTCAATGTCACTTTGGGCCATGCCGTAGTCCGAGAGCTTGGCGGCGACCTCGGCAAGATTTACCGCGGAAATGGAGGCACCGTTCAACGCCGCGGCCACCTTCGCCGAACCCGGTTCGTTATTGAGAAGCGCCAGAACGGCCGACGCATCCAGCACCGCCATTATGCGCCATTTTCCCTTGCCGCTTCCGCACGGCGTTCTGCAATCAACTCGTCGGAAAGACTAACCCCCTCCGGCACGAATTTGCGCACGAGCGCCTGCGCCTGCTCGACGGCGGCCTTTCTCCCGATGATCCGCAATTCTCCATTCTCCATCTTCAAGCGAACCTCGTCGCCCGGTTCGATCTGAAGAGCCCGCCGATACTGCACGGGGATAACGATCCGCCCGTCCGGACCGACAATCACTGTCTCCGGCCTGACGGGCGCGGCCTTCAGCGTATTGTATACATGCTGGTAACTGATACCCAGTTCCCTTGCGATGTCGGCGCGGCTCATGCCCTGGGCGTCCAGCGCCCTGATCCGGTCGGCCTTGGTCTGTTGCAGGAATTCGGCCTGCCCTCCTTCCCGAAGTGCATTGGCGCCTCCATCACCGGCAGATTCCGCCTGCACGATCACATTCCTAACGTGCTGGTAACGAATACCAAGATAACGAGCTATATCCGCACGCTCTAATCCCGCGCGCCACAAAGCCCGTATGGCAGCAGATTTGGTTGGCGCATCTTTTGCCACCTCGTCCATTCTGCGTTTTTGGTCAGCGCTGAGGGTCTTAACCATATCAACCTCCAATCTCGATTCGGATGATAGATCGTCATGTTTGTTGATACATACAGTAACTAACTATAACTGTCAATTATTAGTTATATATCTTGATATTTATCGCGTCTCCTCGAACAGCTCCCGGCCGATCAGCATGCGCCGAATCTCGCTCGTCCCCGCGCCGATCTCGTAGAGCTTGGCGTCGCGCAGCAGGCGGCCCGTTGGGGACTCGTTGACGTATCCCATGCCGCCCAGCGCCTGGATCGCTTCCAGCGCCATCCAGGTGGCCTTTTCCGCTGCGTAGAGGATCGCCCCGGCGGCGTCCTTGCGGCTGGTGCGGCCGCGGTCGCAGGCCTTGGCCACCGCATACACATACGCCTTGGTCGCGTTCATCGTGGTGTACATGTCGGCCAGCTTGCCCTGCATCAGCTGGAACTCGCCGATTGCCTGGCCGAATTGTTTGCGTTCATGGACATAGGGCATCACGACATCCATGCAGGCCTGCATGATGCCGGTTGGCCCGGCGGCCAGCACAGCGCGCTCGTAGTCGAGGCCGGACATCAGCACATTGACGCCGCGCCCCTCCTCGCCCAGCAAATTCTCCGCCGGCACCTCGCAATCCTCGAACACTAGCTCGCAGGTGTTTGAGCCGCGCATGCCCAGCTTGTCCAGCTTCTGCGCCGTCGAGAAACCCTTGAAACCCTTCTCGATCAGGAAGGCGGTGATGCCGCGCGATCCCGCCGCCGGGTCGGTCTTGGCGTAGACCACCAGCACCTCCGCATCCGGTCCGTTGGTGATCCACATCTTGGTACCGTTCAGCACATAGCGGTCGCCCTTTTTCTCGGCCCGCAGCTTCATCGACACCACGTCGGAGCCCGCGCCCGGCTCGCTCATCGCCAGCGCGCCGACATGCTCGCCGGAAATCAGCTTGGGCAGATAGCGCTGCTTCTGG
>CAMYNJ010000064.1 GCA_947259795.1 uncultured Alphaproteobacteria bacterium | reverse complement strand
CAGTATCGGTACAGTCGACAGTCCCACCATTAATGACCACAGGTCTTTCTCTTCTGCCTTCCAGATAGGCATAAGAATCCTTTCTGATGGAAACCGATCCCGATATCGTCCTAAAGGGGGTCTCTGCCCCCGCTCGATTGTCATCGTCTCTGAGCCGCAGACCGGAGTGTCTATTTATGTCGACGTTCCCATTGATGTCGATCCTACGGACCAGAGCGTAACTCATCCCCGTGATTTCCAATTCTCCATTAATCGTATCAAGTTCCGAGCTGCCCTGGATTAAAGTGGCGTGATCCGTGACCGCAACCCCCCTCCATCAGGCCCTCCAGTCAGATTATTTCCTCCTCCCAGGCGCACCATTCCGCCGTCCCGCGCCTGCAAGGCCTCAGCATCTTCGCCGAGCATTGTGACATGTGCATTTTCGATGCGGGCAACGGATCCATTCGTAACAAATATCCCGATTGTTTCCGGCTCCCCGCCATCAATGGTAACACCTGTGATCCTGACCGAGGCACCCATAGAGGCCTCTACACCGGTATCGGCATCAGCAACGGTAAGTTCGAAGCCATCCAAAATCACATTGCTCGCGCCAGAGATCGAGACGTGTCCCATAATCTCGCCGACACCGTCGCCTGCAAATGTGACATGATCCATGTCGATATCCAGAATCTCTTCGCAGAGTCCGGTGAAGTGAATCTCATCGACGCGATCCGGCTTGGCGTGCGACAACGCGTTCGCGATGGTCTGCTCCGGATCGCTGCAGTCAACCGTCCAGATCTTGATTTCCTTGGCCGAAGCCTCAGAACCCGGCAAGACGACAGCGAGGCCAAGCAGGAGCGAAAGCCCCGCAAGGGTCAGCTTCGTGAAATGCCGATACATTTTATCCTCCCTTGATTTTATCCGTCGGAAACGGACTTTGGATTCCTCCCCGTTCGCGTTGTTGAAATCACGCCAGGATCAGCCCGCATCGCGAACAGGGCATGGCTCTTGAAGATGCTGTCCGGCAGGTTGCCGAGCGGGTTGAACGCGACCGACTGGCCAGGGCGCTCGTGGCGCATGGACCGGCAATGACAGCCGTCAGCGCCAAAGCGCGGACGCTGACATCGCGGCGGATCAGCGATGAAAGGCGCGACAAAATTTGCTTCCGCAGGATAGGCATCTGCATACCCCCAACAGCATTTGCGGATTGGAAAACCGGCGGGTGTCACCTTGATCGGCGTTCCCCTGGTCGCCCCGATCCTCCCCGGGGTCGGTCGGCGCCAGCATCGATATTACCCCGCCATGCGGCTGCTATAGTCGTAAAAAATGTGCCACTGACTTGTGTAGATCAATGCTCGCAACATTTATGGTAACACAATTACAGGCAGCTGTAATTGATGCAGATCATTTTTAAATAATCGATATTCCATGGGCGCAAAATTTACTTTAGAAAATTCTAATTTAATTGTTCGAGAGTAGAATGAACTGGCTTAATACCTCTAAATATCTCGTCAAAACGGATAGTATGACTCTCTGAGCGCATTGATTTGCGCGCAACCGGATGATGCGCGGACAGGGCGAGGTCTGGGATGTTGACGAGCGTTATGTTCGGTAGTGCGAGGCGGGCAGGAACCGATGGCGCCGGATCGATCCCCTTCAGCGCGCGTCCTCCGGGACAGGAAACAACGCCCGGGCACCGCGCCGCCACAGGCGAAGCCGATAGGCAAGCGCCTTGCGGCGGCTGAGCACGATCACCGCTTCGCGGGCAAAATGGGAACCGCCGGCGCTCAGCCCTTCGGCCTCAACACGAAGGAGACCGGAAAAACCCTTCGCCGGTTCAGCCGGCTCGCCCAGAGCGGCCGGGCGGTCATCCAGGGCCTGAGTCTCGTCGCTCGCCGCGATATCCTCCACGTCTTCCGGCTCGACGAATTCGCGCCCCTCGATCGCGGCAAGCACCAGAGGTGACGCCGCCTCGATTTTCGGCGAGGCTCTCGCGGTGTAAACGGTGATGGCGGGGGCGATCCGGTTGTAAAGCACCTGCGACATGCCAGGGACCCGCTGCAGTTCGTCGGTCAGTGCAAAACGCGCTTCCGCGCCGCGCGGCGGCCGCCCCGTATCCGCAATGTCGGTATCTTCGACGTCCTGATTGCGAAATTCTTCCACCGCCTCGGCCAACCCGGTCGCATCCCCCGGCACAGTGCCCGCCGCCACGAACAGCGCCGACAGCAAATCGGCCGGCGCGGCGTTGATATCGATCCGTCCCAACTCGTCCGTCACCCGCACACGCACCTCGGCGTCGCCGAAGCGCCAGGCATAGACTGTTCCATCGATATTCCATGCTTCCGGGCCACCATTGACGATCATGTAGATCGCCGTCCGCAGCGCGCTGTCGGCCGCCAGTTCGGCCCGCGTGCTCTCCTCAAGGTTTCGGGCGAGGTTGAGATCGGCGCGCGACACCCGGGTGACGCCGCCGGCGATCAGCGCCAGCAGCACGGCGGCCCACAGCACCACGACAAGCGCCAGGCCGCGCTGGCGGGCCAGGGTGTATGGTTTCCACATCGCTTGTTTTGTGCGGATCATCGCCGCCCAGAATAGGGTGTTTTGCGGCGCCGGGAAAGGCCGCCGGCACCGCGCCGGGCAGCCGGCGCTTCCCCGCGCCAAACCGTTCTGCAATGATCGCGCGATGGGCCAGGTCATCTCACCCAGCGCAGTGATTCTGCTGCTCGCGTCGCCTTTCGTCGGCAGCTTTCTCGGCCTGTTGATCGAGCGATTGCCGGCGGGCGAGACCGTCGTTCTGGGGCGCTCGCGCTGCCGCAGATGCGGGGCGGCGCTCGGCCCGCTCGACCTGGTTCCGCTGTTCAGCTGGGTTGCCAGCGGCGGCCGCTGCCGTCATTGCCGGGCGGCGCTGGCATGGGTCCATCCCGGCATCGAACTGGCGGCGCTGGGCGTGGCGCTGTGGAGCGTTCTGGTGGTGCCGGGCTGGCTAGCCTGGGCCTCGGCCGGCCTCGGTTGGACGCTGCTTGTGCTCGCCGTGATCGACCAGCGCCACATGTTTCTGCCGGACGTTTTGAGCCTGCCGCTGATCCCGGCCGGGCTGGTGGTCGCAGCGCTGGCGTCGGCGGGCGGGCTTGTGCACCACATGGCTGGCGTCGTCGCCGGGGCGGCCAGCCTCGGCGCTATCGCCTGGGCCTATCAGCGCATGAGAGGGCGCGAAGGCCTCGGGCTCGGCGACGTCAAGCTGTTCGCCGCCGCCGGCGCCTGGGTGGGTTGGCAGGGGCTCCCCTCGGTCCTGCTGATCGGTGCCGCGGC
>CAMYNJ010000063.1 GCA_947259795.1 uncultured Alphaproteobacteria bacterium | reverse complement strand
CAGTTCATCCCGGGCTTCGAGGAACAGCTGGTCGGCGCGAAGCCGGGCGACAAGGCCGACGTCAAGGTGACCTTCCCGGAGGACTATAACGCGCCGGGCCTGGCCGGCAAGGACGCCAGCTTCGAGGTTACGGTCACGGAAATCCGCGAATACAAGGATGCCGCCGTCAATGATGACATGGCGACCAATATGGGCTTCGAGAATCTTTCGAAGCTGCGTGAGGCAGTGCAGGGCAATCTGGAAGGCGAATATGCCGCCATGTCGCGCACCAGCCTGAAGCGCCGCCTGCTCGACAAGCTTTCCGAACTGCATGATTTCGAGGTTCCGGCCGGCATGGTCGATGCTGAATTCGATGCCATTTGGCAGCAGTTCGAGCAAGCGCGCGAGCAGGGCCAGATCGACGAAGACGATGTCGACAAGACCGACGACGAGTTGAAGTCGGACTACCGGGCTATTGCCGAGCGGCGGGTTCGCCTGGGCCTGCTGCTGAACGAGGTCGGCCGTCGTAATGGCGTCGAGATCTCGGCGGAAGAGGTAAATCGTGCGATAATGGCCGAGGCCCAGCGCTATCAGGGTCATCAGCGCGAGGTTGTCGAGCACTACCAGAACAATCCGCAGGCGCGCGCGGAACTGCAGGCGCCGCTGTTCGAAAACAAGGTCGTCGATTTCGTGCTGGAGATGGCCAGGGTCAAGGAAAAGGCCGGCACGATGGAAGACCTGATCGCCGCCGAGCAGGCCGAGGCGGAGAGCAGGGAAAAGAAGGGCGCCGGCAAGAAAGCCAAATCGCCCAAAGCGGGCGGCAAGAAGGCCGCCGCTTCGAAGCCTGCCGCTTCAAAATCCGCCGACACGAAGAAGAAAGCGGATGCGAAGAAGAAACCGGCCCCGGCGAAGGCCAAATAGAGAGACCGGTCGGGTAGTAACGCAAGCAGAAAAGGTCAGGACGGAATGTCGGATCCCAACGATATCTATATGAATACGCTTGTTCCCATCGTGGTCGAGCAGACCAGCCGGGGCGAGCGGTCCTACGATATCTATTCACGCCTGCTCAGGGAGCGGATTATTTTCCTGACGGGGCAGGTGCATGATGGCGTCGCCAGCCTGATCAGCGCGCAGCTGCTGTTCCTGGAATCGGAGAACCCGGGCAAGGACATTTCCTTTTATATCAATTCGCCGGGCGGCGTGGTGACGTCGGGCCTTTCGATCTACGACACCATGCAATATATCCGGTCGGACGTATCCACCGTGGTAATTGGGCAGGCGGCATCCATGGGCGCCCTGCTGCTGGCGGCCGGCGCCGAGGGCAAACGCTACTCGCTGCCCAACAGCCGGGTAATGATTCACCAGCCGTCGGGCGGCTTCCAGGGGCAGGCGACGGACATCGAAATTCACGCCAAGGAAATTCTGGCGGTGCGCCAGCGCCTGAACGAGATTTTCGTGCACCATACCGGGCAGGATCTGGCGACGATCGAGAATGCCGTGGAGCGCGATAAATTCCTGACGCCGGAAGAAGCGAAGGATTTCGGCCTGATCGACGAAGTGGTCAGTAAGCGTCCAGCGTCCGAATCATCTGGTGAATCGGGAGGCAAGAAGGCTGACGAATAGGCATTGCCCCGCCGGATGGAGCAACAACCTTATCCGCCGATGGGAATTTTCATGCCGTTTCGGGGCTTTTTTTAACGGGATTGGCGCAAACAGCGTTAAACCTATATTAAAATGGCTGGGATATGCTTTTTCGGACTGTCGGTATACCCGACCTTTCTGTAACATGGCCCGGCCGGGTTAACGAAACGGATGGCATTCGATGACGAAGTCCGCCGGAGGCGACTCCAAGAATACCCTGTACTGCTCGTTCTGCGGTAAGAGCCAGCATGAGGTCCGCAAGCTGATCGCAGGTCCGACGGTATTCATCTGCGATGAATGCGTCGAACTCTGCATGGATATCATCCGCGAGGATCACAAATCGGCGATCTCCAAGTCCCGCGACGGCGTTCCGACGCCGGCGGAAATTCAGGGCGTGCTGGACGATTATGTGATCGGGCAGAACCACGCCAAGCGCGTGCTGTCGGTCGCGGTGCATAACCATTACAAGCGCCTCGCCCATGGCGGCAAGAACAACGATGTGGAACTGGCGAAATCCAACATCGTCCTGATCGGGCCGACCGGCTGCGGCAAGACGCTGCTGGCGCAGACGCTGGCGCGCATCCTCGACGTGCCCTTCACCATGGCCGACGCGACGACGCTGACCGAGGCCGGCTATGTCGGCGAGGATGTCGAGAACATCATTCTCAAGCTGCTGCAGTCCGCCGACTACAATGTCGAGCGCGCGCAGCGCGGCATCGTCTATATCGACGAGGTCGACAAGATCAGCCGCAAGTCCGACAACCCCTCCATCACCCGCGACGTGTCGGGCGAGGGTGTGCAGCAGGCCTTGCTGAAGATCATGGAAGGCACGGTCGCCAGCGTGCCGCCGCAGGGCGGCCGCAAGCATCCGCAGCAGGAATTCCTGCAGGTGGATACGACCAACATCCTGTTTATCTGCGGCGGCGCCTTCGCCGGGCTCGACAAGATCATCTCCGGCCGGCATCGCGGTTCCTCCATCGGTTTCGGCGCCGACGTGCACGGCCCGGATGACCGCCTGGTCGGCGAAATCCTGCGCGGGGTGGAGCCCGAGGATCTGCTGCGGTTTGGCCTGATTCCCGAATTCGTTGGCCGTCTGCCGGTCATCGCGACCCTGGAAGACCTCGACGAAGATTCCCTGGTTGAAATCCTGACCAAACCGCGCAACGCGCTGGTCAAGCAGTATCAGCGGCTGTTCGATATGGAGGATGTCCGCCTGGAGCTGACCGAGGACGCGCTGCGCGGCATCGCCAAGAAGGCGATCACCCGCAAGACCGGCGCCCGCGGCCTGCGCTCGATCATGGAGGCGATCCTGCTCGACCCGATGTACGATCTGCCGAGCCTGGAGGGCGTGGAGGAAATCGTGATCAACCGGGAAGTCGTCGAGGGCAATGCGGAACCGCTCCACATTTATTCGGACCGTCGCGAGGACATGGGCTCCAGCGCCTGATTCCGTGATCGATTTGTTGCAAGCGGGGGCTTGAACAAGGGGGGGCGCGCGCCACTTAATAGGCTGCTCCCCTATAACATCCCCACCAGATATGGTGCGGACAACCATGCAAGAGGCCTTATGCTTGAAATCCCGCGCGGCGTAACATACCCGGTTCTTCCTCTCAGGGACATTGTGGTATTCCCGCATATGATCGTGCCGCTGTTCGTCGGGCGCGACAAATC
>CAMYNJ010000062.1 GCA_947259795.1 uncultured Alphaproteobacteria bacterium | reverse complement strand
GCCGATTGAAGTTGCATCGGCGATGTACATCGCCTGTACGAGTGAGGGTTCGATGATGGGACCCAGAATCAAACCCAGACCGATCGGGCCGGGGTGAAAACCCAGCCGCTTGATGAGGAAAACAAACACCCCGAGCCCGAGCATGAAGTAAACATCGAAGATATTGTTTCGGATCGCATAGGCGCCGATCATGGCCAACAGCATGATCAGGGGGGCCAGAAGCCGCAAAGGAATGCGGATGATTCGAGCCAACACCGGTGCAAACAGGCTGCCAAGGATGAACGTCACAATCCCGGCCAGCATCAAGGACCAACCGAAGGTATAGATGAGTGTTCCGTCGCTCTGGAAAAGTTCCGGGCCGGGGTTCAGGCCCCGCAGCATCAGTGCACCGGCTATCACTGCCGCGGGCGAGGAACCGGGAACACCCAGCGTGACCAGCGGAATCATCGCCGCTGGAGCCGCTGCGTTATTGGCGATCTCCGACGCGGTCACGCCACGCAGGTCTCCCTTTCCAAATCTGCTTTTATCCTTACTCCAGCGTACCGCCTCGTTGTATGAGACCAATGCGGCGATGGGGCTGCCGGCGCCGGGCAGGATTCCGATGAAGGAGCCGATCACCGCAGAGCGAACGATGTGCACGGGATGCGCGAGCACCTTCAATATCGTCTTCAGGGTTTCGCCGCGCTTGGGTACGTATTCGGCGATGAAATCTTTTTTGCGCAACTCGGTGACCATTGAAAGAACCTGCGGTACGGCAAAGACGCCGATCAGCCCCGCAACCAGGGACACGCCGCCACGAAGCTCCGGGACGCCGAAGGTGAAGCGCGCGACTTCATTGCCGTGACTGATCCCGACACTGCTGATCAGCAGACCGATCGCGCCACCGGCGAGTCCCTTCAAGATAGAGTCGCCGGCCAGGCTACCGATAATCGTCAGGGCGAAAACCCCCAGCCAGAAGAACTCGGGGGGGCCGAATTTAAGTGCGACCGCGATCATCGGCCATGCGAGCAGCAGATAACATGTGGCACCGAAGAGAGTCCCAATAGCTGAACTGAAGCAGGCTGCGACGATGGCTTCATGTCCGCGTCCCTGCAGGCACATGGGGTGGCCGTCGAAGCCGGTGGCCATCGCCGCCGGTGTTCCCGGCGTGTTGACGAGTACCGCCGGGATGGCGTCGGAAAACATCGCGCAAACATAAAGGCCACCCAACATGGCGATGCCGGCGCCGGTGGGCAGGGCAAATGTAAAGGGGACGAGCAATGCCGTGCCCATGGTGGCTGTGAGGCCCGGAAGGGTGCCGACCACCATGCCGATCATGACTCCCATGGTGAGCCAGAAAATGTAGGACGGCTGGAGCGCCTGCATTAGCCCTTCGATCACTGGAATACTCCTGAAAGCATTGCTGCTTTTGTTATCCGGGCAGCACGAGACAGCGTTCGCCCTCGCGCGCAGGGGGCAGGTGAAACACTAGAGCATTTCCCGCTTGCGCGGAATCGGCGCCGGCATCGAGCGACCTCATACTTCGAGACGGGCCGGCGGCCCTCCTCAGCATGAGGCTTCAAAGCCTGTGCCCTCACCCTGAGGAGGCGCGGAGCGCCGTCTCGAAGGGTGAGGTCGCGCCGCCAGCACAAGCGCGACTCCAAACAAAGTTGAAAAGCTCTAGGGAGATCGTCGGCTTCATGCCCAAGCAAACAGGCTGCCCTGGCATCAAAAATTGCGATGCGAGGACAGCCTGTAATCCCCAAAGCCGCTATTTGGAATATTTCTTTACCGCGGCATCGACATAGGCCTTGGCTTCCGCCGGGGTCATGCGCAATTGCCGCAGACCGACTTTTTCCACATTTGCCGTGAATTCCGGATCGGCGGTCACCTTGTTCAAGGCAGCGTTGAGAATCGCGATGCGATCCGCCGGCGTGCCCGGAGGCGCCATAACGCCCCACGTCGTCGCGTACGACCATTTCGGTTCGTTCGGAACGCCCGGCAGCGTGGCGTCCGGCCCGGCGGTGACGATCGCGTCGACCGTTGCGCGATGCCTGACGGCATGCGTGGACGACGTGATGCCGGCATCGACGTGCTTGCCCTGCAGCATCGGCATCATCTTGCCGACGCCGCCCGAGACGGGGACATAGGTGGTCCTGATCCCGAGGAGTTCGGTGATTTCGGCATGATGCGCCGCGCCGGTGTTGCCGACGCCCGCTGAGGTCAGCTTGCCCGGATTCGCCTTGGCGGCGGCGACGAATTTATCAAGGGTATTCAACTCGCTGCCCTTGGGAACCAGGATGACGCCCACCGCCCTTGCGGTCATGCCGACATAGGAAAATTCACCCGGCTTGAAGCCGACATCCTTGCCCTGGGCGGAGACGACGATGTTCGGAACGACCACGTTGCTGATCGTATAGCCGTCCGGCTCGGAGCGCCAAAGCTCGTTGAAGCCGACCGCGCCGCCGCCGCCGGTCTTGTAGACGATCCGTATCTCGACACCGAGCTCCTTTTGAAGGCCGGGCTGGAGCCTGCGTGCCTGCTGATCGGATCCGCCGCCCGGAGAGTAGGGAACGATGAACGTGATGGGTTTGTCAGGGTAGTCCGCGCTGGCGGCACCAGCGGTGAGTGCCACGACTGCGGCCGCGACGGCGCCGAGAATGCCGCCACGTTGGTAACCCGGTATTTTCTTCAACTTATCCTCCCAGTGTTCGAGTTTTGCTTAACCTCAAGACGGGTTTTTCCATCTCTGTCAGTAATTCAATCATGCCGCGCAAAGGTGGACCCCAGTACAGGCAGACTGAATTACCAATATTCTAACCATCGCACCGCATATGTCCAAATTTCAGAAAATCATAACATTTTGCATAAAGCGAATAGGCCCCGGACCGTGGACCGGGCCGAAAGAGGTGGCCAGACTGATGCCGGGCGCCGGCGGCGACCCCCGGCATTTCGTCCGGCCCGAAGATGTTGTTGCCGCTGCCCGCCTCGTGGGCGCCCTCGGGCCCGATGTGCATGGGTCCCCTCGCTCATCGCTGCCTCTGCCGACGTTCCGTCTCCCTGGCCGAACAGTATCCCACATCGCCGCCCGGTTCAATGGATGAACCCGTTTTTCATTTTTATGTTTTGCGGCCCGGTGCGCCGCCCCACCCACTCGACGCCGGCCAGCGGGATGGCGCCGGGAGCGGGGCTGCGTATCTGCGATGCGCAGCCCTGTGGCGCTGGCCGGCCCCCTGACGCGGGCGCCCGCCGGCTCCGCAAATCCCCCTGTCCCCCCTGTCGGCCGCGTCCGCCCGGCCCGCCGCCGGGGCGCACCCGCCATGATACGGATTGCACGGTCTACCTGGAAGCCCGTGGCCGTCCTTCGGGCGCCGTAGCCGGCCCCGGGCGGGCCCCCGAACGGCCCACCCCGTGAAACGACCCCATGCAAAGGCGTTTTCTGCGGGTTTCCGGAGGGGAAAATTGTTGCCACTCGACGCCAGCCGACTCCCCTCGCCCCGCCCTCGATCCCGTCGCCATCCCGCCCGGCGGTGTCGAGTGGCCGCTGCACGGGGGAGCCACGTCGCGCCATGCGGCGCGGATATGAAATCCGCACACCGATCCCAGGGCCATCCCGCGCCGTGGCTTGTGCCCGGCACGGGGCAAATCCTAATCTTCCCCCGGGTCCGCCACCAGCCCCGCCGCCTCGATCCCCGCGACGGCGAAGGTCTCGTCCATCGGGCCCTTGTCGCCGCTGATTCCCACGGCGCCGAGGATCGCCCCGCCGGCCGATTCGCGGATCAGCACGCCGTCGGGGTTGGGCAGCAGGCGGCCGTTGGAGGCCACCGCGAGGGAATTGAAGAACGCCGGGTTGGCCTTGGCCCGTTTCGCCAGTCCTCGGCTGCCCTCGTCCATCGCAACGGCGCCCCAGGCCTTGCCGATTCCGGCGTCGACGCGGAACATCGAGGTCCCGTCCTCGCGCTGGACCGCCTTGACATGGCCGCCGTCGTCGAGCACGACCACGGCGATGGGCGGCGCACCCGTTTGGCGGGCTTTTTCGATTGCCTTGTCGACGATGGTATTGGCCTGTTGTAGGGTCAGTCTCGGCATGGATCCTCCTGTTCCGCCGTGCCCGCGAGCCGGGCGGGTCCGTCCGATGGTTCGTTTTTCACCCACCCCGTATATTGCGTCAACGGTGTACAAGGCAATCCGAGATGATCAACGCGGCAATCT
>CAMYNJ010000061.1 GCA_947259795.1 uncultured Alphaproteobacteria bacterium | reverse complement strand
GGCGCCGCGGCGGTTGTGGCCCGGCCCGGCAAGGCGAAGGCCGCGGGTTCGGCCCGCGTCGACTATCCGGGCAAAATGCTTGGCAACATCAAAAATCTCAAAGTCAACACGCCCATGGATATCACCTATCCGGACGACGATTCGCCCGGCGTGTTGCTGAAGCTTGGCAAGCGCGTTCCCGGCGGCGCCGGGCCGGATGGCGATGTCGTCGCCTACTCGGTTCTTTGCCCGCACAAGGGTTACCCGCTGAATTACGACGGCAGCGACCGCACCCTGAATTGCCCCGGCCATTACTCGCGTTTCGACGCCGAGATGGAAGGGCAGCAGATTTTCGGTCACGCCAATCAGAATCTCCCGATGTTCTCCCTCGAGGTCGATGCGAAGGGTGACATTCATGCAACCGGCGTGGACGAGTTGATCTTCGGCCGCACCCGCAATGTTCTAGCCTGAGGGAGGAAGCCATGACTTATAAAAGAGGAACAGACCAGCTGCCGATTCCGCCGAAGAACGCCAAGGTCCAGAACGTCACCTGCGACTTCTGCATCGTCGGCTGCGGCTACAAGGCTTTCACCTGGCCTATCGACAAGCAGGGTGGCGCCAAGCCTGGCGAAAACGCCCTGGGCGCCGATCTCAGCGGCCAGCAGGCAGCCGACTCCGGCGATTGGTACAATCCGGCGATGTACAACATCGTCGAACAGAACGGCGCGCCCGTGCATCTGGTGATCATGCCCGACAAGAACTGTGTCGTGAATGGCGGCCTGAATTCGGTGCGTGGCGGCCGCATGGCGGAAACCCGTTTTTCACGCCAGACCGGCACCATGAGCGACCGCCTGACCCAGCCGATGGTATGGCGCTATTCGCAACTCATGCCGACGTCATGGGACGATGCCCTGTCGCTGGTGGCCGACGTCACCCGCCGGGTGATCGAGGAAATGGGCGAGGACGGGGTCATCGTTTCGGCCTTCGACCATGGCGGCGCCGCGGGCGGATACGAAAACACCTGGGGCACCGGCAAGCTCTATTTCGAATCCATGAAAATCAAGAATATCCGCATCCATAACCGGCCCGCCTACAATTCCGAGGTCCACGCCACGCGCGACATGGGCATGGGCGAGCTGAACAACTGCTACGAGGACGCGGAACTGGCCGACACCATCGTCGTCGTCGGGGCGAACCCGCTGGAAACCCAGACCAACTATTTCCTGGCCCACTGGGTGCCCAACCTGCGCGGGACCAGCATGGACAAGAAGAACAAGGAAATGCCCGACGAGGCGCATGCGCCGGGCAAGATCATCTTCGTCGATCCGCGCCGGACCACCTCGATCAACGCCTGCGAGCGCGAGGCCGGCAAGGACAATGTCCTGCATCTGGCGATCAATCCGGGAACGGATATGGTTCTGCTGAATGCCCTGCTGACTGAAATCGTCGCCAAGGGATGGCAGGCCAATGACTTCATCGCCAACAATACCAGCGGCTTCGAAGAGGCGCTGGCGGCGAACAGGACCAGCGTCGACGAGGCGGCCAAGATCGCCGGCGTCTCCCAGGCCGATATCCGCAAGGCCGCGGCCTGGATCGCCGAGCCGAAAAAGGGCGGCAAACTTCGGCGCACCATGATGGCCTACGAGAAGGGCCTGATCTGGGGCAACGACAACTACCGCACTAATGCAGCCCTGGCGAACCTGGCTTTCGCGACCCACAGTGTCGGGCGCGAGGGCACCGGCTGCGTCCGTCTGGGCGGCCATCAGGAAGGCTACATGCGGCCTGCGGATGGCCATGTGGGCCGGCCGGCCGCCTATGTCGACCAGTTGCTGATCAATGGCGAGGGCGGCATCCACCATATCTGGGCGGTCGATCATTTCAAATCGACCCTCAATGCCGAGGAATTCCGTCGCGTCTATCGCCGGCGCACCAACATCGTCAAGGAAGCGATGGAGGCAATTCCCTATGGTGACCGCGAGGCCCAAGTGGAAACCATCGTCAACGCCATCCGCCGCGGCGGGCTGTTCAGCGTCGACGTGGACATCCTGCCCACGCCAATCGCCGAATGCGCCCATGTGGTGCTGCCGGCGGCGACGACGGGCGAGATGAACCTGACATCCATGAACGGCGAGCGTCGGCTGCGGCTGACCGAGAAGTACATGGATGCGCCGGGTGAGGCGATGCCCGACTGCCTGATCGCAGCCCGCCTGGCCAACGCCCTGGAGAAGAGCTTCCGGGACGCCGGCAACGGCAAATATGCCGACCAGTTCAAGGGCTATGACTGGAAGACCGAGGAAGACGCCTTCATGGATGGCTACCACAAGCATGCGGGCGGCGGCGAGCACGTCACCTACGAGCGCCTGCGGGCTGCCGGCACCAATGGCGTCCAGGAACCGGCCACCGGTTACAAAAACAACCAGCTGACCGGTACCAAGCGTCTCTATACCAACGGCAAGTTCGGTACCAAGGACGGCAAGGCGCATTTCCAGGCGACCGTCTGGCGTGGACTGCAGGCCGAGGGACGCGAGGAACAGAAGGCTAAATACGATTTCCTGATCAATAACGGGCGCAAGAACCTGATCTGGCAGAACGCCTTCTACGATATCCGCACGCCCTTCGTGGACGAGCGCTTCCCGGCGCCGCCCATCGAAATGAACCCGGATGACATGAAGGCGCTGGGGGTGGAAGCCGGCGACCTCGTGGAAGTCTACAACAATGTTGGCTCGACCCAGGCCATGGCCTATCCGATCGCGACCGCCAAGAAGGGCGAATGCTTCATGCTGTTCTGTTCGCCACGCGGCCAGATCGGCAATGTGGTCAGCGAGCATTGCAACGAGCTGCGCATCCCCAACTACAAGAATGTCTGGGCGAATATCCGAAGGATCGGCCGCGCGCCGAATGCGGATGCGGTCAGCTTCAAGGCGCTGGAGATGCCGCACGACGCTTAACCAGCATTTCCCTTCGATAAAACTACGGCGCCCGCAAGGGCGCCGTTTCTTTATCCGCCGGTCACCGTGGTGCGTGCTCGGGCAACTCGCCGTTCGAGAAAATCGAGTATTAGCCCACCCGCACCGAGGCGGTAAAGGTTTGCGTGATTTCCGTCGGGCAGAAAATGCCCCTCCTTCGGCTCCGGCGCCGCCTCATAGAGGCGGCGGGCGAGGCGAACCGGGATGATCCGGTCCTGCTCGCCATGGATCAGCAGGATCGGCGCACGGACCTTGCCGATGCGCGCGACGGAATCATAGTCGTCCTGGATCAGCGCGCGGACGGGCGCATACCAAAACCGATCGGCTGCGACATCCGCAACGCTACTGTAGGGATAGACCAACACCAGGCAGCCAATATCGCGTTCCGCAGCCATGGCTACAGCCACCCCGCTACCCAGCGATTCACCATGCAGCACTATCTTGTGTTCGGCGATACCCTGCGCCGCAACAAAATCGAGTGCCGCCCGGCCGTCGGTCAACAGTCCCTCCTCGCTGGGCTCGCCACCCGCACCGGCATTGTAGCGCCAGGTCACGAGCAGCAATCCGAGACCGGCTTCGATGAACTGCCGGGCCTCGCGGCTGCGGTGGCCGACATTGCCGGCATTGCCGTGGAAAAAGACGATAGTGGGGCGGGTAGGGTCCGCCGGCGGCTTCCACCAGGCCAACAGCTTGAAACCGTCTTCGGTTTCGATGCGGTGGGCACTCATATCCGGCAGGCCCACTGTTGAGCGGTCGGGAATCGACTGGTCCGGATGATAGATCATCGAACGTTGGTTCAGATAGAGCGCCGCAACCAGAACGGCGTAGGAAAAGGCGCCGGCAAAAGCCAACCATTTGGCCGTTCCAAACAAATAGCCGCGCAAGGGCCACTTGGCCATCGATGCTTCCTCCGATCATACTCACCCGAAAGTATAGCATCAACCAATGAGAAAATGGTTAACCCGGATTATCCCGCCCGCACCCTTTCGGCGCAACGGTCCATGAAATCCATCACCAGCTTGCCCGCGCCGTGGTCGTACAGATCGGTGTGGCGCCCGCCGGGGAAAAAATGGGCTTCCTTGGGTTCGGGGGCGGCGTCGAAGAGCTTTTCGCCGAAACGGATGGGAATCGTGGCGTCGGCGTCGCCATGGAACAATAGGATCGGCGCACGGACCTTGCCAATCCGGGCCAGCGAATCGTAACGGTCGTGGATCAGCCATTTCGCCAGGACGAACCAGTAGCGGCTATGGGCGACCTCGGCAATGCTGCTGTAGGGGGTTTCCAGGATCAGACCGGCGACGTTGCGCTCCGCGGCCATGGCCACCGCGACGCCGCTGCCCAGCGATTCGCCGTAGAGCACGACGCGTTCCTCGTCGATGCCGCGGCTCTTCACAAATTCCAGGACGTCGCGGGCATCCGTCAGCAGCGCCCGTTCGCTGCCCTTGCCGCCGGCGCCGGCATTGTAGCGATAGGTTGCCAGCAGCACGCCGTAGCCGGCCTCGACCATTTCCCTGATCTTGTAGCCGCGCTCGCCGATATGCCCGGCATTGCCGTGGAAATAGACCAGCACCGGATGCGCGTCGTCCAGCGGTGCATGCCACCAGGCCAGGATCTCGACCGAATCCTCGGCGGCGATCCGGATGCGTTCCATCTGCGGCAGGCCATGGTCATGGGGATGCGGCACGGTCTGATCGGGGAAATACATCATGCGCCGCTGGCCCAGATACATGATGCCGACCAACGCAATCCAGGCGCCGCCCGCATAAAGCAAAATTTCCATCATGAATTCGTCTCCGGTGCCCGCGGCCGCTTCGATATCTGTGCACGCCGCGCATCGCGTTTGCCGGACTACCATGTTGGTGGCATGACCGCCCGGTTCAAGCAGCGCGTGGGGCCGGCCGGGACAGGCGGTGTGATCGCGGGCCGGCGCATCGCCAGGCCGCTATGGCTTTCGGGGCGTGTTCGATCCTTGCGACGCTTGCCGCACTATTACTTGTTGCTGACGAAGCACTCGCCGCCGCGACCGCGTATCTTCCGGCAGACTTCCTTGGCCGTCGCACTGCTCTCCAACCGTTCGGTGGACAGCCGGAACAGGGTGCCCTGCGACGGGAAGGTTACCGGCTTGATCTGCGGGTCGAGGCCGCCCAGCACATCGCCATACTGCCTCTGGTAAATCGCCCAGGCGCGCTCGGCGTTTTCCTCGGTGCCGAAAGCGCCCAGCACTGCGCGCGGCCCGCTGCCGGCGCCATATTGCGGTTTCGGCGGCTCCAGCTCCTTCGTCTCGGGCGGCGGGGGTGGCGGCGCTGCGACCGGTGCCGGCAGCGGCGGCGGTTCCATCTCGGGTTCCGGCGGCAGTTCGGGAATAGCGTCGGGACCGAGCAATTCCATCCGTCGGAACGATACCAGATTGCGGGTGATCGTGCTTTCGCTGGCCGGGTCGTCGATCCGCATCACGACGTAATGCCCGATGTCGGGGGAATAGAAAAACTCCAGCTCGGTCGGCTTGTAGCGGCCGCAAACCACCTTGTAGGTTTCGAACTTGCCGGCCGGCACCTCGACCGTCTCCTGCCCGGCCACGCTGCAGGACCAGTTATATTCCCATTTCAGGGGCGGAGTCGCCTGGCCGTCCTTGATCGTCCAGTTCTCGACCTTGGAGGTAAAGGTCATGTTACCGGGGTTTGTAAGCGGGAACAGGGCGCCCTTTACGTCGGTGATGACCCGGCGGCCGCCGCCCAGGCCCGGATTCTTCCATTCCAGCGACGGCAGCAGCGGGTCATGCCCGGTAACCTGCTCGTCACCCTTGTCGCTGCGCCAGTAGACCTTTTCGCCCTCGACGGAAACGACGGTCCAGGTCAGCACCGGATTATCGAAGGTGAAAGAGTCGCCGACCATGTAACGGCCGTATTTTTCCGTGCCGAAGGGGCCGTCGGATGCCGGCTTCGGCGCTTCGCACCCCGCCAGAAGAAGGACAATGCACAGCGCGCCCAGAACACCCGACAAACGACTCATGCGTCTTATTCCTCCAAAACCGGGTTCCTGTCCTTGCGTCCCTGACGGCCGAACACCACGGTAAGCGCCGGAAAACCGCATAAACATATATTGTGTCCTGCAGCGGTTCAACCGCTATACCTTGTTGCTGCAGCGATCAGAAATCACAGCCCGGCAAATGATATCCCGTAAGCGCAATCCTTAACCGATAGGGATTACGTTAAAGTTAACAAAAATCCGTTGATTTACACAGGAAATCGATTTCAAGGGCCATCTTCACGGAACAGAACTAACACAAAGAATTCGCCGCACCAAAGTCTTGTTGGCGCGGCGATCAATGCTTGACGGAGACGGCCTCAGCCGCCGAGGAACAAACGGCCCACCTCCGGGTCTTCCAGCAACTCGTCGCCCGGCCCCGCCATGGCGGTCTCGCCCGACACCAGCACATAGCCGATATCGGCGAATTCCAGGCCCTTCTTGGCATTCTGCTCGACCATGATGATGGTCTTGCCCTCGCCATGCTGCAAATCGTCGAGAATTTCGAACACCATGTCGATGAAGCGCGGCTCCAGCCCGATCGACGGTTCGTCAACCAGCAGAACCTCGGGATTCATCACCAGGGCGCGGGATATTTCCAGCAGGCGCCGTTCGCCGCCCGACAGCACGCGCGCCAGATGCTTGCGTCGCTCCGCCAGCCGGCCGTACTTTTCGAAGACCCTTTCCGCGGCCTCCCTGGCCTGGGCCGGGCTGTCCATCAGATAGCCGCCCATCCAGAGATTTTCCTCGACGGTCATGCCGGGGAAGACGGACTTGTCCTGCAGGATGTAGGCGATGCCGGCCTTCTTCAACTTGTCGTTGGAACCCAGCGACGTGACGTCGAGCTTGTTGTCCTTGCCGCCGACCGTAATCTGCCCGCCAAAGATGCGGGTAAAGCCGAAGATGGAATGCAGCACCGTCGACTTGCCGGCGCCGTTCGGGCCGATCAGGCAGAGCGATTGCCCCTTGGCGACCTGGAGATTGAAGTCGTGCAGGATTTCCATCTTGCCGTAACCGGCGCGCAGATTCTCGATGGTGAGATAAGGATCGTTGTTGGCCAGCGCGGCGACCCGTTCGGCCGAGACGCCCTCCTTGGCCAGCGCCGCCGCCTGGCGGTTGACGTCCTCGACCGAAATGACCGTTTCGACCGAACCTTCATGATATCCGGTCGCGCCCTTCTTGTCCTTGTCTTCGCCGGCCATCAGTGCGCCCCCAGATAAGCATCGATGACACGCTGGTCGTTCCTTATGGTCTCCGGCGTGCCTTCGGCGAGCATCTCTCCATGCGCCAGACAATAGATATGTTCGGCCAGGTTCATGATGACCCGCATGTTGTGTTCGATCACGAAAAGCGTAATCCCGAATTCCTCGTTGGCCCGCTTCAGCCGGTCTATCAGCCCGTTGATCAGCGTCGGGTTGATGCCCGCCGTAGGCTCGTCGAGCAGCAGGACCTTTGGGTCGTTCATCAGCGCCATGGCGAATTCCAGCAGTTTCTGCTGGCCGAACGACAGGTCGCCCGCCATCAGTTTGCGCTTGCCGTAAAGCCCCACGAATTCCAGCAGATGTTCGGCCTTTTCAAGCTCCTGGGTGGAATGATCGCCGAAGATCTCGAGAAATCCCATGCTGCGGTGCGGCACCGAGATCAGCATGTTCTTGACGCAGTTCATGTTGCCGTAGATGCGCGTCTGCTGAAAGGTGCGCAGCATGCCGAGGCGGGCGATCTGCGGCACCCTGAACTTCGAAATCTCCTGTCCCTCGAACCTGATGGAGCCGCCGTCAATCGGGTGATAGCCGACGATCGAGTTGAACAGCGTCGTCTTGCCGGACCCGTTGGGACCGATCAGGCCGGTGATCCCGCCCTCGGTCACGTCCATGCTGACATCCTGGTTCGCCTGGACGCCACCGAACGCCTTGGAGACGTTCCTGACTTCGATCATCGCACCCATTACGCCGCCTCCTCGTCGCCGGCGGCCGAGGCTTCCTCGACCTCGATGCCGAAGAATTCAGGCCATTTGTCCTGGGCCCAGCCCATGATGCCCTGCTGGAAGAAGACAACGTTGACGATAATGAGCACGCCCAGCGCCACCCATTGCCAGCCAAGCATGTAGGTCCAGGTCACCTCCTTGATGATGTGGAAGACCGTGGCGCCGATGACCGGCCCCCAGAGCGTCCCCTTGCCGCCAAGAAGCGACATCACCACCATGAAAATGCCGAAGGTGACGGTCGGGAAGGCCACTTCCATCGGTTCCACGAATCCCGTCATATTGCCGAAAACCGCACCCGACATGCCAAGGAAGAACGCCGATACGGACCATGCAATGATCTTGTATCTCGTCGTGTGGACGCCCATCGCCTCGGCTTTTTCCTCGTCGTCGCGGATCGCGTTGATGGCGAGCCCGAAGCGCGTCGTATAAAGCCAACGGACGCTCAGGAAGGTCAGGATCGCGAGAACGAACAGGATAATGTACGAGACCTGGGATTTTTCGTCGGGCAAGCCGGGATAGACGGGCATCGCGATGCCGCTGCCGCCGCCGATCCATTCCCATGTGCTGGCCAGTTCGCGGGCCGACAGCGCTATGCCCAGGGTGCCGATCGCGAAATAGGGGCCGCGCAGGCCAAACATCACCCATCCGATGACGATGGCGAACAGCACACAGCCCACAGCCGCCACCGCCATGCCGGCGAAAACGCTGACGAAGTAATCGCCGTACCCCAGCACAAGCTGTTCGCCGCCGCGCGCCGAGGTATAGGTGCCGACGTCGGTAAACATGCCGACCTGGATCACCGCCGACAGATACATCCCGGCGCCGAAGAAGAATATGTTGCCCAGCGAATTGTAGCCCATCTGCCCACCGGCAATATCCCAGGTCAGGGCGAACAGAATCATCATCCACAGGATCGCGATCTGCGTCGTATAGCCGGGAAAGAGAAACGGCGCGGCGACCCCGAAAGCCAGAATCGCGGCGTATAGAGCAGGAGATTTCCAGTTACCGGTCATGGCTTATTTCACCACTTGCCGATGTTGCGCCATCTGGATCTGCCGCCAGACCAGGACCACCACCAGCAGGCCGACCACCGTCGCCTGCTGGAATTGGGCGCCGAGGACGAAGCCGGAATACTGTTCGGCCATGCCGAGCCCCAGGCCGGCCAGGATGACCCCTGGCAAATTGCCCAGGCCCGCGGCCGTGACGATGACGAAGGACCTGATCGAATGCGGCACGCCGTAAAACGGCTGAATCACCCAGATCATGGAAACCAGCACGCCGGCCGCGCCGCAGATCGCCCCATTCAGCGCATAGGTGAAGGCGTAGACCTTCTCGGTATTGATTCCCATGACCTTGGCCGCCCGCGGATCCTGGGACGTGGCCCGGATCGCCTGACCCATGCGGCTCTTCTTCATGAAGACGATCACGCCGGCGGCCAGAAGGACCGCCAGCGCGAATGAAATGAACTTGATTTCGGCCACCGTCACCAGCCCGCCAAAGAAGGACCGGGTGCCGAACCCCGATTCGGCGGTTCGCACTTCGGGTCCGTAGGCCAGGTTGAGCGCCTGCTGGACAACGAGCGCGATGCCGAATGTCGCCAGCAGCGACGTAAACAGATCGCGCGTGACGACATATTTGATAATCGCCACATAAAGCACCCAACCGAACCCGAACATCAGGATGGCGACAATAGGCAGGCTCAGGATCGGATGGACGTTGTAGGTACCCAGGTGCCAGGCGAGATAGCCGCCCATGATGACGAACTCGCCCTGGGCCAGGTTTTTCACGTTCATCACGCCCCAGACCAGGGCCAGGCCGTAGGCGGCGAGGACGAATATGGCGCCGATGAAAAGCCCGTCCAGAAGCAGCTGGACATTGAGCGACGGCGCGAGCGTCAGCAGATTGATATTGTCAAGCATTGCGACCCATTGAGCATTGATGCGGAATCCGGAAAACCAGTTGCCCCCGCCCTTCACGGGCGGGGGCTGTAACTGGACTGAAAGTCTGGCTCTTACTTACCCTTGCGCGGCCATTCCACCGGGTGCGATGCGTATTTCGACGGCGCCACGACGACGTACTCGCCGTTCTGGATCTGCCGCAGAACCATCGGCTTTGCGACATTGTTGCCGGCCGGGGAAAACTTGATGGGGCCGTAAAAGGTCATCGTATCGGTCGCGGCAATCGCGTCGCGAACCTTTGCGGTGTCGAAGGAATTGGCGCGCTCCAACGCCTCTTTCCAGACCAGCACCGCCGCCGACGCCTGGGCCGCCTGGTACGGCACGTTCGTGTAGCCCTCAAAGGTCGCCTTGAACAGCTTGTCGTATTCCGCCGCGGAGCCGAAATACTTGTCGCTGTAGCTCAGCGTTTCGGCCCACTGGGTCGGGCACAGATAGCCGTCGGCGGACGCACCGAACTGCTGGACGATCTTGGCCCCTTCGCAGTGCGTCATGGCGATGATGGGAACGTCAACCTGCAGTTCCTTGATCTGGCGTGCCGCCGTAACCGCGCCCTTGTTGTGGCCCGAGATCACCAGCAAATCGGGCTTCAGCGCCTTGACCTTCGTCAGGGTCGCGGAAATATCGGAAAGATCGGTCGGCATCTTGTCGTCGATCACCGTCTGCATGCCGAATTTCTTCATATCGTCCAGCACGCCGGCACGGACGTCGAGCGAGAACGCATCGTTCTCGAAAACCAGGGCCACGCGCACGTCCGAGGGCTTTTTGCCGTTCTTTTCGGCGATCTCCGCGGCCAGCGAGACGGCGCTGGCGAGATACTGTTCCGAGGTCGACAGTACCGCGAAAAGGTACTTGTATCCCTTGTTGAACAGTGCCCGCGACGCGCCTTCCGCCTCGATCATGGGGACGTTGTACTTCTCGGTCACCGGGGCCGCGGCGATGGTTGTCGCCGAGCTGTACGGGCCGAGGATAAACTTGACCTCATCCTGCTTTATCAGACGCTCGAGAAGCTGCGCCGTGCGGGCAGGGGTCGATTCGTCGTCGTAGTAGACGACTTTCAGCTTGTAGGATTTGCCGCCTACCTTGACGCCGCCCGTCTCGTTGATTCTTTTTGCCGCCAGATCGTATCCGTTCTGGCTGTCGAGGCCGTTGGAGGAGTATTTGCCGGTCAGCGAGATCGCCGAGCCGAGGGTAATCGTGTCGCCTTCCACCTTCGCCTGGGCCGGCGCGCCGGCCAGCAAAGCCGCGGCGGCGACGCCCATTACGGCGATGGCGCCGCGGCGGGTGTATTTCAGGATATCTAGGGTCATTTTTTTCCTCACCTGGTTCCCTGCCCGGTGCGACCGGGCTATTTGTTGATCCCGCGGATGCGGGGGAAGCGCTAACCTATGAAAGTATGATCGTTTTGGCCACCTTTTTTGCATACAAGCCGTTAAAATGACTTTCGTGTACGAACATAGCCAGATGCGGACAGACAGTTGAAAAACAACAAATACGAGACTTTGAATCTTGCCATGCCCGCGGATGGCGTGGCCCTGCTAACCCTGAACCGGCCGCAGGCCGCCAACGCCTTCAATACGCGGATGGGCGAGGAGCTGGGTTATTTCTGGAAAGGTTTGCTGGACGACCCGGGGGACTTGCGAAGCCTGGTGGTGACCGGTGCGGGCGAGCGCGCCTTCTGCGCGGGGGCCGATTTGAAGGAACGCCGTGAAATGTCCGACGAGGACTGGCGGCGCCAGCATGCGATCTTCGAGGATGCGTTCTACGCCATGATGGATTGCCCCATCCCGGTGATCGCCGCGGTGAACGGCGCGGCCTTCGGCGGCGGCTTCGAACTGGTGCTGGCGTCCGACTTCGCCTACGCCGCCGATACCGCGCGATTCGCCCTGACCGAGACCACGCTGGGCATCATCCCCGGCGTCGGCGGCACCCAGAACCTGCCGCGCGCCTGCGGCGAACGCCGCGCCAAAGAGATCGTGCTGACCGGACAGCCCATCGATGCGGCGCAGGCGCTGGAATGGGGCATCGTCAACCGCATCCTGCCGGCCGAGTCGCTGATGCGCGAGACGCTGGACACGGCCGGTCGAATCGCCGCCAACGCGCCGATTGCAGTCCGCGCCGCCAAGGAGGCGCTGTCGCGCGCCGCCGGCCTGCCGCTCAAGCAGGGGCTGGAAATCGAGATCGATTGCTACCGGCGCACGATCGAAACCGAGGACCGGCGCGAGGGCATGCTGGCCTTCAACGAGAAACGCAAACCCGTTTTCAGGGGCAGATGATGAGCGATTCACCGACAACCATGGAACTGGGCAGGGATTTCCCGGAAATCCGCGAAGCCGTCGCGCGCCTGTGCGAAAACTTCCCCGGCGAATACTGGCGCCGGCTGGACGCGGACAGCGCCTACCCGGAAGAGTTCGTCGCCACCCTGACCCGCGAAGGCTGGCTCGGCGCCCTCATCCCCACCGAGTACGGCGGCTCGGGCCTGCCGCTGCGCGCGGCCGCGGTGATCCTCGAGACGATCCATGCATCCGGCTGCAATGCCGGCGCCTGCCATGCCCAGATGTATGTCATGGGAACCCTGCTGCGGCATGGCAGCGCGGCGCAGAAGGAACGCTATCTGCCGGCCATCGCCGCGGGCGACTTGCGGCTGCAGGCCTTCGGCGTCACCGAGCCCTCCACCGGGTCGGACACGACGCAGATCAAGACCCGCGCGGTGCGCGACGGCGACCACTTCGTCATCAGCGGCCAGAAACTCTGGACCAGCCGGGCGCAGCAGTCCGACCTGATGCTGCTGCTGGCCAGGACAACGCCACTTGACAAAATAACGAAACGCGGCAATGGCTTGACGGTATTTCTTATTAATTTGACCGAAGCCGTCGGCAATGGCGTGGAAATCCGTCCGATCGACGCCATGATCAATCACAACACCACGGAAATATTCATAGATCAGTTGAGAATTCCAGCCGATACCATTGTCGGTGAAGAGGGTATGGGGTTCTGGCATATCCTCGACGGTATGAACGCAGAGCGCATTCTGATCGCCGGCGAGGCGCTGGGCGACGCCCGCTGGTTCACCGCCAGGGCAGCAGCCTACGCCACCGAACGGGAAGTCTTCGGCCGGCCGATCGGCGCCAACCAGGGCATCCAGTTCCCGATCGCCCGGGCCCACGCGGAAACCGAGGCCGCCGATCTCATGGCCCGCAAGGCCGCAGCCCTGTTCGATGCCGGAAAGCGCTGCGGCGCGGAAGCCAACATGGCGAAGATGCTGGCGTCGGAAGCCGCCTGGCATGCCGGCGATTCCTGTTTTCAGACCTTTGGCGGTTTCGCCTTCGCCCGCGAATACGATATCGAGCGCAAGTGGCGTGAGACCCGTCTGTTCCAGACAGCGCCGATCTCCACCAATATGATTCTGGCCCATATCGGCCAGCATGTGCTGGGAATGCCCCGTTCCTACTAGGCTCCGGACCCACAAAATGATTTGCGCGGGTTGCGAAGCGTGATTCAACGGCTGCGAAAGGAGACCGTTGATGAGCCATCGTTTTTCCGCTTGACGAAGGAACGGTTCGCGAAGATCAAGCCGCATCTGCCGACGGATACGCGGGGCGTCGCACGCGTCGACGACCGGCGTGTGATCTCGGGGATCATTCATATGTTGAAGTCCGGCGGACGCTGGACCGAGCAACGCGATCGGACGCTCGCGCGGCGGATGTTCCTAGCTGATCCAGCCCTTGCGCTCGGCCTGCTTCGAATACCAGGTCAAAAACGCCGCCACCACCAGCGGCATCAGAATAATCCCCAAGATCTCGCCGAGACCGAATTCGATACCGACGCCAAGGGCGTGGACGATTGCCACAATCACGCCAAGTAGCGACGCGATAAACGCATAGAACGCCGCCGACTTCCTGAGCAGCAGCAGAAGGCAGCCAAGCGCGCCGCCGATAACGGCGATCGCAAAACCTCCGGTGGCCCAGAGGGGTCGGCCTTCGATGATCGCGCGCTCGGACTCGCGATATGCAGCGAGCACATCCGGATTCATCTGCACAAAGAAATTGATGACGCCCATAATATTCCAGATCAGCGCGACAGCGCCGATTGTCCAGAAACTCCAGTGAACGCGACCGGCGGTCTTATCGTTCATCGCATCCCCTCAAGTATTTTCCGCCTGCAACTCGGCGAGCAGTTCGTCCATAATTGCGTAACCGCTTTCCCATCCCTTGCCCATATTGCTCACGGCGCCAGCAAAACAGGCGATTTCGGCGTCGGTCGCTTCGAAAGGCGCCCAAACCAGCCGTACCTTGGTCTTGGAGCCATCATCCGCAAATGTCACGGTTGTCAATAGGATGCGAGGCCAGTCCGGCATCTTTGGATTTGATACAGTGTTCCACTCTGAATCCGTAGAGGAGTGGTGATGCCAAACGAGCCGCTCCAGCGGCGCTATTTCTTTGAAAACAACTTTACTAAGCATGGAGTTTTCACCCCATTTCATCTCGTTGAGCCACACGCCCTCGGGTTTTAGATCAAATTTGTGGATGATCGTTTCCACACCTGGGCCATACCATCGAGAGAGCAAGTCAGGATCATTCCAGGCGCGCCAGACCATTTCGAGGGGCGCATCGAACACCCGGTCAAGTATGTACTCGGATAATTCACTCATGGGTTGTTTCCCTTCGCCTCGGTTTGTTTCATATGCATAAGGATGCCATCCAGCTGGTCAAAGCTCGTCTCCCAAAAGGCTCTGAACTCGGCGAGCCAGTCGACAGCCGCCGCCATATTTTCAGCCTTCAATCTCGCGGGGCGGCGTTGTTCGTCAACATCCCGCTCAATCAACCCCGCCCGTTCCAGCACCTTCAGGTGCCTTGATACCGCCGGTTGGCTTATTTCAAATGGTGCCGCGATCTCATTTACCGAAGCCTGGCCATCTGCAAGCCGCGACAATATTGCCCGCCGCGTGGGGTCAGCCAGCGCCGCAAAGACAGCGTCGAGATTCGTTTGCGAATGTATATAACCTTGTTGTTCCATAACTTACTTGTTATATTTATTTGCGATCCTGTCAACTGGTTTTTTGCAAACGCAAACGCGGGCGCCATTGAGCGGTCATTCTGCAGGATCAGGGACTTCCGATGCGTCGCAACCCGTACGACAACCACAGCCGAAACTTTCTCGCCGCCGTCCGCATCACCGCTACCGTGCGCTACCGGATATGAGACTGGAGCCCAGGACCCGGTTTCGCACCGGGTTTTTATTTAAAAAAGCGACGTCGAGCACTATTTTCGCCTTGCGGGCTGGTCTACGGCAAGATTTCCGGCAAACTGATGCGACATCCGGCATTCTTGGTTTGTCCGGGGAGGTGTAATGGCGCAAGGCGTGACCGCGGCTGTTTCCCGCGCGATGGGGTGCAGGATCGAGGCATCGGCGCCACTCGGCGTCGGCTTCGGATTGACCGGCCTGAAAGCGCGGCTTGCCGACGGCCGCACGGTCGCCGTCAAAGCCGGATGCCC
>CAMYNJ010000060.1 GCA_947259795.1 uncultured Alphaproteobacteria bacterium | reverse complement strand
CACGTCCCAGTTGCCTTCCTCGGTATAGAACTTCACCGAGAAGCCGCGCACGTCGCGCTCGGCGTCCGCCGCGCCCTTCTCGCCGGCCACGGTCGAGAACCGCAGGAAGCATTCGGTCTCCTTGCCAATTTCCGAGAACAATTTGGCCCTGGTGTATTTCGTGATATCGCCGGTGATGGTCAGCTTGCCATAGGCGCCGGAGCCCTTGGCATGGACGACCCGCTCGGGAATCCGTTCGCGGTTGAAGTGCGCGTGTTTTTCGAACAGCTGCCAGTCCTGGGCCAGGAGCGGCCCGCGCGGTCCCGCGGTCAAGCTGTTCTGGTTGTCGGCCACGGGGCTTCCGTTGGCCGTCGTCATTGTCGGTTTGTTCGGCATGGACCTGATCCTTTCTCCAAATTGCCGGCAGCACGGTGTTTCCCGTCTGCCTGATGGCCACGAAGATAACGCCGTTGAAAAAATCGATCTAATTGATTATTTTAATTTCATTAATCGATTGAAGCGATCAATGTATCTGCCGACCATAAGACAGCTCCAGTATCTCGTCGCCGTCATTGACCTGAATCACTTCGGTCAGGCGGCCGAGCGCTGCCATGTCACGCAATCGACGCTCAGCGCCGGCATCGCCGAGCTGGAGAACCTGTTGCAGGCGCAGTTGATCGAGCGCACGAAGCGCCGCGTGCGGGTAACGCCGCTGGGCGAGGAGATCGCCGACAAGGCGCGCGCCCTGCTGGATGCCGCGGCCGACATCGCCGAGACCGCGCGGGCGGCCGAGGCGCCGCTCAGCGGACGTTTCCGCATGGGGGTGATCCCGACCATCGGCCCCTTCGTTTTGCCGCGGGTGCTGGCCCGATTGCGCAAGGCCTATCCGGATCTCAGGCTTTACCTGCGCGAGGGGCAGACCGCGCCGCTGATCGACCAGCTCCGCCGTGGCGAGCTGGAGGCCGCCCTGATCGCGTTGCCCTACGATATCGGCGACCTGCAACGCCTGTTGCTGGGGCCGGACCCGCTATGGGTAGTACTGCCGGAAGGCCACCCCCTGGCGCAGGCGAAGGCGGTGGCGCCTGGCGACCTGGCCGGCGAGGAACTGCTGCTGCTGGAAGACGGCCACTGCCTGCGCGACCATGCGCTGGCCGCCTGCAGTCTCAAGGGTTCGCGCGGGGCGGGCGGCTTCCAGTCCGCCAGCCTCTATACGCTGGTAGAGATGGTCGCCAACGGCCTGGGTGTCACCTTCGTCCCCGAAATCGCGATCACGGCGGGCCTCTTGAAGGGCTCGACGGTGGAAGCGCGCCCGCTGACCCCGGACAGCCCGCCGCGCGAACTCGCCCTGGTCTGGCGGCGTTCTTTCCGCCGCGAGAGCGACCTCGCCGCGCTCGCCACCTACATGCGCGGCCAACTCGCCTCGCTGCGCTTCAGGCGGCCGGCGGGACAGGTTTGAAAGGCGGCGCGGCCCTTTTCCCGTCAAGCCAGGGGAAAGTTAAGCTCTATCCTGATTCCGTTCGGGTCGCGCAGGAATAGCTGATGCTGTCCGAGACGCGGCGATTTGCGCTCGTCAAAGTCCAGGCCAAGGGCCTGCAAATGGGCGCGGACCGCATCGATGTCGGCGGCGGCGAAAGCGATATGATCGACCGCGGCGCTCCCTGTAGCCGCGCCGCGCGCTCGTTCGCCGCCGACCAAATGAACCACCGGGTGGTCACCGCAATAGAGCCAGTGGCCGGGAAAATCAAAGGGCGGCCGCGCGCCCTCCGTCAATCCCAGAACATCGACATAAAAATCCCGGGTCGCGGCCAGATCGGCGGCCAGGATTGTGCAGTGGTCGATCCCCTTGACGGCCATCCCTTCGCCTTACGCCTCGCGGGCGATGCCGACGACCTGTTCGCCCTTGCTCTCGGCGATGGCGACCTGGGCGGCAGCGAGGCGGGCGATGGGGACGCGGAAGGGCGAGCAGGAAACGTAATCCAGCCCCACCTTGTGGCAGAAGGCGACCGAGGCGGGGTCGCCGCCATGTTCGCCGCAGATGCCCAGCTTGATGTCGGGGCGGGTTTGCCGGCCGCGCTCCACGCCGATCTCCACCAGTTCGCCGACGCCCTCGACATCGATGCTGACGAAGGGGTCTATGGGGAGGATTCCCTGGCGCTCGTAATATTGCAGGAAGTTGCCGGCGTCGTCGCGGCTCAGCCCGAAGCAGGTCTGCGTCAGATCGTTGGTGCCGAAGCTGAAGAATTCCGCCAGTTCCGCAATCTCGGCGGCGCGCAGAGAAGCGCGCGGCAGCTCGATCATGGTGCCGGTGATGTAGGTCGGCTTGCGGCCCGTCGCGGATTCCACCTCGCCGGCGACCCGGTCGATAATGTCCTTCAGGATTTCCAACTCGCGGCGCGTGGCGATCAGCGGCACCATGACCTCGGGCATCACGGTCCGGCCGGTTTCCTGCTCCACCGCGACCGCGGCCTCGAAGATGGCGCGGGCCTGCATCTCGCAGATTTCCGGATAGCTGATGGCCAGGCGGCAGCCGCGATGGCCCAGCATCGGGTTGACCTCATGCAATTCGGCGGCGCGGCGGCGCACGTCCTCCACCGTGACTCCGGCGGCATCGGCCACCTCCTTCATCTCTTCCTCGCCCTTGGGCAGGAATTCGTGCAGCGGCGGATCCAGCAGGCGGATGGTGACCGGCCGTCCGCCCATGATGCGGAAGATCTCGGCAAAATCCTCGCGTTGCATCGGCAGGATCTTGGTCAGCGCGGTGCGGCGGCCCTCTTCGGTCTCGGCCAGAATCATCTCGCGCACCGCGATGATGCGCTCGGCCTCGAAGAACATATGCTCGGTACGGCAGAGCCCGATGCCCTCGGCGCCAAACTCGATCGATGTGCGGGCGTCATCCGGTGTATCGGCATTGGCGCGCACGCCCAGCTTTCGCAACTCGTCGGCCCATTCCATCAGTTGCGCGAAATCGCCCGACAGTTCCGGCTGCACGGTCGGCACCTGGCCCAGCATGACCTCGCCGGCGGCGCCGTCGATGGTGATCCAGTCGCCTTCGCCGACGGTGACGTCGCCCACCGTCATGGTGCGCGTCTTCTCGTCGACCCGCAGGTCGCCGGCGCCGGCCACGCAAGGCCGTCCCATGCCGCGTGCGACCACCGCAGCGTGGCTGGTCATGCCGCCGCGCGTGGTCAGAATCCCCTGTGCGGCATGCATGCCGTGGATGTCCTCGGGGCTGGTCTCGGTGCGCACCAGGATGACGCGCTCGCCCCTGGCCGCCTCTGCCTCTGCCTCGTCCGCGGTGAACGCCGCCTTGCCGGCGGCCGCACCCGGCGAGGCGGGCAATCCCCTGGCGATGACCTGGCGCTCGGCGGCCGGGTCCAGGGTCGGATGCAGCAACTGGTCCAGCGCATTGGGCTCGATCCGACTGACCGCGGTCGGCCGGTCGATCAGGCCGTTGTCCGCCATCTCGACCGCGATCTTCAGGGCGGCCTGTGTGGTGCGCTTGCCGTTGCGGGTCTGCAGCATCCACAACTTGCCCTTTTGAACGGTGAACTCAACGTCCTGCATGTCCCGGTAATGGGTCTCCAGTTTGCCGCGGATATCGTCGAGCTGCCCGAACACCGCCGGCATGACCTCTTCCATCGCCGGCAGGTCGGAGCCGTTGGCGATTTTGCCCGCGACGGTCAGATGCTGCGGCGTGCGGATGCCGGCCACCACGTCCTCGCCCTGGGCATTGACCAGATACTCGCCGTAGAAGGCGTTTTCGCCGGTCGAAGGGTCGCGGGTGAAGGCGACGCCGGTGGCGCAATCCTCGCCCATATTACCGAACACCATGGCCTGGACATTGACCGCCGTGCCCCATTCCGCGGGGATGCCGTGCAGCCGGCGATAAGTCACCGCGCGCGGCGTCATCCAGCTGCCGAACACGGCGCCGATGGCGCCCCAGAGCTGTTCCTTCGGGTCCTGCGGGAAGGGCTTGCCCAGCTCTTCCTCGACCTGCGCCTTGTAGGCGGCGACCAGGGCCTTCAGCGCGTCGGCGTCAAGTTGGGTGTCGAGCATCACCCCGCGCTCTTCCTTGTGGAGCTCCAGGATTTCCTCGAAATTGTAGTGCTCGACGCCCAGCACGACGTCGGAATACATCTGGATGAAGCGGCGGTAGCTGTCATAGGCGAAGCGGGCATTGCCGCTCATCGCGGCCAGACCCTCGACCGTCTGATCGTTGAGGCCGAGATTCAGCACCGTGTCCATCATGCCGGGCATCGAGGCCCGCGCGCCGGACCGGACGGACACCAGCAGCGGCGCCGCCTTGTCGCCGAAACGCATGCTGCCGACCCTGCCCTCGATGCCGCCGACCGCGGCGTCAACCTGGCCGGTCAGATCGTCCGGATAGGAATTGCCGTTTTGATAGTAATAGGTGCAGACTTCGGTGGTGATGGTAAAGCCCGGCGGCACCGGCAGCCCCAGATGGCACATCTCGGCCAGATTGGCGCCCTTGCCGCCCAGCAGCTCGCGCATGTCGGCCCGGCCCTCGGCCGCCCCGTCGCCGAATTCATAAACCCACTTGCTCATGGTATTTCCGCTATCCCTCGATCTGGCTGAAATCCGCAATCAAACCCATGGTGACGCGGATCCGCGATAGCAGCCGCAGCCGGTTGGCCCGCAAATCCGCATCCTTTTCATTGACGGTAACCTCGTCGAAAAATTCATCGACCGGTCCCCGCAAGGCCGCCAGCGCCGCCATGGCGCTGGTGAATTCCTCCTGCTCGACCGCCTTGGCAACGGCGGCCGAGGCCGCTTCTAGCGCACGGCCCAGGGCCGCCTCCTCGTCCTGCACGAACCCGCCTGTATCCGGCGCCGTGTCGTAAGAAGTGCCGTCCTTCTTCTCTTCGATGCGCAGAATGTTGGCTGCGCGGCGGAAGGCGGTCAACAGGTTTGCGCCGTCATCGCTTTCGATGAAGCCCTGCAGCGCCTCGACGCGCGCCAGCAGCCGCACCAGATCGTCCTCGCCATCCAGCGCAAACACCGCGGCGATCAAATCATGCCGCACGCCCTCGCCGCGCAGATGCACCGCCACCCGGTCGGCGAAGAAGGAGAGAAGGTCGCTGCAAACCGAAGTATTCTCTGCCCCGCCGATTACCGAAGCGGGATAATTGTCGAAAGCGGCGCCGAAGACGGGCAGCAGATCGACCCGCAACCCGTTCTCGATGATCAGCCGGATCACGCCCAGTGCAGCGCGGCGCAGCGCGTAGGGGTCCTTCGAGCCGGTCGGCTTCTCGTCGATCGCCCAGAAGCCCGCCAACGTGTCGATCTTGTCGGCCAGCGCCACGGCCACCGAGACCGGCGCCGACGGGCAGGAATCGTTCGGCCCTTGCGGTGCGTAATGGTCGCGGATCGCGTCAGCGACGTCTTCATGCTCGCCGTCGGCCAGCGCATAGTAACGGCCCATCACGCCCTGCAGTTCGGGGAACTCGCCGACCATGCCTGTAACCAGGTCGGCCTTGGCCAGGCGCGCCGCGCGCGCCACCCGGTCGCGGTCGGCGCCGTCGATATGTTTGGCGATCTCCACCGCCAGCGCCTCGACCCGGTCGACCTTGGCGTCCAGCGTGCCCAGCTTTGCATGGAAGGTGATGTCGCCCAGTTGTGTGGTGCGGCTCGACAGGCTTTCCTTGCGGTCCTGGTCCCAGAAGAAGCGGGCGTCCGACAGGCGGGCGCGCAGTACGCGTTCGTTGCCGGCGACGATCCGCGCGCCGCCGTCATCCGTTTTCATGTTGGAAACCAGCGCGAAGCGCGGCGCCATCGAACCGTCTTCGTTCAGCAGGGTGAAATATTTCTGGTGGCTGCGCATGGCGGTGGTCAGCACTTCCGGCGGCAGCTCCATGAATTCCGCATCGATGGTGCCGACCAGTACCACGGGCCATTCCACCAGCCCGGTCACCTCGTCCAGCAGGCCCGGGTCTTCCTTCAAATCCAGGTCTTCCGCGTTGGCCAGCTTGTCGAGGTCTTCGGCGATGATGCGGCGGCGCTCGGCCGCGTCGAGGATGACATGGCCGTGCTTCAGGTCGGCAACGTAATCCTTGAAATTATTGGCGGTCATATAGTCCGGCGACAGGAAACGGTGGCCCCAGGTGCGGTATCCGAAGGCGATGGACTCGCCGCCCAGATCCAGCGCACCGTCCAGCGCCGCCCCGTCGAACACAGCCAGGATGGAATGCAGCGGGCGCACCCAGCGCATGGTATTGCCGGCCCAGCGCATGGATTTCGGCCAGACCAGCTTGTGGATCGCGGCGGCCAGCAGGTCCGGCAGCACGTCCTTCGTGTCGCGGCCTTTCTTCTCGATGACCGCGAACCAGACTTCGCCCTTCGGCGTCTCGCGCTTTTCGCAACTATCCAGCGAGTCGACCCCGGCGCCGCGCAGGAAGCCTTCGATGGCCTTGTCCGGCGCGCCGACCTTGGGGCCCTTGCGCTCTTCCCTGATGTCGGGCTGGCGCGCCGGGATGCCGTCGATATACAGCGCCAGGCGGCGCGGCGTCACATAGGCGTCGGCTTGCGCGCAGTCCAGTCCGGCCCCGGTCAACCCCTCGCAGACCAGCCGCTTCAGCTCGTCGGCCCCGCGCGTCTGCATGCGCGCCGGGATTTCCTCGGAAAACAGTTCCAGCAGAAGCTCGGCCACTACAAATGCCCCCGCGACTGCAGCCAGCCTTCGCAGCAGGCCTTGGCCAGGTTGCGCACGCGGCCGATATAGGCCTGGCGCTCGGTCACCGAGATCACGCCGCGCGCGTCCAGCAGGTTGAACAGGTGGCTCGCCTTCAGGCACTGGTCGTAGGCTGGCAGCGCCAGTTTGGCCTCGATCAGCGACTGGCATTCGGCCTCGGCGTCCTGGAAATGCCGGGTCAGCATGTCGGTATTGGCATGCTCGAAATTATGCGCCGAATATTCGCGCTCGGCCTGCAGGAAGACGTCGCCATATTTCACGCCCTGGCCGTTGAAATCCAGGTCGTAGACGTTCTCGACGCCCTGCACATACATGGCCAGCCGTTCCAGCCCGTAGGTCAGCTCGCAGGAGACCGGCGCGCATTCGATGCCGCCGACCTGCTGGAAATAGGTGAACTGGGTGACCTCCATGCCGTCGCACCAGACTTCCCAGCCCAGGCCCCAGGCGCCCAGCGTCGGGCTTTCCCAATCGTCCTCGACGAAGCGGATGTCGTGTTCCATCGGGTCGATGCCCAGAGCCGTGAGCGAATCGAGATAGAGTTGCTGGCTGTCGGCCGGCGAGGGCTTCAGGATCACCTGGTACTGGTAGTAATGCTGCAGCCGGTTCGGGTTCTCGCCATAGCGCCCGTCGGTCGGCCGGCGCGAGGGCTGCACATAGGCCGCCTTCCAGTCCTCCGGCCCCAGCGCGCGCAGCGTGGTCGCGGGATGGAAGGTGCCGGCCCCGACCTCCATGTCGTAGGGCTGCAGAATCACGCATCCCCGCTCGGACCAATAGTCGTGAAGCTTGAGGATCAGCGACTGGAAACTGTTGTCGGATGCCATTCCCGGACCCGGATTCTATGGGCGACGCGCGCTTAGGTGCGGCGCAACATAACGGGGCCGCGCGAACCGGTCAACGGCGGATGACGGGCATTCTACGGATGCCATAACGGAAAAATAACCACAGAGGAGCTATTGTTGACCCGCCCGCCAGCCACTCAGTAAGGGCAGTCCGGCCGTTCGCAGGGGCTGGCGGTTTTGGCGACGACGTAGGCGCCGCAGGCGGGGCATTGCACCGTATCCTCGACATCCGGCGCAGTGCCGCCGCCGGATTGGCGCGGCGGCTTGTTGGCCCGCGCCTGCTTGCGCGCCTTGTCGAGCTGGCCGATGTACTTGAAGCCGTACCAGACGGCGACCACGATGCCGACCAGGACGGCGAGCTTGCTGAATCCAAATCCGAACATGGCGTTGTCTTAAGCTCCCGGTATATGCGCGGTCAAGCTCGTCACAGCCCGTAGCGGCTCCAGATCGCGCGTTCCTCGATGGCGCCCAGCAGCTCGGACGCAATTTCGCCGCCGCGATTGACCCCGAAGCGCTTCTGCAGCCAGCCGCGCGCCACCTTGACCGGGCGCAGCCTGACCTTCTCGCCGAATTTCTCGCGCAACACGCCGTGAAGATTGCCGACGCCGTCGATCAGCCCCAGTTCCAGCGCCTTGCGGCCGGTCCAGATGGTGCCGTCGAACAATCCCTCCGCCTTCTCGCCGATGCGCGCGCCGCGGCGCTCGCGGACCCAGGTCTTGAACTGGTCATGGACGTCTTCCTGGATCGCCGTCAGCCGCTTCACGTCCTTCGGGTCTTCCGGGCGGAAGGGATCCAGCATCGCCTTCGATTCGCCGGCCGTGTGGACGCGGCGCTCGACGCCGGCCTTGGCGATCAGGTCGGTAAAGCCGAAGCCGGCGGAAACCACGCCGATCGAGCCGACGATCGAAGCCGCCTCGGCATAGATATGGTCCGCCGCGCAGGCCAGCCAGTAGCCGCCCGACGCCGCCACATCCTCGCAGAAGGCGTAGACCGGGATGTCGTGTTCCTCGGCCAGCGCGCGGATGCGCGCCGCCATCAGCGCCGACTGAACCGGCGATCCGCCCGGCGAATTCACCGAGATGGCGACCGCGGCCATCTTCCTGGTCTTGAAGGTACGCTCGATGGCGTCGTTCATGTCATCCAGCGTCAGCCCCTTGCGGCCGATGCCGACCTGCCCGATGACCCCGGAAAAGCGCAGCACGGGCACCACCGGCCCCGCCGCGAATCGCTTCGCCAGCCAGTTGCCCATCAATGGAACCCTCTCCAGTCTGCTCTCTCTGTAACGATGCGCCATGGCGGCTAACATAGGGACCGACGATTGGGGCGACAAGACGGAATGCATGTCACAGTGTCAGCGCCCCGCCATCGCGCAGGATGGTCAGCGCGTCCTTGCTATAACCCCCGTCCTCCTCATGCATTACGAGGCCGGCGGAAAGCCGCATCGGCGTCTTCACGCCGGGCCGGGCGCGGACGAGGACACGTTTGGCCTCGCGGCCTTTCTTGGGCCATAGCGGGAAGACCACGATGCCGCCGGCGCGGCCCTGGAACAGGACCAGCAGCTCGTCCAGCCGGTCGGCGCGGTGGATGAAGGTGACGCCGCCTTTCGGCCTGGCCATGCGAAGCGCGAAATCGACCCAGTCGGCCAGCGCCGCCTCGCCTTCGACATTGGCCGCGGCTTTCGATCCGTCCGGCGGCGGGTCGGCGCGATGGGCGGGCAGGTAAGGCGGATTGGCGATCACATGGTCGAAATCGCCGCCTTCCAGCTCGCGCGGCGGGCGCAGCAAATCGCCGTCCAGGATCGCCACGCGGCCCTTCATGTCGTTCAGTTCCACATTGCGGCGCGCCAGCGCGGTCATGTCCGGCTGCAGCTCCAGCCCGGTTACCCGCGATCCCGGCACGCGGTGGGCGAAGCACAGGGCCGCCGCGCCCGCCCCCGTGCCGATATCAAGCAGCCGTTCGGTGCTGGCCGCCGGCACGGACGCCGCCAGCAGCACCGGGTCCACCGCCACGCGGTAGCCGCCCCGGGGCTGGTACAGGCCAACCTGTCCGCCCAGCAGGCTGTCGGCCTTTTCCGTCACGGTCTCTGTCTCTCCCGCATCGGCCAGCAGGCGCATCGCCGACTCGTAATCTTCGTCGGCCACCATGATTCTGCGCGGGATCGCGGAGATCGATCCCTCGGCGAAGCTCATATGGGTATCCAGCACCACCGCCTCGATGTTCTCGCCGGCCAGCAGGGCCGACACCCAGGACAGCTGTACCGGATCGCCGGTTCGCAATATTTCCTTCATGGCCTATCTTATTAAAGCAATTTCCACTTGTGTGGAAATGGCTCCGGCCCGCTCCCCCACCCGGCTGCCCATCGGTATCGTACACTGTGGGCGGCCGGGTGGGGGTGCGGGCCGGAACCGACTAAACCTTGATACATATTCAGGTGCGCTTTTTGGTCCACTTGACCGCTCGTTCGGTTAAACTATGCTCGCTGCGACTTCGCAAGCCCATTGAACATAGGGGAATCCGTTGGCAATCGTCGGCGCGGAAAAGGAACAGGCGGCCAAGCCGTCGCTGGATGTGTTGCATGGCCTCGTCAAGAACGACATGGCCGCGGTCAACCGCCTGATTATCGAGAAGATGCAGAGCCCGGTGGCGCTGATCCCGCAACTGGCCGGCCATATCATCGCGGCCGGCGGCAAGCGGCTGCGGCCAATGCTGACGCTGGCCGCGGCGAAGCTGTGCGGTTACGAGGGCGGCGAGCGCCACTGCGCGCTGGCGGCCTGCGTCGAGTTCATCCATACCGCGACCCTGCTGCATGACGACGTGGTCGACGAATCCCTGCTGCGGCGCGGTCAGGAATCCGCCAACGCGGTTTGGGGCAACCAGGCCTCGGTGCTGGTCGGCGATTTCCTGTTTTCGCGGTCGTTCGAATTGATGGTCGAGGATGGCTCGCTGGAGGTTCTGCGGATCCTCTCCAACGCGTCGGCCGTGATTGCCGAGGGCGAGGTGCTGCAGCTGGTCACCACCAACGACACCGGCACCGGCGAAGAGGATTACCTCGAGGTCATCCGCTGCAAGACTGCGACATTGTTCGCCGCAGCCGCCGAGATCGGCGCGGTGGTTGCCGAACGCGCGGAGGCCGAGCAGAAAGCGCTTGCCGACTACGGGATGAATCTGGGCATCGCCTTCCAACTGATCGACGATCTGCTGGATTATTCGGCGCTGCAGGCGCAGCTGGGCAAGACCGTCGGCGACGATTTCCGCGAGGGCAAGATGAGCCTGCCAGTCGTGCTGGCCTTTGCCCGCGCCAATGACGAGGAACGCGAGTTCTGGACCCGCGCGATGGAGCGGATGGAACAGGAAGAGGGCGATCTCGGCCGGGCCATCGCACTGCTGCAAAAATACGGCGTGCTGGACGAAACCGCCGCCCGCGCCCGCGACTATGCGGTCCGCGCGAAACAGGCGCTGGCCGTCTTCCCCGAATGCGACATACGTGCCGCCATGATGGAAGCCGTCGATTTTGCCGTGGATCGGGCCTACTGATCGTAGGGCCTGGTTTTCCGCCTATTCCGCCGGGTGGCTCAGGCGCGCTATGCGCTGTTCGCGTTCTTCCAGTTCGGCTTCGGCGCGCTCCAGCAGATCTTCCACCGCATCGCGCTGTCCGTAGAAGGCGAGGCCGACCCTGACCTTGACCGGAATATAACGGCCCTGCCAGGGAACCTCGACCTCGTCGAGATAGCCTTTCAGCATGGCGGCGCGCTTGCGGGCGTCCTCCTGTCCGATCAGCGTCATCGCGATCGCGAAGCGGCCGCCCTCGAGCCAGCCGATCCGGTCGACCTCGCGGAACCGGGTCTGCAGGATATTGCCGATCGCGGTCAGCACGTAGTTCGCGGCGTCCCCGCCATGGTCATCGCGAATCGCGTCCAACTGCATGACATCCATCAACATCAGGGCGCCGGTATCGCCATAGCGGCGCGCGCGCGACAGGTCGTGCCGCAACGCGTCCCTCAGGCCGCGGCGATTCAACAGGCCCGTCACCTCATCGTGAATATTCCGCTTTTCCAGCCATTCCAGGCGCCTTTCCGCGGCCTCCAGGGCTTCCTCGGCGCGGGCCGCGCGGGCCATGGCGTTCTCCAGCATGCGGCGCATGGTTTCATCCGCCGGCGAGTCCGGAGCCATCCCTTCCATCAGCCGGTCGAGAATCTCCGCCATCCGGGCCTGATGGCCGGAATCGGTTTGTTTTGAACCCTTGGCGTTCGGATGGCTCTTGTCGGCCATGGACATCTTTCAACACCGTTGCTGCGCTGGTTGCTTCCTCGCACAGCATACGGAATTGGTGTTAATTACCAGTTAATTGAGGGTTTTCCTGGAGTCGCAGATCGACCGCAGCGCCTGCCATTGTGCTACATCGAGGCCGGCCACGCCGCCGGGGGCGGCCAGTTCGCGCACCATGCGCGCGCGGTCGGGTGTCGAAGGATGGGTCGCCATCATGTCCGGGATGGAAAATGACTCGCGATGTTCGCTTTCGCCGCTCTGGCCTGCCTCGTCCGTTTCATCCTCTTCCGGCAGCGTGCCGTATCTCTTCTCGATGCGGTACAGGAGGTCGGTGAAGGTGGCGGCCTTCAGGCCGGCCCGGTTCATCAGCGCCACCGCCACGCGGTCGGCATCCTCCTCCAGCTCGCGGGTATAGGACGCCTGCAGCGCCGCCTGACCCATCTCGCTCAGCAAATCCGCCGCCATGGTGCCGCCGGTGATCAGCGGCACGATCACCGCCTGGAAACCGATGGTGCGAACCAGATGCGTCATCGAATGCTGGCGGGTAACGTGGCCCATTTCGTGGGCCAGCACACCGGCCACTTCGTCCGGCGATTCCGCCAGGTCGATAAGGCCGCGGAAAATTACGATGTAGCCGCCGGGCGCGGCGAAGGCGTTGGGAATGGGTATGTCCAGCACGCGGATTTTAAAGTCGTATGGCGAATCGTCGACGGCTGTCAGCTGTTCGGTCATCGCATTCAGCGCCCGCAGCCCGTCGCGCCGCCGGCAGGTCAGTTCGTCGCTGCTGCGGAATCCACCGAACAGCAGGGTAACCTGTTCGACCGTGGATTTGCCGATCCGCTCCTCCACCTCGATCGGCGTCATCGCCGCGATCAGCGGGGCGGAGCTGGAAAGGCCCCACCAGATGCCGCCGAACAGCAGTCCCAGCGCCACGGTCCAGCCCGCGGCCCGCCGCCACTGGACAGGGTCGCGCATGCCGGTCTTTTCGAGGTCGGGGGCAAGGCGGCGCAGAATGTCCAGCGCCTCCTGTCCGGCAACCTCCAGCCGCGCCATGTCCTGGGTCAGGTTCTGCATGCGCATTGGCCGGCCCGCGACCGGCCGGTCGATCAGCCGGATATCGTCATAGAGCCAGACCGCCAGTTCCAGGCCGGCCAGATCCATGATGCGAACGCCATCGCCGCCGAACTGCGCCCTTACGTCATGGATCGCCGCGGTCTTGCCATCGGCGTAACGTCCCGGATATCCGACCGTGGAGCGGGGTGGCGACTGATCGTCCGGCGGCGTGGCGTTTTCGTCGGACATTGATCAGAAGTCGCCCAGGTCGAAGGCGTCGGCCAGTCCTTCGCCGAGGCGCGGCGAGCTGTCCAGCGCCTGGGTGACCTGGCTGAAATCCTGCGTCCCGGTAATCGCCAGACTGGCCACCACGGCCCGCGCCAGCCGGTGGAACACCATGACGCGGCTGAGAGTCTGCAGCACAATCGCCATGGTCATCATGCTCCCGAATATGACCAGGAACCGGGCGTCCTCGTCCAACTCGTCCATGACTTCACCCATCCCGACTCCCACAATATCCGGATCCAGCGGTACACCGTTGGCGACCAGCGCCAGTATCATAAGGCCCACGATCATCGCCAGGCCCACGACGGCTGCGGTCAACAGGTAGGAGAGGTAAATCCAGGCCACCCGCCCCAAACCGATTTCGGACGAAAAGCGCATCCCCTCGAAGGATACGTGGCCCGCCAGATAGCGGAATTCGCGAACGCGGTACCAGGCGACAGCGATCAGATACAGCAACCCGCCAAAGCCAAGCAGTGCCGACGCCATTGGCATCATGGCGCTGGCGTCGGTGACCCTTTCCGTATCCATCGTTTCCGGGTCTGGCTGGCTGGCTTCCGGGTTGTTGATATCGATGCCCGCGGCATCCGCGACCTCGAAACTCAGATATATCAGCCAGGAATAACCGGCGATCACCGCCAGCAGCGTCAGCCATGGCACGATCCAGTATGCGAACAGGTCACGCGCCTTGCCGTCGAAGGCAAATGGCCGGTCGCCCAGATGCATGTTGTTGATCTCGCGATTCATCAAAGCGATGCGCATGAAGGGCGCTGCCAGGCCCAGTGAAAACATTACAGCCGGCGTCCAGGCGAGGGCGACCAGCGCATAACGCACCGGCGACCCGGTCAGCGTGCCCCGGATGCCGCGCCACAATGTGCGTGTCAGGCGATAACGGCGCGCCCGGTAGATCGCGAGATGGACCAGGAACATTAACACGGTCATATACAGCAGGTTCACGATCACCTGGCCCGGTATGGAGGCGCCGGTCGCGAGGAGCAATATCTGATAGATGCCGACGACCGGAATCAGCGCAATCATGGCGATGATAAAACCAAGGAAGAGTTCCAGCCCCCTGCCGGTATATTCCAGCCGGTCTTCGCCCAGGCTGACATGGGACCAGAGAAAACGCCGCTCGCGGGTGCGCGCCCAGAAGCGGAATATCCCCAAGGTCAGAACCTGCAGCACGAGATTTAACAATACGACGCCGGCGAACTTCAGGTTGCCGCCGTCATAATCGAAATAAATCCTGTCTTCGGTCGTCTCCGCCATGATCTCTCCATAAAGGTCGTCTGGCGCCGGACTGGTGCGGCGCGGTGGAATCCCGGCCGTTGTTCAGGCCGGATTGCAGGTTGGAGGCATCTGCTGCCCTCGATTATTCCATAATATTGACCGAACACGGTTATCAAATTGTTACTTTGCGGCGATTTTCGAGTCGACTCGGTGGCAGGCTTGTGTTTGCCAGTCGCCCTGTTAGCATTGGGCGATTGCCTGGCGCAGTGTTTCTACCGGTCGCCGGGCGAGAGCCGCGAAATTGACGATGATTGGAGCATCCCCATGGCCACAAATGCCGAACTGGCGGCGAAGCTGCTGCGTAACGCAGGCGAGTTCTTCCGGAATATCGGTTCGAATACCCCCCAGATCCAGGATCAGATGGAACAGAACGCCCGCACATACGACATCGTCGCCAACTGGCTGGAGGAAGATCCCACCGGCGAAGCCCCCATATCGGAAGATCCGGACGAAGCCTGACGGGGTTCGACTGCTGTACCGGCCGCGTCGCCAGACTCTCACGCTACCTTGATTTCTTCGATGAAGCGTTCGATCGCGCTGCGCATCTGTTCGGCCTGGCGTGCCAGGTCGCCGGATGCCTGATGCACCTGCACCGAGGCCGCGCCGGTTTCCCTGGCAACGCGGCTGACGCCGCCGATATTGGCGGTTACTTCCTCGGCGCCGCGCGCGGCCTCGCGCACGTTATGGCCGATTTCCGAAGTCGCCGATTCCTGCTTCTCCACCGAAGCCGCGATCTCGGCGGCGATCTTGCTCATCTTGTTGAGTGTGGCGCGGATCGATTCGATGACGCCGACCGCGCTTTGCGTCTGTTCCTGCATCCGGTCGACCTGCCCGGCGATCTCCTCGGTCGCCTTCGCCGTCTGGTTGGCCAGGTTTTTTACCTCCTGGGCGACGACCGCGAAGCCCTTGCCGGCCTCACCGGCGCGGGCCGCCTCGATGGTCGCGTTCAGCGCCAGCAGATTGGTCTGGCCCGCGATATCGTTGATCAGCGCCACCACTTCGGTAATGCGCAGCGCCGCCTCCGAGAGATCCTGAATCACCTTGTCGGTGCGCCCCGCGTCGTCCACGGCAGATCTGGCGATCTCCGCCGATTG
>CAMYNJ010000059.1 GCA_947259795.1 uncultured Alphaproteobacteria bacterium | reverse complement strand
CTGACCGAAGGCGAACGCTGCACCTGGTTCCTGCCCGACGCCAACCCGCGGACGGCGCGGAAACAATGGATATCCGGCGGCTTGCGGCCCGCCGGGCGGATTATCGTCGATGCCGGCGCGGTTCGCGCCCTGACGCAGGGGCGCAGCCTGCTGCCCGCCGGGGTGACGATGGTTGAAGGTAATTTCGACCGGGGTGACGCGGTCACCGTTCATGCCGAGGACGGGCACGAACTGGGCCGGGGGCTGAGCGCCTATTCAGCCGAGGATGCGCGGCGGATCGCTGGGGTCCGGTCCGGCGAAATCGAGGCGATTCTGGGGTATCGGGGGCGCGATGAAATGATCCACCGCGACGACCTTGTGTTAAATTAGGACAAATCCCGAGCGAACGATTTCGTTCGCGACGACGAATTTGCTTAAACAGCAAAGACATAGAGCACTCCCGGTGAGCCCGAGCGATCTGGAAGTGCTCTAGGAAACGACCAGGGCAATGAGGACAGCGTCATGACCGCTGAAAGCGAAACTACGGAAGGTGTTGCCGCGTTGATGCAGGATATCGGCAAGCGCGCCAAAAAGGCGCTGGCCATGTTGATGAAGGCGACGACGGATCAGAAGAATACGGCTTTGTCAGAGGCTGCCGCCAGCCTGCGCCGCCGGCAGAACGAAATCCTGTCTGAAAACGCCAAGGATATGGCCGCCGCTGAAGAGAAAGGCTTGTCCAAGGCCATGCTCGACAGGCTGTTATTGACCGAGGACCGTGTCGAGGCCATGGCCAAGGGGCTGGAGGATATCGCCGCGTTGGACGATCCCGTCGGCACGGTCATGGCGGAATGGGACCGGCCCAATGGCCTGCATATCGAACGCCGCCGCGTCCCCTTGGGCGTAATCGGGGTGATCTACGAATCCCGGCCCAATGTTACGGCGGATGCCGGCGGTCTTTGTTTGAAAGCCGGCAATGCGGCGATCCTGCGTGGCGGTTCGGAAAGCTTTCATTCCTCGGGATCGATCCTGGAAAGCCTGCGCCAGGGCCTGCGTGCTGGCGGTTTGCCCGAGGACGCCATCCAGCGGGTGCCGACCCGTGACCGCGCCGCCGTCGGCGAAATGCTGGGCATGACCGACTATATCGACGTCATCGTACCGCGGGGCGGCAAGTCGCTGATCGAACGGGTGTCGAAGGACAGCAAGGTGCCGCTGTTCAAGCATCTGGAAGGCCTGTGCCATTCCTACGTCAACAAGGCCGCTGATCCGGAAATGGCCCGTGACGTGGTGGTGAACGCCAAGATGCGGCGTACCGGTATCTGCGGGGCGACGGAAAATATTCTGGTCGACCGCGAAGCCGCCAAGGACTTGTTGCCCGGTATCCTCGACGGCCTAATCGACAGCGGTTGCGAGGTTCGCGGCGATGAAGGCGCACAGGCCGTCGACAGCCGGGTGATCCCGGCGACGGCCGAGGACTGGGATACGGAATACCTGGATTCCATCGTCGCCGTGAAGCTGGTCGAGGACATCGACGATGCGATCGGCTTTATCGCCGAGCATGGTTCCGACCATACGGATGCGATCATTTCCGAGGACCCGGCGGCGGTGGAGCGGTTCGTCAACGAAGTCGACAGCGCCATCGTCATGGTCAATGCCTCAACCCAATTCGCCGATGGCGGTGAATTCGGCATGGGGGCGGAAATCGGCATATCCACGGGCAAGATGCATGCCCGTGGGCCGGTCGGCGTGGAACAACTGACCAGCTTCAAATACGTCGTTCGCGGCGATGGGCAATGCCGGCCGTAAGCGGCCCAGACAAGTTTGGTCGATGGGGCCGACCGGTGGGCAAACGGCCGCGGCGGCGGATCGGATTGCTCGGCGGTTCATTCAACCCGGCGCACGGCGGGCACCGGCATATCAGCCTTGAGGCGCTGAAACGCCTGCGCCTGGACGAAGTCTGGTGGCTGGTTTCTCCGCAGAACCCGTTGAAACCGGTTGCCGGTATGGCGCCTCTGAGTGAGCGAATCGAACAGGCCGCCCGAATTGCCAATCACTCGCGTATCCGGGTGGCGGACGTCGAAACCGACATGGGCACGGTCTATACAGCCGACACCCTGGCCCGGCTGGTCAATCGCCATCGGAACGCCCGGTTTGTCTGGCTTATGGGGGCGGATAATCTGCTGCAAATTTCCCGCTGGCGGCGCTGGACGGAAATATTCGATACCATGCCCATTGCGGTTTTCGACCGTCCTTCATATTCTTTTAGGGCGCTGTCAGGCAGGGCGGCGCGGCGGTTCGCCAAGGCGCGCCTGAAAGAAGCGCAAGCGGGCCGATTGGTGGAAAAGCGGGCGCCAGCCTGGATTTTTCTGCATACGCCGTTGAACGCCCTGTCGGCCACGGCGATCCGCACCGAACGCGGTATTTAGGTGCGGAATAAAACAGGCGCGACCGCTATGCGCTTTCTACAGGCCGTTGAAGATTGCAGGCGGCCGACGACCACGAACAGCACGCCACTTTATCGAAGCAGGACCAAAACAGGAAAGGACCAAAGCCATACCCGCAAGGAAAAAGGCGCAACTGGCCGAGCAACAGATTCTCGAGCTGGTGACCGCATCCCTCGATGACGACAAGGCTGAGGACGTCGTCGTCATCGATCTCAACGGCAAAACCCAGATCGCCGATCATATGGTTATTGCCTCCGGCCAATCACAACGCCAAGTCAGCGCGATGGCCGATCATCTCCGTGAAAAGTTAAAGAAAGCCGGTTTGAAGGGGCTTTTTGTCGAAGGCCAGACCCAGTGCGATTGGGTGCTGATCGACGGGGGTGACATCATCATTCACCTATTCCGCCCGGAAGTCCGCGATTTCTATAACCTGGAGAAAATCTGGACGGCCCCGCCGACAGGCGAGGTTGCCGCCGCACCCGCCTGACCGGCAGGATGCTGGATAAAGGTTTCGGCTCTGTCGCCGCCACCGGGGCGGCGAAGTGGCTGTCGCTCCCGCGCGTTGGCGGTTAAGTTTCGTTCATGCGTATTTCCATCATCGCCGTCGGCCGCCGCAAGGCCGGACCCGAGCAGGCCCTGTACGAGCAGTACAAGGCCCGGCTGCCCTGGCCCTTGGACCTCAAGTTGGTCGAGGAAAAAAAGCAGCTTTCCGGCGGCAAGCTGAAACGGCGCGAGGCGGAATTGCTGCTCGCCGCCCTGCCCGATGGGGCGGCCGTCGTCGCCTTGGACGAACGCGGCAAATCTTTGGGCAGCGAGGAAATCGCCGCCAAGCTGGGTGGATGGCGCGACGACGGGGTGCGCGACCTGGCGTTCCTGATCGGCGGGGCCGGCGGCCTTGACGAAACCGTGCGCCGCCGCGCCGATCTGGTGCTGTCCTTCGGGGCCATGACCTGGCCGCATCAATT
>CAMYNJ010000058.1 GCA_947259795.1 uncultured Alphaproteobacteria bacterium | reverse complement strand
AAATGGGCAGGGACGCCTATCCGAAGCTGATCAAGGAATTCGGCGGCGTCTATAACGATCCCCGCGTAACCGGCTATGTCGATTCTCTCGGCCGCAAGCACGCCGCGGTTACCGAGACACCGGGCGAGGGATTTACCTTCACGGTGCTGGACAATCCGATCGTCAACGCCTTCGCCACGCCGGGCGGCTATGTCTATATCTCGCGCGGGCTGATGGCGCTGGCCGACAGCGAGGCCGAATTGGCGGGCGTGATGGGCCATGAACTGGGCCATGTGGTGGCGCGTCACAGCTCCCAACGGATCAGCAAGGCGACGGTCGCCGGCGCGCTCAGCGGCCTGTTGGGGGCCGGCCAGGTGGGGCAGGCGCTGGGCGGACTGTACCTGTCCAGCTTTTCGCGCGACCAGGAGCTGGAAGCCGACCGTCTGGGCGTACGCTATCTCAGCCGCGCCGGATATGATCCGGCCGCAATGACCAGTTTTCTCGCGAAGATGCGCGCCAACAGTCGTCTGGAGGCGCAGATCGCCGGCCGCGACCCGGATGATGCGGATGCGCGTGATATCATGTCGACCCATCCGCGTACCAAGGAAAGGGTGCTGCAGGCCATGCAGCTCGCCGGGGCACGCGGGGGCCAGGGCCTTGTCGAACGCGACGGTTATCTGCAACGTATCGACAATATGATCTACGGGGATTCGGCGGAACAGGGCTATATCCGCGACCGCGCCTTCATTCATCCCGGCATGCGGCTCAGCTTCGCGGTGCCGGAGGGGTTTTTGATGCACAACACGCCCGACGCGGTGCTGGCGGTCAGCGAAAAGAAGAAGGTTCTGATCCAGTTCGACGATGCGGACGAACCCTTCGATGGCGAAATGACCCGCTATATCGCCGATGATTGGGCCAAGGATCTCGATATCCAGGATCTGGCGGCGACGCGGTTAGGCGCCTTGCCCGCGGCGACCGCGAAAACCTATCTCGACACAAGAAGTGAACGGCTGTTGGCGCGCATAGCGGCGATCCGGTTCGATTCGAAGCGGATCTTCCGTTTTCTGGCGGTGGCGCCGGGCGAAGGCGTCAGCAATCTGCCCGGGGCCTTTCAATCGACGATCGCCAGCTTCCGCAAGCTCAGCGAGGCGGAAGCCGCGGCCGTGCGGCCCTGGCGCGTTAGGATCGCGCAGATCCAGCCTGGCGATACCGTGTGGAGTTTGAGCCAGCGCATGCCTTTCGCGTCGTTCCGGGCGGAACGGTTTCAGACCCTCAACGGTATAGATGAAAAGGACAGCCTGAGGGCGGGATCCAAGGTGAAGCTGGTCGTCGAAAGCAACAGCAAAGGGCGGTGACGATGACCCGTTCGATGGCTGCCGGAAGGCGTCGCTCTATCCCCTATATTGACGTTATCATTCTCCAGCGGTGCATTTCCGGCTTGCGCCGCGGCGTGGGGAAGTCATTTCTTAACGGAAGCTCCCTATGGTGCACCCGGTGGTAAGAACATGACTCTGACAAGACGGCATTTCTGCGGCCTTTCCTGCGCGGCGCTTGGCGCCGGCCTGGCCGGTTGCGCGATCGATCCAGAGGACGGCATGCGGCATTCCATGATCATTTCCCCAAACGAGGGAAAGAAATTGGGCAAGGAAGCCTATCCGCGGCTGGTCCAGGAATTCGGCGGCGCCTACGACGATCCCCCCATGGCTCGTTATATCGATGATCTCGGCCGCAAGGTCGCCGCGGTTACCGGGATCCCGGCTGAGAATTTCACCTTTACCGTGCTCGACACCCCGATCGTCAATGCCTTCGTCACGCCCGGCGGCTATATCTATATCGCGCGCGGCCTGTTGGCGCTGGCCAACAGCGAAGCCGAGCTGGCGGGGGTCATCGGGCACGAGCTGGGCCATGCGGTGGCGCGGCACGGCGCACAGGACATCGGCAGGGCGAATATTGCCGACGCCCTCGGCGACTTCCCGGGTGCGGTCAGCGTCGATGAAGACCAGAGCGAATTGTATCTGGCCAGTTTTTCGCGTGACCAGGAGCGCGAGGCGGACCGTCTGGGCGTGCGCTATATGAGGGATGCCGGCTATGATCCGGGCGCGATGACCAGCTTCCTCGCCGAGATGCGGGGCAATAGCCGCCTGCAGGCGCGAATCGCCGGCCGTGACCCGGACGATGTGGACGAACGCGATATCATGTCGACCCATCCGCGCACGGTAGAAAGGGTAGAGCAGGCAATGAAGCTGGCCGGCGCGCGCGTGGGCCGGGGCCTCATCGAACGCGACGGGTATTTGCAGCATATCGACAACATGATCTACGGGGAATCGGCCGAACAGGGATATGTCCGCGAACGCGCGTTCATCCATCAGGGCTTGCGGTTCGGCTTCCAGGTGCCGGCGGGCTTTCACATGCACAGCAGGCCCGACGCGGTGCGCGCAACCAACGAAAAGAACAGGGTCCTGATCAAGTTCGACGCCGCCGAAGAGCCTTTCAGGGGCAAGATGACCCGCTATCTGGCCGATGAATGGGTTACCGGGCCGGACTTGCAGGATCTGGTGGCGACCCAGGTGGGCGGGCAGCCGGCGGCGACCGCCTGGGCTCGCGCCGGGCGGTCTTCAAAAAGAATGCTGGTGCATTTTGCAGCTATTCGCCTCGACAAAAAACGGATTTTCCGCTTCACGGTGCTGGCGCCAGATGAGTTCGCGGGCCATGTACCCGGCGCCTTTCGGGAAACCATCGCCAGTTTCCGCAGGCTTAGCAAGGCCGAGGCCGACGCCCTGTTGCCCTGGCGGATCAGAATTGCGGTTGTCCAGCCGGGCGACACGGCAGAAAGTCTGAGCCGAGGCATGCCTTTCGCGACTCACCAGGCCGAGCGGTTCCGCTCTCTGAATGGCCTGGAAGCCGGGGACCCCCTGGTAGCCGGAACCAGAATGAAGATGGTCATCGAGGGGTAATGCGATTGCCGTGGCCTTTCCTTCCGTCCCTGTTGCTGCTGGTAGCGATGCTGCTGCTGGGCGGATGCGAGATCAATCCCGAGACCGGCAGCGTGGACTTCAACGTGGTTGCGCCGGACGACGAAAAGGAAATCGGCGCCGAGGCGCACCGGCAGGTGCTGGCCGAGTTCGGCGGCGTCTATTACGATCCGGCCCTGGCGGCTTATGTGGAGCGGGTCGGCCAGAAGCTGGCCGAACAGAGCAGAACCCGCAATTTCGACTATCGGTTTACCATCCTTGACAGCCCCGGCATCAACGCCTTTGCGCTGCCCGGTGGTTATGTCTACGTCACCCGGGGGCTATTGGCATTGCTCAGCAGCGAGGCGGAGCTTGCCGGCGTGCTGGGCCACGAACTGGCGCATGTAAAGGCCCGGCACGGCGCGCAGCGCCTGAGCCGCATGAAGGCCGAAGAGCGGTTTTGCGCGACCTTCATCTGCGACTTCGAGCTTCCGGTTCTCAGCGACATGGCCGCCGTCGGCATGGATCTGGCCTTCGGCGGCTTCACGCAAGACCAGGAACTGGAGGCCGACGAACTCGGCATTCGTTATATGCGGCGTGCCGGATACGATCCCCGTTCCATGACGGTATTCCTGAAGAGGCTGAAATTGCAGACCGATCTTGAGGCGGAGTTTGCCGGCCTTAGCGTCGAACAGCGCAAGGCGCGGGGCTATTCCTCGACCCACCCGTTGACCGAGGACCGGATCGTCCAGTCAAGCGGGCTTGCCGGTAATGGGGACGGCGCCGCGCCCATGGTGGGCATGCGTGAATACCTCATCAATATCGACGGGCTGCTTTACGGAAACAGGCGCGAATACGGCTTCGTCACCGGCAACAGCTATCTGCATCCGATCCGCCGTGTGGCCTTCGATGTACCTGACGGTTACACGCTCTATCCCGACAGCCGCCGCGTGACCGCCGTGGGGCCGGACGGTGCGATCGTGTTGTTCGAGCCATCGCGGCGGCTGATCCGCGGATCCTTGATCGACTACCTGGAAGCCGTCTGGGCCGAGGGCATCGCCTTGCAGGATGTCGGCCACTTGACGATCAACGGCATGGATGCGGCGACGGGCTGGATGCGGCGCAACACCAGCCGCGGCCTGGTCGATTTCCGGCTGGTCGCCATCAGGGTGGAGGCCGGCGTGATCTATCGCTTCCTGTTCATTTCTCCGTCGGCGATGACGCCGCGGCTGAGCGAGGGCATGCGCGCGATAACCTATAGTTTTCGCATGATGGACGCCGAAGAGGCTGCGGGGCTGCAGCCCCTGCGCATCCGGATCGTGAGTGCGGGCCGGGACGACAGCCTGTTTGGTCTCGCCTCTCAAAGCGATTTTGCCGATCATTCCGTGCAACGCTTTGCCGTCATGAACGATCTCGACCCCCGGGCCGCCATTGAGCCGGGACGTATCATCAAAACCGTCAAGAAATAGCGAAGGGCAGGGCACACCGGCTGTTTCCGGCGGGCATCGGATGTATGGTGAAGGCCGAAGCCCGTTCTAGGTTTCCAGCAGCAGGTCCCGGGGGCTTTCCACGCGGCGGCTGATGGAATCGCGCAGCTTGTTCAGGGCGCGGCTTTCCAGCTGGCGGACCCGTTCCTTGCTGACACCCAACTCGCGGCCCAGTTCCTCGAGCGTTGCGCCCTCGTCGGTCAGCCGGCGCTGCTTGATGATGGTCTGTTCGCGCGGGCTCAACTCGCCGAGCGCTTCGGCCAGCCAGCGTGACCGCGTCTCACCGTCACGCATGCCGATGGCGACGGCTTCCGGGTTGGGCCTCTCGTCGGGCAGGAAATCCTGCCAGTTGTCTTCCGAGGTTTCGGTCAGCGGCGCGTTGAGCGACTGGTCGTGGCCGCCCAGCCGGATTTCCATCGACTCGACCTCGCCGATATTGACCTTCAACTGCGTCGCGATCGTCTGGCGGCCTTCGTCGCCAAGCCGAGCGCCGGTGGCGTCTTCTATGCGCGCGCGCAGGCGTCGCAGGTTGAAAAACAGTGATTTCTGGGCCGCCGTCGTGCCGGTGCGCACGATCGACCAGTTGCGCAGCACATAGTCCTGCATCGCCGAACGAATCCACCAGGTAGCGTAGGTCGAGAAACGGACCTCGCGCTGCGGCTCGAAACGGGCTGCCGCTTGCATCAGCCCGACATTGCCTTCCTGGACGAGATCGCCCATGGGCAGGCCGTAGTTGCGGAACCGGCCGGCGGTGCTGACTACCAGCCGCATGTAGCTGCGGACCAGCTTGTGCAACGCAACCTCGTCGCCTTCTTCACGCCATAGTCGCGCCAGTTCGAACTCAAATTCGCGTTCGAGCAGCGGCTCCCTCATGGATGTTTTTATATAATCCAGATTTGCGCGCTGGGTCTTAGGATCGTCGATATGAGCCATCTCTATCCAAGCCGGAACAGTCTTCCGGCCACCCCGTTGATAACTTCCACTGAAACGCCGATGTTATTAATATAGCAAAAAACATAGTGCACAAGTCAACTATTTTTGAGCAGCCCGCTGGAAGGCAGCGGGGGTTGGGAAACATTCAAAAAATCAATAACTTAGCGCGAGATGCGGCAGGCCCGTGCAGGGGGCCGTCTCAAGGAAATTGGACATGCCACGCAGTTGTAAGAGCGGTATTTCTTTCAAGTTCACCTTGCGCGGCATCGGATAACAGGCGTCCGATGTCGCTTCAACATTCGAAACTGTCGAGGATCGATCCGTCGGCGGAGAAACAGGCGGCGATCAGCCGGCCGCCGAAGCCGCAGCCGCCGTCGAGCGTTACGGTGTAGCCTGTTTCCGCGAAGCCGCCGCCGTCGGGATCGTAGCCTCGGACGACCCGGGTGAATCCCTCGTAAGGTTCGGCGATGCTGTCGAAACTGCGCGCCGCCCACCAGAAGGCGTCGCTTTGGGCGGTCAGCGGGCGTTGGGGGTCGATGCCGCAATTGACGAACAGCAGGCTGCCGTCCTCGCAGGCCGCGGCGCGCTTCAGGTGCGCCATCAGCGTATCGTGGCCGGGATGGGCGCGCTGCGCGTCTCGCAGGGCCCGCGTCCAGTTGTTGAGCTGCATCGTCCCGCCCTTCGCCGCATAGCCGCCCTCGTCGGCGCTGCCGCCATACGCCTTCAGCGTGGCGTCGACGCCGCGCGAAATCACCCAGTTCAGGATCGAGACCGGGTCGCTGGCGAACTGCAACTGCAGCAGTTTCTGCCACATCTCTTCCTGGCTGCCACGCAAATAGATGATGTCGTCGGGGAAACGAAGCGGCGGATGAGCCAGCGCCCGCCGCCTGAAACCCAGCAGTTCGTCGACCGTTTCGACAATCTGCCCGCCGTGGCCGAGATAGTTCCCCAGATAGACCAGTACATCGCCGTGCTGCAGCCGGGACTCCAATTCCCCATGGATCGCCGCCAGCCGCGCTGCGTCGCCGTGAATTGCGCCCACTGCCCAGATCCGCGAGGTTTCGCGAATGCTGGCGATGGTATTGGTTTCGCGCATGGGCACTTTTGCCGGATGTGGCAGCGCCGGCGCGCCAGAGCCCGGAGGCCGGCGGCCGGCGCCTGTTTCGGTGAGGACCGCCTTCAGGCGGCCTGCAACATGGCTTCCAGTTTCTCGGTCGCGGTGTTTTCGTCAAGCTCTTCGACGGCCGCGAACTCGCGCACCAGCCTGTCGAGCGCCGCCTGGTAGATCTGCCGTTCGCTATAGGACTGGTCGGGCTGGTCGGCGTTGCGGTGCAGGTCGCGCACTACTTCGGCGATCGACACCGGGTCGCCGGAGTTGATTTTCGCTTCATATTCCTGCGCGCGGCGGCTCCACATGGTCCGCTTGACGCGGCTGCGGCCCTTCAGCGTCTTCAGCGCGCTTTTCATCTGGTCGCGCGAAGACAGCGGCCGCAGGCCGGAATCCTGGGCCTTGGCCACCGGGATGCGCAGGGTCATGCGATCCGCCTCGAAATGGATGACGATCAGCTCCAGGTGGCAACCGGCGATCTCGGCCTGTTCGATGCCGTGGACCTTGCCGACCCCATGGGTCGGATAGACGACCCACTCGCCGCCCTGGATCTTCATACCTTCAATCATAGCAGTCATGGTCACTTTCAGCCCCTTAGAATTTGTACACTTCCTAATATGCCTGCGACGCCCTGAAACCGGCCCGTCCCCTTTTTCGGGAGACTTCGCCGCGGTTTCGGTCACACCTGCCCGCCCACCGCCACAAGGGTTCACATTTTACTTCGCGCCCACGCAAATTCGCGCCGAACGTCGTTGTGGTCTGTGGGTGGCCAGAACCTGTATTGTGTCTTGGGGACAATCCCGCCCGGTTGCCGCAATGCGGAGCAGGCGTAGCCTATCCTCAACTCGCTACCAGGAAATAATATAACACAATTTTCAGCCAATTTACAGAGGCTTGATGTCAAAGGCCTCAATTGCTGAAATGGCAGTTCCGCTGACCATATGTTGCAGTGCGGCAAATTGCCGCGCCGCAGGAGGAGGGAGCCGGTTATTCTCGTTCCGGCAATGGCCGAGAACGGGAAGAACGCCTTATTTCGCGGGCTCCGGGCTGAATTCGGTTTCGAACTTGCCCGCCTTGTCCTTCCAGTCGTCGGCGTCGGGCAGCGGGTCCTTCTTGCGCGTAATGTTCGGCCATTTCTCCGCATATTCGCGGTTCATCTCGACCCATTTCTCAGCCTCGCTGTCGGTATCCGGCTGGATCGCCTCGATCGGGCATTCCGGTTCGCAGACGCCGCAATCGATGCATTCGTCGGGGTGGATCACCAGCATGTTCTCACCCTCGTAGAAGCAATCCACGGGGCAGACTTCGACACAGTCCGTATATTTGCAACGGATGCAGTTGTCGTTGACGATATAGGTCATGCCGGCAATCTCCTGATAATCAGCCTTCATTACCGCCGGCGCCGCCGGCCTCACCGGAAAGGCGGCCCAGCACTCTCTTGCGCGCCTCGCCGCTTTCGCGGTCCGTCACATACAAAAGTCCGGCCACCCTGCGCAACATGTTTGATTCGAAATCATGCAGCGACCCGTCCGCATACGCGACTTCCCACAGCATTTCAATCATGGAAATGCGTTCCTCATGGTCGAAATTCAAGCGCACCTCTTTGGTGAAACCGTAGAGCCCGCCGGCCCGTTCCGTCTCCTCGTCCGCCGCCTCGATCAAAGCCTCGATATCCTCCCCCGCCATGCCGAATCGGTCCTTCAGCAGCCCGGCAATCTGTGCCCGCTCGGCTTCGTCGAAGGCGCCGTCCAGCTTCGCCGCCTCGACCAGCAGCGCCGCCGCCGCCAGCCGCAATTCGGCCTGTTCATGCGGGCGGCCTTCGGGCGCCTTACCCTTCCGGCGGAACAGAAAATCGCGAATGAAATCCACCATGCCGCGTGCCTAGCACGGGGCGCGCGCAGCTTCAACCCGATGGGACGAGGGCTTATTGGGGTCAGCCTCGCAGCCGGTCCGTCTCGCGGCGTTCCTTCTTGGTCGGGCGGCCGGCGCCCCTTTCGCGTTCGGCGGGTTTGGCTGCCCGGGGGGCGTCCGTTTTCTTGCGGGGTTGCGGCGGGGCCAGGTCGGCGTAGAGGGTTTGCGCCTCGGCGGCCGGGCCGCGACGCTTGCCGATGGCCTCGACCCGGATCACCCTGATATGGTGGCCTTGCGGGAAGGTCAGCACGTCGCCCGGGCGGGCCTGGTAGTGAGGTTTGGCGGTCGGCGTTTCGTTCACGCGCAAGCGGCCGGCGGAGACCATGGCGGTGGCCAGCGAGCGGCTCTTGAAGAAGCGCGCATGCCACAGCCATTTGTCGACCCGCAGGCTTTCGCCGCCGATGTTCGCCTTTGCGGTCTCGTTCACTTGCGCGCCACCAGATTTTTCAGCTCCGCGAACGGTGAATCCGCATTGGTTTCCGGCTTGCGCTTACCGCGCCGCGCCTTGTGTTTCGGCCGCCGGGCGGGCGCGCGGAAGGTGACGCCGTCCCTGTCCTCGCGCCCCCGGTAGCCCAGCGCGCCGGCCACGGACTCGAAGGCCGCCCCATCGCAGCCCGCCAGTGCCTGCAGCTCCGCCGTCGCCGCGAACTCCCCCTGGGCGGCGAGCTTGCGCAAGCTGCGGGCCAGCGCCTCCAGCCGGTCAACGCGAATCGCCTGCGGTCCCAGCACCCGATAGCCGGTCACCGTCCAGAACTCCATCGGCGCATCCGCCGCTGCCAGGGTTTCGTTGCCCTTGCCCAGCAGCAACGGCGCCGGACCATCCTGGCGCGCCGCCCACAGGATCGCTCTCAGCCGTATCGCGCCGGGGGTCAGCAACGCCGTCAGATAGACCGTCTCCAGCCCGATGCGCACCCCGTGGCGGCCCAGCGCCTGCCGGTCGGCGCGGGTCAGCGCGCGGATCTGAGTGGCGGCGGGCCGACGGCGTATGGCGCCCAGCCCCTCCGCCAGCTGGAAGGCGAGGCCGCGCACGGTGCTGCCAAGCTCGGCCTCCATCAGCCGGTAGAGCGGTTTCAGCCGCCGCCGCAATTCATGTTCCAGCCAAGCCGCGAGGCGGCCGCGCACCCGTTCACCCTGGGCCCCGTCGATCAGTTCGTTGCGCATCACCTGGACACGCGGACGCAGCAGGTCGTCTCCCGCCGCCAGCCGCGCCACTGGCGCCGTGCGCCACTGAATGGACCCGTCGTCGCCCAGCCGGAATTCCCCGTCCGGCGCGCCGACCAGGCTGCCCACACGCCTCGCTGCCTCGCCCAGCAGCACCGGCCGGGCGGCGGCCAGCAGGGCGCGGCCGCCGTCGTCGCGGGCGTCGCCGAGCGGCTGGAAACTCAAGCCTGTCATGGTGCCGATCGGATGGCCCTCGACCACCACGTCGCCCCTGGCGGTCACCGCAGCCAGGATTTCGCCGCCACCATGGCGGCGTCGGCCCAGTACGGCCTGGCGCTGGTCGACGAAGCGTTGCATCAGCCGTTCGTGCAGCGCGTCGGACAGCCGGTCCTCGATGGCGCGGCCGCGCTCCTGCCAGTGCTGGGAATCCGCCAGCCAGTCGCCGCGGTGGCCGATATAGGTCCAGGTGCGGATATGGGCCAGCCGCATGGTCAGCGTGTCGATATCGCCGGCGATATTGTCCAGCCGGTTGATATGTCCGGCGACCCAGTCTTCCGGCAGCCGCCCTTCCGCGTCCGTCAGATGCAGATAGACCTGGCGCAGCAGGGCCGCATGATGGTCGGGCATGACCTTGCGGAAATCGGGAATCTGGCAGACCTCCCACAGCAGCCGCACGGCGGCCGGGTTCGATGCGCAATCGGCCACGCCCTCGTCGCGCGCCAGTTCGGCCAGCGCCACATGGTCGTCGGCGTCGCGCGGGCGCAGCAGATAGCGCTGCGGCGCGCGCATTTCCAGGCTGCGCAGCAGGCCGCGCGCGGTCGAGAAATCCAGCAGCCGGTTGCGCCAGAACACCGCTTCCACGGGATCGAAGCGATGGTCCTCGACCGCCTGGATAATCTCGTCGTCCAGCCCGCCGATGCCGCTGGCCACGCCGAAGGTGCCGTCGCTCATATGGCGCCCGGCGCGCCCGGCAATCTGGGCGATCTCTGGCGGGGCGAGGGGCCTCGTGCGCCGGCCGTCGAACTTGCGCAGGCCGGAGAAGGCGACATGGTCGATATCCATGTTCAGCCCCATGCCGATGGCGTCGGTCGCCACCATGTAGTCGACCTCGCCGGCCTGGTACATCTCGACCTGGGCGTTGCGGGTGCGCGGGGATAGCGCGCCCAGCACCACCGCGGTGCCGCCGCGCTGGCGGCGCAGGGTCTCGGCGATGGCGTAGACCTGGTCGACCGAGAAGCCGACGATGGCGCTGCGCCGGGGCAGGCGCGACAGCTTGGCCTCGCCGGCATAGCGCAGCGTGGAAAAGCGCGGGCGGCTCTCGATCTCGACCCGCGGCACCAGCCGCTTCAGCAGCGGCCGCATGGTGTCGGCGCCCAGGAACATGGTCTCGGACAGGCCGCGCGCATGCAGGATTCGGTCGGTGAAGACATGGCCGCGCTCCGGGTCGGCGGCCAGCTGGACCTCGTCGATCGCCAGGAAATCCACCGGCCGGTCCAGCGGCATCGATTCGACGGTACAGACGAACCAGCGCGGGCGCGGCGGGATGATCTTCTCCTCGCCGGTGATCAGCGCCACCGAGCCATGGCCCCGCATGGCCACCACCCGGTCGTAGTTCTCGCGCGCCAGCAGCCGCAGGGGAAAGCCGATCATGCCCGAGGCATGGCCGAGCATGCGGTCCATGGCGAGATAGGTCTTGCCAGTGTTCGTGGGACCCAGGATGGCCCTGATCCGGTTGCGTTCGCGAATCGACATGGGCAGAAGATAGGATCACGCGGGGCGAATCCCAAGGCAAGGGAATTCGATGCGGATTGTACCGGAATGATGGAAAAATAGTTATGTCCGCACGCCCCTCGCCGCCCCTCGGCAAGCCACCGCAAGGCCCGCCGCGCCCCCGCAACGCGCCGGGATATATTCCGACACAGAAAACAGGTATGTCCGATAGCGGTCCGGTGCAGGAAAAAGGCATGAAAGATGCAGCCCGGATAGAGGAAACATACAGCTAAAGAGAAGCCTCTCGCCGCATGCCACAGACGGTCGGAACCAGCCGCTTCCCGAAATTCCGGCCGGTCGTTGCGCGGCCGCGGATGTCGCGCTAGACTCGCTTCCGGTAAGCAGAAGAAGGGAAAACCCCATGCAGACGGTTCACGTTGTGGCGGTCATCACCGCGAAGGCGGGCATGCGCGACAAGGTCCTGGAGGCGTTCCGCGCCAATGTGCCGGCGGTGCGCGCCGAGCAGGGCTGCATCGAATATCAGGCGACGATCGATACCGACGGCGCCGGCAGCCTGCAGACCCGGTTCGGCGAGGATACCTTCGTCGTCGTCGAAAAATGGGAGAGTCTCGATGCGCTGAAGGCCCATGCCGCCGCGCCGCATATGGCGGCCTACGCCGCCAGGACGAAGGCGTTGATCGCCAGCCGCGCGGTGCATGTGTTGTCGCCGGCCTGATTCCGCCGGTCCCCGGACCCGCGCTCCACGGCCCGCCGCCCGCTCGCCCCTACACCTTAATCCAGGAGACCGACCATGGCGCACGACGCCCTGTCCGAACTCACCCATCCCGGCACGCTGCGCGTCGGCATCAATCTCGGCAACATCCTGCTGGTGACGGGAACCGGTGCACAGGGCGAGCCGGAGGGTGTCGCGCCCGACATGGCGGCGGCACTCGCGGAGCGCCTTGGCGTTGCGGTTTCCTATCTGACTTACGCCACGCCGGGCGAGGTTGCCGATGCCGGGGAACGGGACGAATGGGATATCGCCCTGATCGCGGTGGAGCCGAAGCGCGCCGAGAAGATCGCCTTCAGCGTCCCCTATGTCGAGATCGAGGCCACCTATCTCGTGCCCGCGGACTCGCCCTTGCAGGCCATCGCGGATGTCGACCGGCCCGGCGTGCGGATCGCGGTGTCGGACCGCGCCGCCTACGATTTGTACCTGAGCCGCACGTTGAAGCATGCGGAACTGCACCGCGCGAAAGGCCTTGCCGGCGCCTTCGCGCTGTTCGTGACGGAAAAGCTGGATGCGCTGGCGGGCCTGGTGCCGGCGCTGCTGGAAAATGCCCGAAGCCTGCCCGGTTCGCGGGTATTGGACGGGCGCTACACATCGGTGCTCCAGGCCATCGGCACGAAGCCGCAGAACACCGCCCTGAAAGCCGACGTCGAGCAGTTCCTGGCCGAAGTCAAAGAAAGTGGAATGGTCGCCGGGCTGATCGAAAAACACGGCGTCAAAGGCAAACTGCAAGTGTCGTCGGGCGCCTGACATCGCCCCGGGCCGGCTGGTTCCGGGTCAAAGGCGGTTGTCGAACAACGCCGGGCGATTCAGCCGCTTTGCGGCTTGCAGCCGAAGACGGGGGCGCAAAGCGCCGCCTGGGATCGTAAAGCGGACAAACTCCGGCACCCGGCTGAACGCGTGCGATTAGCCAAAACCGGAAGTCCGCACGCCCTATCGAGACTGAGCGTCGGTCGAAAAATGAGCGGCGCAAGCAGGCGGGCAAGTTCGACGCGAAGATCGTCCGCCGTGGCAACTATATCATTTTCCAGACGGCCGTGGCCGCCCCATGGTCGATTCTCCGTCGGCGGCGCGGCGACTGAACTCGTCCCGTCGGGCGTCCAGGGCCTTCGACAGACCATAGCCGACCGCGGCGCCAACGAGTACCGCAGGGACGGCGAACAACACCGCCTTCCCCAAACCCGCCATCACTCCCGCTTTCGCCAGCGCCGCGCCGCGCGCGGCGATCACGGGGACCTGAGTACCCTGAAACGTTGCGGACATGATCAACTCCTCTGCTAGGAACGCGTGCGGGACCGACGAGTATAACACTGATCACCCAAGAGCGGACATGCCGCGCCAAGAAATTGGACGTTGCCGCGCGAAGGTCGGCCCTCAGGGGTAGAGCGGTCGCACCAGCGACGTGGCCAGAACCGCCGCAGATAGCCAGATTAAGACATTGGCGCTCGCGGCTCCCACGCACCCGGCCCGCTATGCACGACGGCCGGTCCGCTTCATTTGGTTGAGCCGAACTATTCACGGATAGGCTTGCGTTGATTCAGTAAGTCCGGTTCGATCGTGGCGGACGCCCTAAACAAGTTGGAGCTAATCAAGTTCGAAACTCAAAACCGCATTGCCCGTGAGTCGCGACAACAGCAACTCCCCCATCGCCGAGGCAGGCGTCCAAAAACCGCCACCGACACCGATCCTGTCCGAATCTTGGGCCAGGCAGAGGGCGGATTCGACCAGCAGTCTGCTTGTGGACTCGGTGCCTGGATCGCCACCCCCTCTGACCCGAGCCCGCATGACGTTGCCATCACCTAGTTTCCCGACCAGGATGATATCGTAATAGCCGTTCTCGCGAACGCTTTGACTCGGGCCCTGACCTGGTCTCGGCAACACGTACCTCTTCAGCAGCCAGCGGACGGGCGAAGAAACCATGGCCATCATGAACGCACGGCCTCCGACGGCTCCTATCGTTGCTTTTACGCAACCGAGCGGGCCGCTGCCAGTCAGTATGGCCTCCTCGTAGCGAAAACTCTTGCCATAACGATAGCCAAGCAAAACATTGCTCCGACGTACGATCTTGCTGTTTATCGGGCCCATGAAAAACGGCGTGGTCCAAGCCCTTAGATCTTCATCGTACTTTACCTTGACAGCCATCGTCCTTTCAGGAAGGTCAGGTCCTTGCCGTTGGCCCTCTGGATTAAGGCTATAGGGTTCCGCGATGAGGCGCATTATCGAGGGATCCCGACGGCCTTCCTCTATCATGTGAATAAAGCTGGCCACGGTGCCGCCGCTGAAACCACCCCTCATTGCCGCCACCCTCATCTTTACGTGCGAGCAGGGCTTTCCATACCTCTCCCTTGCCTTGTTCTGCAGAAAAAACACGCCCAGGTCAGAGGGTATTGAGTCGAATCCGCAGGCATGCACGATGCACGCACCAGTCCGCTGCGCCGCCGCCTGATGAGCGTCAATCATATTCCGCATCCAGTGTACTTCGCCCGTCAGATCGCAGTAATGAGTGCCTCTGCGCACACACGCTTTCACCAGTTCGGACCCGTATTTGGCGTATGGACCGACCGTCGAGCAAACCACGCCCGTTCTCGCGACTAAGGCTTCCAGTGACGCGATGTCATGGCTGTCGCCCGTGACGATAGGAATGTGCTTCGCGGCGGAACCGAGTTCGGCCCTCACCGATTCCAGCTTGGCCTGATTGCGTCCGCCAAGGGCCCAACGTAGGTCGGTTCTGCTGCCGATGCGGGATGCTAAATGATGTGCCACCCGACGCCCCAAGAAACCCGTGGCACCCCAAACGATGATATCGAATTCGTGATTACCTGCCATGGCGCGCTAAGAGCTCCGGCAATGCAGATCCAGTCCGACGAGTTGCAGCAATTCGGAAGCTCTCCCTTGGGCACGCCTAGCGTTAATGGGCATGAGGATTCTGCATGTGCACCGCGTAAACCTAAGGGATATCCCAGACCTCCACAAAGCGGCCGTCCACAATGCGCCACACTACAACCACGTCTGTTTCGATTGACATGCCCTGCAGCGTCATCCGGTTCTTGTTGTGCATGACGAGCAGTTCGTCGCCAATGGCGATGACCGAAATCGGTTCGACGCCAAAAGTCCCTTCCGTGAGCGCCACCATCTTCTCAAGGAAAGTCTGCAGACCGCTCAGGCCAAAATAGTCGCCCTCGACATCCGGAAGCCGCGGATTGAAGAAATGCCAGACTAAGTTCTCTGCGAAGAGGTCGGCGGTGTCGTCGAGGTTACCGAAGTCCAATCGCTTCAAGAGAGCGATGTTCGGGTGCTCGTCGGTCATGATTGCATCATACCTCGGTCGTTTGGACCGGCGCTTTGTACCGCGTCACCCCCGCCCCCGCCCGCATCGGAACACGCACCAGGTCAAAATATCGACTAGTCCGCCGGCATTGCCATGATTTGGATCAAGCATGCGATGTTGCCGCCGGCGCGATCGCCGCCAATCTGTATTTAGCTTACTCCATATTCCGCCTAGTCCCTTCGGCTGCAGTGCTTGTGACAATTCAGCGAACGTCCGAAGTCGATGAGGCGTTAAGATGAAGCCGCAAAGGGACCGCCTAGGGTCACCTCCGGACTTTTCGAAGCGAACGGCTTTAGGTTTGTTTAGCGGCTCATAGCGGAAGTTTTCGGCCCGAAGGTCGGCTTGCCGGGCCAAAGCGGACCCTATCGAGGGCTAGGCCGAGCGTCTCTTCATAGCCAGAGGCGGACATAACGAGCGGCTTGCTCCAGCTCAGACCAAACTGTAAATAGTGGACGAAAGAGC
>CAMYNJ010000057.1 GCA_947259795.1 uncultured Alphaproteobacteria bacterium | reverse complement strand
TCAACCTCGACAAGCCAGTGATCGCCTTGCCGGGCCGCGCCAACGACCTCTGTGCGCACCCTGATATCCGCCCCGCGCCGCGCCGCATCGCCGGCGTTCAGCACCACCAGGCGCGCATCGTCGACCCAGCAGTCGGAATATTCGAAACCCTTTGCGAAGCCGGGCTTGAGCGGCTCACCGGCCGGGTCGCGGCGCAAATCGACCGACCGGCAAGGCGGCAGGATCTTCCGCCCGCCCAGATGATCGTACAGGAACAGGCCGAGGCGGATCAGCCAGGCCGGCCGCAACCCTTTCTGGTGCGGCAGCACGAAACGCAGCTGCCGGATGATATGCGGGTCCATGGAAAGCAGCACTTCGCGCTCGAGCAGCGATTCGCGGACTAGCCGGAACTCGTAATGCTCCAGATAGCGCAAGCCGCCGTGGATCAGTTTGGTCGAGGCCGACGAGGTGCCGCAGGCGAGATCGTCCCGCTCGGCCAGGAGGACGGAAAGCCCGCGCCCTGCGGCGTCACGCGCGATGCCGCAGCCATTGACGCCACCGCCGATGACGGCGATGTCATAGGATTCGCCGCTTACAATTTCGCCCGGCATGTTCGCGCTCGTTCAGAATGAAAAAACCGGGATCGAACCTAAACGAAACTATACGAACGTCAATCGAATTTTTGCAATGGCTCCGCGATCTCTACCAGAACCTCGTTCTCGCGGCATATCCGGGCGAGTTCCTCGGGGAGCGACCGGTCGGTGACAAAACTGTCCATCTGGGAAATATGGCCGATCCGCACCGGCGCGGAACGTTCGAACTTCATCCTGTCGGCCACCAGAATGGTATGGCGGGAGTTTTCGATGATCGCCTGCGCGACCTTCACTTCGCGGTAGTCATAGTCGAGGAGCGAGCCGTCCTCGTCGATCGCCGACGTGCCGATCACCGCAAAATCAACCTTGAACTGGCGGATGAAGTCCACCGCCGCCTCACCGACCACGCCGCCGTCGGCGCGCCGGACGATACCGCCGGCCACGATCACGTCGATCTCCGGGTTGCGCGAAAGAATATTGACGACATTGATGTTGTTGGTGATGGCAAGGATGCCGTGCCTGCCCTGCAAGGCCATGGCGACCTGTTCGGTCGTCGTGCCGATATTGATCAGCAGGGAACAGTTGTCGGGCACCAGCGAGGCGGCCTTGACGCCGATCCTGTGTTTTTCCTCCGCCGCCAGTTCACGGCGCGCCTCATAGCCGAAATTCGCGACGCCGGAGGACAAAACGGCGCCGCCATGCACGCGCTGCAGAAAACCGCGATCGCACAGATCGTTGAGGTCTTTTCGAATGGTTTGCGGCGTAACCCCGAAATGCTGCGCCAGATCGTCGACCAGGATGCGCCTGGATTTCCTGGCCGCCTCCATGATGTCAGATTGCCGCGGCGCTATTGGCTCCCTCATACCCAATCCCATGATTATTGTATTGCTAAGAGCCTGGCCCGGAATATGTTGTTGTTTTCACGGGCTTGTGTTTCCCTCCGGACCGCGTCGGGCGCCGCTTGCGATGCGCCAGCATCGCGGCGCGACCTCCTCCTAACCGAAGGAAAACACAAGCCCGTGAAAACAACAGCATATTCCGGTCCAGGCTCTTAGGCTTATCGCAACAAACCGAAAATAACCAGCCAAAGATCGGACGAGGGCCTTTTCGATTGACCTTCGCTTTTTTTCGTATGATATTTCGTTAGGATTCAAACAAAGGGAGGCAACCCAATGAAGACGAGATTGATGGCCGCTGTGGCTGGAGCGGCGCTACTTTCTTTTGCCAGCACAAGTTTTGCAGGGGTGGAAGAGGCCCAAAAGTGGGTCGATTCCGAGTTCCAGCCCTCCACCCTCTCCAAGGCCGACCAGATGAAGGAGATGGGGTGGTTCGTCAAGGCGGCCGAGCCCTTCAGGGGCATGGAAATCAACGTGCTGTCGGAGACGATCCCGACGCATGAGTATGAATCCAAGACCCTGACCAAGGCGTTCGAGGAAATTACGGGCATCAAGGTCAATCACCAGCTGCTCGGCGAGGGCGAGGTGGTGCAGGCCGTGCAGACACAGATGCAGACCAAGCGCAATCTGTACGACGCCTATATCAATGATTCCGACCTGATCGGCACCCATTCGCGCCTGCAGCTGGCGGTCAACCTGACCGACTGGATGGCCGGCGAGGGTAAGGACGTCACCCTGCCGACGCTGGATATCGACGACTTCATGGGCAAATCCTTCACCACGGGACCGGACGGCAAACTCTACCAGCTTCCCGACCAGCAGTTCGCGAACCTCTACTGGTTCCGCTACGACTGGTTCCAGCGGCCGGAGCTGAAGAAGGCGTTCAAGGACCGGTATGGCTACGAGCTGGGTGTCCCGGTCAACTGGTCGGCCTATGAGGACATCGCCGAATTCTTTTCGGTTCATGTCAAGGAAATCGACGGCGTTCGGGTCTATGGCCATATGGATTACGGCAAGCGCGCGCCCGACCTGGGCTGGCGCATGACCGACGCCTGGCTGTCGATGGCCGGTGCCGGCAGCAAGGGCCTGCCGAACGGCGTTCCCGTCGACGAATGGGGCATCCGCATGGAGGCCGGCACCTGCAACCCGGTCGGCGCCTCGGTGTCGCGCGGCGGCGCGGCGAACGGCCCCGCGGCCGTCTACGCCATCCGCAAATGGGATGAATGGCTGCGCAAATACGCCCCGCCGGGCGCGGCCAGCTATGACTTCTACCAGTCGCTGCCAGCCCTCTCGACAGGCAATGTCGCGCAGCAGATCTTCTGGTACACCGCCTTCACCTCGTCGATGGTGGCGCCGAAGAGCGAGGGCAACAACACGGTCGACGACAAGGGCATGCCGCTGTGGCGCATGGCCCCCTCGCCGCATGGCCCCTATTGGGAAGAAGGCCAGAAGCTGGGCTATCAGGACGCCGGTTCCTGGACCCTGTTCAAATCAACCCCGGTCGATCGCCGCAAGGCGGCCTGGCTCTATGCCCAGTTCACGGTCGCCAAGACGGTGTCGCTGAAGAAGACCCATGTCGGCCTGACGCCGATCCGCGACAGCGATATCCGTCACGCATCCTTCACCGAGCGGGCGCCGAAGCTGGGCGGCCTGGTGGAGTTCTATCGCTCGCCCGACCGCGTGCGCTGGTCGCCCACGGGCATCAACGTTCCCGATTATCCCAAGCTGGCCCAGATCTGGTGGCAGCAGATCGGTGACGTGAACTCGGGCGCCTTCACGCCGCAACAGGCCATGGACCGCCTCGCGTCTGAAATGGACCTGGTCATGTCCCGCATGCAGGCGGCCGACGAGAAGGCCAATGTCTATGGCGGTTGCGGTCCGCGCCTGAACAAGGAGCAGGACCCGTCGGTCTGGCTCAACAAGCCCGGTTCACCGAAGGCCAAACTGGCCAACGAGAAGCCCAAGGGCGAGACCATCGATTACGACGAACTGGTGAAACGCTGGAAGAACTGAACCGGCGGTTCACCTGATATTCGGGAATTCCGGGGTCTGCTTCGCGCGACCCCGGAGTCTCCGTCTTTGAACATTTGAAGCCGGTTTCCTTCCAATCGGCAAAAACGAAGAATAATGTGCAGGCTGGCAGACAGGCTTCACCGGGAAACGCGATCGTGACTCTGGAACTCAGAAATGTCATCAAGCGCGCTGGCGCGGAGACGCATATATACGAGACCAGCCTTAAGCTCAGGGAAGACGGATTCAACATCCTTCTGGGCACGACCCTGTCGGGCAAGACCTCACTGATGCAATTGATGGCCGGGCTGGAACGGCCCGCCGATGGCGAGATCTGGTTCGACGGCAAGAACGTCACGAAAGTTCCGGTGCAAAAGCGCAACGTTTCGATGGTGCATCAGCAATTCATCAACTACCCGAATTTTTCAGTGTTCGAGAATATCGCCTCGCCGCTGCGGGTAGCGCGGCTGCCGCGCGCGGAAATCAAGGCCCGCGTGGGGCAGGTGGCGGAACTGCTGCGGCTGTCGCCGATGCTGGACCGCCGGCCGTCGGAGCTGTCGGGCGGCCAGCAACAGCGCACGGCGCTGGCGCGCGCGCTGGTCAAGGATGCCGACGTGGTACTGCTCGACGAACCGCTGGCCAATCTGGACTACAAGCTGCGCGAGGAGCTGCGCGACGAACTGCCGAAACTGTTCCGGGACCGCGGCTGCACGGTGGTCTACGCCACCAGCGAACCGACCGAGGCCCTGCTGCTGGGCGGCCATACGGCGACCCTGAATGAGGGGCGGATCACGCAGTTCGGCGAAACCGCGAAGGTCTATCGCCAACCGATGGACCTTATTTCCGCCGCGGTATTCTCCGACCCGCCGATCAACAGCGCAGCCGTCACGAAACAGGGAGACCGGTTCGTTCTGAACGACCGGGTAAGCTGGCGGGCGGGCGAAAGCCAGCGGACCTTAAGCGACGGCTCCTATGTCGTGGCCATCCGCCCCCACCATATAACCCCGGTCGATCATGGCGCCAATGCAGTGCGGATCGACGGCAAGGTTCTGGTGACCGAGTTGAGCGGATCGGAAAGCGTCGTCCATTTCGAAGTGGACGGCAGGACCTGGATCTCCCAGTCGCACGGTATCCATGCCTTCCATGTCGGCGACCAGGCGTCCTTCTATATCGATACGGGACGATGCATGTATTTCGGCCAGGATAATGAGAGGCTGGCGGCCTGATGTCGAAGATCAGCCTGACCGATATGCGGCACAGCTATCTCGCCAACCCGGAGGCAGAAGAGGACTGGGCGCTCAAGAAAATGAGCGTCGACTGGTCCGACGGCGGGGCCTACGCGCTGCTGGGACCGTCTGGCTGCGGCAAGACGACATTGCTGAACATCATATCCGGCCTGCTGACCCCGACCGAGGGCACGGTATGGTTCGGCGACGCGGAAGTGACGAATGTGCCGCCCGACCGGCGCAATATCGCACAGGTGTTCCAGTTCCCGGTCGTCTACGACACCATGAGCGTATACGACAATCTGGCCTTCCCCTTGCGCAACAGGGGCATCGCCGAAGACGATGTGGACAGACGCGTCCGCGAGATCGCGGCGATGCTGGAACTGGATGCCATGCTCTCCCGGCGGGCCGCAGGCCTTACCGCCGACGGCAAGCAGAAAATTTCGCTGGGCCGGGGCCTGGTGCGCGACGACGTCAACGCGATCCTGTTCGACGAGCCGCTGACGGTAATCGACCCGCATCTGAAATGGGTGCTGCGCTCGAAGCTGAAGGAGTTGCACCAGCGGGTCGGGACGACCATGATCTACGTCACCCACGACCAGACCGAGGCCCTGACCTTCGCCGACCAGGTGGTGGTCATGCATGAGGGAACGGTCGTGCAGATCGGTACGCCGGTCGAGCTTTTCGAACATCCGCGCCATACCTTCGTCGGCCATTTCATCGGCTCGCCGGGGATGAACGTGCTGCCCTGCGCGCTGGAAGGCGGCGCGCCGATGTTTAGTGGCATGGCCGTACCGACCGACCACCCGGTCGCCCACCGGCCCGACGGCGAAAGGCTGGAGATCGGCGTCCGGCCGGAATTCGTCAGTTTCGCGCAGCAGGGCATTCCGGTCGAAATCGTCAGGGTAAGCGACGCCGGGCGCTTCAGCATCGTCGATACCCGCCATGGCGAGCATCTGATCAAGCTGCTGGCGCCGGAAGGCGAGGAACTGCCGTCCGAGGACGCCCATATCCGTTTCGACCCCGGCCATACGCAGGTTTATGCGGACGGCTGGATGGTGAGTTAGCAACGATGGCCGCCAAAACACATAATCCGAAAGCCTGGCTGTTCGTTCTGCCGGTAGTCATTCTGGTCGCCTTCAACGCGCTGATCCCGCTGATGACGGTGGTCAACTATTCCGTCCAGGAGACCTTTGGCGACAATGTCTTCTTCTGGGAGGGCGTCGGCTGGTTCGAGCAGGTGCTGCATTCCGAGCGGTTCCACGCCTCGTTGCTGCGCCAACTCACCTTCACCGGCATCATCCTGGCGATCGAGGTGCCGCTGGGCGTCGCAATCGCGCTGACGATGCCCAAGAAGGGCCCCTGGGTGTCGGTCTGCCTGGTCTTCATGGCGATGCCGCTGCTGATCCCCTGGAATGTCGTCGGGGCGATGTGGAATATCTTCGCGCTGCCCGACCTCGGCCTCTTGGGGCGTGCCATCAACGGCATGGGAATCGACTACAACTTCACCCAGCAGCCCGGCTCGGCCTGGTTTACCACCATCCTGATGGATGTCTGGCACTGGACGTCGCTGGTCGTGCTGCTGGCCTATGCCGGCCTGCGCTCGATCCCCGACGCCTATTACCAGGCGGCGAAGATCGACGGCGCGAGTTCCTGGGCGGTGTTCCGCCATATCCAGCTGCCGAAGATGAAGCGCGTGCTGACCATCGCCATCCTGCTGCGCTTCATGGACAGCTTCATGATCTATACCGAGCCCTTCGTGCTGACCGGCGGCGGCCCGGGCAACAGCACGACCTTCCTGTCGATAGACCTGGTGAAGATCGCGCTGGGCCAGTTCGATCTCGGCCCGGCGGCGGCGATGTCGCTGATCTATTTCCTGATCGTGCTGCTGCTGAGCTGGATTTTCTACACCCTGATGATGCGCAACGAGGCCCAGTGATGAGAAAAGCAACCTGGCTGGCGCCGACCCTGTATATCCTGTTCCTGATGCTGCCGATCTACTGGCTGGTGATTATGTCGTTCAAGACGACGAACGAGATTCTCAGCGTCTTTACGCTGTGGCCGCAGGATTTCACGCTGGAAAACTACGAGAAGATCTTCACCGATTCGACCTGGTACAACGGCTATTTCAATTCGCTGGCCTATGTGCTGATGAATACGGTGATCGCGGTCACCGCCGCGCTGCCGGCGGCCTACGCCTTCTCGCGCTATCGTTTCCTGGGCGACAAGCATCTGTTCTTCTGGCTCTTGACCAACCGCATGGCGCCGCCGGCGGTGTTCGCCCTGCCCTTCTTCCAGCTTTATTCCGCGGTCAACCTGTTCGACACCCATATCGCGGTGGCGCTGGCCCATACGCTGTTCAACATCCCGCTGGCGGTGTGGATCCTGGAAGGTTTCATGTCCGGCGTGCCGAAAGAACTGGACGAGACGGCCTATGTCGACGGCTATCCGTTCTGGCGGTTCTTCCTGCGGATATTCATGCCCACCATCGCGGCGGGCATCGGCGTCGCCGCCTTCTTCTGCTTCATGTTTTCCTGGGTCGAACTGCTGCTGGCCAAGACCCTGACCTCGGTCGCGGCCAAGCCGATCGCGGCGACCATGACCCGGACGGCCAGCACATCCGGCTACGAGCTGGGACTGCTGGCCGCGGCCGGCACGCTGACCATCATACCCGGCGCCTTCGTGATCTATTTCGTGCGCAACTACATCGCCAAGGGCTTCGCCCTGGGCCGCGTATAAAGGGAGAACCGGAATGGGTTTATCCTGGATGGCATGGACCTGGCCCACTGCGGCCTTTTTCGTCTTCATACTGCTGGCGCTCGTCACCATGGGCGTTTGGGAGTGGCGCAGCCCCGGCGGCAACCCGCGCCGCGGCATCCTGGGGCTGGACACCACGCGCGGCGACAGGCTGTTCATCACGCTGCTGGGCAGCGCCTTCATCTTCCTGGCCTGGCTGGGCATCATGGGCACGCCGCTGTGGGGCGCGCTGATCATCTCGCTGCTATACGGATTCGCGGTTTTCCGCTGGGTATAGGCGCGCGCCGGCCGACCATAAATCCATTATTAACCAATTTGAGCCAAACTCGTCCGGTCATAATCGGACCGGGCCACGGCAGCACGGTCCATAATAATGGAGAGTGGTTGTGGAACGCGCTTTCAGCCGTACCGGTTATATGCGTGCGCGGATGACCGGCGTAACCGTGATCGCCGGTCTCGCCGCGCCCCTGTTGTTTCTTTGCCCGGCCGGCGCGAATGCCGGCGGATTCGCGTTGAAGGAACAGAGCACCGCCGCGCAGGGCAACGCGTTCGCCGGCGCGACGGCCGGCGCCGAGGATGTGACCTATATGTTCTTCAATCCCGCGGGCTTGACCAGGCAGGCGGACCATCAGGCCGCCCTCGTTCTGAACCATATCCGCGTGCAGGGAGAAACGGTCGATGCGGACGCCGGCGTTGGCGGCGAGTCCGCCTCGGGCGACGCCGCGGTCGATGCCCTGGTGCCGGCTGCTTATGCCATGTGGTCCATCGGTCCCGACCTGAAACTCGGCATCGGCATCAACGCGCCGTTCGGATTGAAGACGGAATACAGCCAGACCTGGGCCGGACGGTACCATGCGGTCGAATCCGACATGAAGACGATCAACATCAATCCGGCGCTTGCCTACCGGATAAACGACGTGTTCTCCATCGGCGCCGGACTGCAGATCCAGCAGATCGACATTACCCTGTCCAATATGGTGAATTTCGGCGGCCCCGACCTTTTGGCGGAAGTAACCGGCGACGACTGGGGATTCGGTGCGACCCTGGGGCTTCTTGCCGAACTGTCCGGCGACACGCGGCTGGGCCTGGGCTATCGTTCGCAGATCAAACATAAAATCGAGGGCGACTTCGCCGTTGGCGGCGCTGTTGTCTCGGATGCGTCGGCGGATTTTACCACCCCGGACATGGTGAGCGCCGGGCTCTATCACGACATCTACGAACAATGGGCGATCATGGGCGAAATCGCCTGGACGCGCTGGAGCAGTTTCGATGAACTGCGCATCGTGAGTAGCGGCGGCCCGATCAGCCAGACGCCGGAAGACTGGCAGGATGTCTGGTCCGTCGCGCTCGGTGCGACATGGCGGCCGAATGAAACCTGGGCCTTCCGGGCCGGCGCCGGCTACGAACAGACACCGATCCCGGACAATCGGCGGACACCGCGACTTACCGAGGAAGACCGCATATCCGTTTCACTGGGCGCGCATATCCGCCTTGCTGGGAATGTCAGCATCGACGCCGCCTACTCGCATTTGTTCATCATGGATGGTTCGATAGGCTTGCCGGCCGCCTACACCGATCCGGTCCTGCCCCCGCTGTCCGCCAATTATGAAAATTCGGTCGATATCCTGAGTGTCCAGGCCGTCTTCCATTTTTAGGAAATGCGCGGCAGGCAGCGCCATCCGGTTCCAGAAGGCCGTTTCAGTCTTCCCCCGGAAATTTCTTCTGGAAATTGCGCAGCCGAACTATCCATACTATCCGCGATGGGTGCCTTTGCGGTTTATCGCAGCCCGATTAGCGAATGGTAAACCATTCGATGTCTAAACATATAAGTTTATGTTGCGGATTTTCAGCGTTTTGATCGAATAGATTAAGCAGCCCATATGGTGATGCGGATACCAACGGCGCCGAGGCTGAACAAGATAAGCCTGCGGTTCGCGAACAAGAATTTCGAAAGAAGGTTCGAGCAAGCCCACTTGCGCGAATCCATACAGCTGACAAGGCTGTCCTTGATTCTTGGCGCGGTTATTTACGCCTTGTTCGGTATTCTCGACGCCCAGATTATGAAGCCCGTGCTGACCGAGGTAATGCTGATCCGCTTCGGTATCGTCATTCCGGTCCTGCTCTGCGTCGTCGGGTTCACCTACAGCCGGCATTTTGCCCCAATCGCCGAGCCTCTGCTGTCATTCACTTTTCTGGTCGCAGGTTGCGGAATCATTGCCATGACCGTTATCGGCCCGCCGCCGGCAAACCACTGGTATTATGCCGGGCTGGTCATCGTCATTATTTTCAGTTCCACCGTCAATCGTCTGCATTTCGCCTCTTCGCTAACGGTATCGCTGACGCTGCTCGCGCTGTACCAGGTCTCGGCGGTCATATTGAACCCCGTCCCGCTGCCGGTTCTGGTCAACAACAATTTCTTTTTGACGTTCAGCGTCGCGGTGGGCGCCTTGACGAATTATGTCCAGGAATACATGCGGCGCATGAATTACGTTAAGACGCGGCTTCTGGAACTGGAAAAGAACCGGTCGGTGCAATTGCGCAAGAAGGCCGACGCCGCCAACCGCGCCAAGACCGAATTCCTGGCCAACACGAGCCACGAACTGAGAACGCCGATGAATGCCATCATGGGTTTCTCGGAGGTCATGATGAACCAGATGTTTGGCCCGCTTGGGAAAGCCCGATACGTCGAATACGCCAAGGATATCCATCTGAGTGCAAACCATTTACTGGCCATTATCAGCGATATACTGGATCTGGCCAAGGCTGAGGCCGGCAAGATGACGATCGACGAATCCGACTTCGATCTTTGCGAATTGGCGACCGAATCGATGCGCATATTGAGGGCGCAGGCGGGAAGGAGGGGCTTGAAGTTCGTGCTCAGCACACCGGTGTCCCCGATCCTCCTGCGCGCCGACCAAAGGCTCGTTCGGCAAGTGATGATCAACATCGTTGCCAACGCAGTCAAATTCACCGAACCCGGCGGCAAGATCGATGTCATGGTCAGCCACGGCGCCGACACGGGCGAGAGCCTGATCACGGTATCGGATACGGGGATCGGCATGACGAGGGAAGAGGTCAAACGCTGTGTCGAACCCTTTGCCCAGATCGAAAGCGCCTATACGCGCAACCAGTCCGGCGCCGGCCTCGGCCTGCCATTGGTCGCCAAAATCATGGCGCTTCACGGTGGCGATTTCAAATTGCACAGTACCGTTGGCCAGGGGACGACGGCGATTGCCAGTTTCCCGCCGGAGCGCAGCCTCGCCGAGGGCAGCGATTACCGCCGTTTGCAGCCCGCCGCCAATTTGAACTGACCTGGCTCGAAATAGCTCGCTCGGGAGTTTAAGGCCGTCTGAGATACATCAGCAGGACCTGTCCGGTGAAGTCCGTTTTCACCTCGACTTGCGATGCGTCGAGTCCTTCCGCCAAAGCCCACATGTCCGCCTCGTCGCGATAGTGAAGGCTCCAGTCGCAGACGACCTCCATCGGCCAGAACGTGCCCTCGACGGTATTTTTCAGATTCCCGATCGCCAGGGTCCCACCTGGCGCGAGCTGCCGGTACAGCGTGGCGACGAATTTGCGGGCCCGGTGCCGCGGCAGGTAATCGACCAGCCCCATCGAGTAAATAAGATCCTGTGGGGCGAGCGGCGAAAATATACCCTGCCCCTTCAGCATATCCATGAACGAGACCTGAAGGCACGAAACCCGGGCGGCGCCGGCATACGCAACGGTCAGCGGGTATATCTTGCCGTAGGCATGAGCCAGCGCGTCCTTCTCCTGGTCGATCAGGGTGAATTCGACCGGCCTTGGCGGATGCCGCTGGCGAAGATAGTTCTGCACTTCCTGCGCCGGGCCGGCCCCCACGCTCGCAATGCGCAGCGGGTCGCCGCCGGTTTCACCGGTCATGACTTCCGATATCGTCTGCTGCATAGCCACCGTACGCGCGGCAATGCAATGGCCGATTTCCAGCCCGAGGCGGTGTAAGAGCCTTTCGTAAAGTGTGCTTCCCTCGTATTGCCATTCGTAAATCTGGTTCATGAACAGGTAGTCGCCGGGATATCCCAGCGGTTTCTCGTAGGCGCGCCGGCATATCGGGGCAATTTGAAATTCCGGCGTCAGAAGCCGCTCGGTATAAAGCTTGACGGCGCGAAGCGCTTCGGCATCTTCCACAAGCGGCATGACCAGTTCGTTGGCCCGGCGCCACAATGCGCGCCATTCAGGGATTATGCGCTCTTCACACAGGCCGAGAATTTCGGCTGCATCATTTTCGTCGAAGGGTTTCACGCCGTTCGTAACGCGTCGCTGTTGCGCCAGGAACGCACTATATCGGCGCAACAGATCCAGTACGTCGGCCACGAGCAGCTTGTAGGCCGGCTCGATATTGTCGGAGGGCTGCGTAATCTCGTTCAATTCGTGGCGAACAAGAAGGTCTTGCTGCTTGGTCACAAGACCGGCGACGTCAAGATAATCGGTTTCCAAACCAAGGCCGACGACGACGTTTTTGGGGCCTCTATGGACCCTGCTCACCTTGGCCGTTCCCTGATGCAGCACCATGCGGCCGACCCGCATGCGGTAGTCGACGGTTTCTCCAACCTGGTTCGCGAAAAGCCGGTTTACCGGGGCGAACACGGCAAGCCCGGTCATGCTCACGTCCTTAATGTCGAAACTGTCGTCGCCCAGTTCGATACAGGGCCGAAGCTTTCCGAACAGTGAATCGGCCGGAAAACGCTCTGCCCTGTAATAGATTTTTTTTCCCTGTGCTCCCGAGAGTTGTTCATATGTTCGCATCTCGGTTCCTTTTGTCTCCCGTCATATCAATTTCTTTATGGCCGGCGATAGACGCCATATCGACCGTGAACAAGAAGCCTGCGACCGCTGCAAATTCTGTTTTCTTATCGAACCGCTTCAACATGCTTTATCAGGCTGCTTTCAAAAACTCCCAAAGCCACCGCTCAACAGCTCCCTTGATTTCTGCAATCTTATATCGATAATTATTTCTTCTGCAAATTTTTTCTTTTCCCTTTCCCTTGCATGTTCTCTCCAGTGGTCTAGGATTATATTTAAAATCGCATCTTAAATGGCCTGTGACTCTTAGTGAGTCCTTGAAATTCGCCGATTCCCGCGAAACGGCGGCTTATTGGACGGCCTCGGCGATATGCCGGATGTTGCGTATTTCACCCCGACAGTCGTGAAGGCAGGCGGGGAATCACCCGTTTTCGGGTATTCTTTCGTGGACATTCATCATTTGTTCACTATGTTGGGACACAGGAGGAGGCCTGCCCATGCATTGCCGCACCGTCGCTCTGCCATTGTTTTGCCTGTTCGCGCTGTCCGGCTGCGCCATTCCCCTGGTCGCGGGATTTACAGTCGTCGAATTGGGCACCGCCGGCTCGCTGGTTTCCACGGCCGCGACCGGCAAGGGGCTCGGCGAGCATGCGATGGATGCCGCGACCGGGCGGGACTGCCGCGTTGTCGAGGCGATGGTTCGCGACGACCGGGAGGTTTGTGAGCTCGAGAATTCGCCGGCGACCGAGAAGGACTGGAAGGGGCTTGCCAGGCTCGAGGATGAGCCTTCCACGACTTCGCCCGACCTGGATCCCGGTTCGGAACCGCGCAACGCCGAGGGTGGGTAACGCTCGTCACACCAAGGCTCGTTGACAGTGATCTGTGGGATTACGCCTTCTGCTCCCAACCCTTTTCGATCTGCTGCCAGTAGGTGACCGCGTGGCCGGCTTCCTTCCAGGCTTTCCAGTGGGCGCGGGCGCGTTGCACCGCTTCGTCGTCGCGCCCATCGAACATTTCACAGCATAGTTCGAACTTGCCCGGATCGGTGATTTCCGACCCATCGACCAAGAAGGCGACATGGGCGCCGTTGGGATTTTCCTCCTCGGTGGTCAACCAGACCGGTTGGCGGGCGGCATAGCCTTCCTTGCCGGTCCCGTGGGGCAGGAAGCTGTCCTTGCCATAGACCCATAACAGCGCGTTAAGCGCTTCCACCCGCTCCTCCGACCGCGCGATGACCACCGCCCGCCAGTCGCGCTGCAACGAGGTCTCCAGCATTTTGGGGAGCACCTGTTCGAGCGCGCTGCGCTCGAGATGGTAGAAGCGAATTTCTGTCATAGGCCTATTAAATTAGGCGTCATTCGTAATTGTCTGCCAAAAAGCGGTCGAGCAGGCGGACGCCGAAGCCGGTTGCGCCCTTCGGCGCGGTTGGCGCAGCCTCCTTCGACCAGGCCATGCCGGCAATGTCGATATGCGCCCAGGGGGTCTTGTTGACGTAACGCTGCAGGAACTGCGCGGCGGTAATCGAGCCGGCGTCGCGGCCGCCGATATTCTTCATGTCAGCGGCGTCGGATTTCAGCTTCTTGTCGTAATTGTCATGCAACGGCAAACGCCAGACCTTCTCCTCCGTCGCCGTCCCGGCGGCGAAAAGCTGATCCGCCAGCTTGTCGTCGTTGGCGAACACGCCAGCATATTCATGGCCGAGGCCGATGATGATGGCGCCGGTCAGGGTCGCCAAATCGACGATGAATTGCGGTTTGAAACGGTCCTGGCAATACCACAGCACGTCGGCCAGCACGAGCCGGCCCTCGGCGTCGGTATTCAGAATCTCGATGGTCTGCCCCGACATGGATTTCACGATATCGCCGGGGCGCTGCGCCTTGCCGTCGGGCATGTTCTCGACCAGCCCGACCAGCCCCACCGCATTGACCTTCGCCTTGCGGCCGGCCAGCGCCTTCATCAGCCCGATAACCGTGCCGGCGCCGCCCATGTCCCATTTCATCTCTTCCATGCCCGGCCCGGGCTTCAACGAGATGCCGCCGGTATCGAAGGTGACGCCTTTGCCGACGAAGGCGACCGGCTTCTTCGATTTAGCCGCGCCGTTCCAACTCATCACCACAATGCGGGATTCACGCACGGAACCCTGGCCGACGCCCAGCAGCGCATTCATGCCCAGCCCGGCCATCTTCTTTTCATCCAGGATCTCCACCTTGACGCCCAGCTTGGTGAGTTCCTTGCACTGTGCGGCCAGGGATTCAGGGTAAATCACGTTGCCGGGCTCGGACACCAGGTCGCGGGTGAAGAACACGCCGTCGGCGACCTTGTCCATCGGGGCGTATGCCTTGCGCGCCTTGGCGGCGCCCTTCACGCCGACCTTGACGGCCTTCAGCGTCGGCTTGCCATTGTCATTGTCCTGCTTGGTCAGATACTTGTCGAAGCGATAGCTGGCCAGCCGGGCGCCCAGCGCCACATTGGCCGCCGCCGCGGTCAAATCCTTCGCGCCGGCGTCGACGATGACCGTGACCTCGGCCGAGCCCGAATTCATCAGCTTGCCGACCACATTGCCGCCCAGCGCCTGCTGTTCCAACTCTCCGAACGCCTTGCCGGTCCCGGCCAGCAGGACCCGATCCAGGCTGCTGCCCGCCGGCACCATTATCTCCAACGATTGCCCCTTCTTGCCCACGAACTTGCTGGCCGCGATGGCGCGCTTGACCGCGCCCTTGGTCTGCTTGTCCAAATCCTTCGCGGCCGGGGACAGCTTCTTGCCCTCCTCAACCAATACGACAACAGCACCCTTGGCGGGCAGGGCAGGCTCGGCAAATGATATTTTCATGGGTCCCTCTCGTAGACTCCGCAAGGCGGGCCGGACGCCGCGCCACGGCCAGCAACTCTAGCGAAGGATACGAAAAAGAAAAGGCCTCCGTTGCCCCCAACCTCGCCCGGCACGCTAAATGTTCATCTTTTTGAAGATGAACTCCGGGATGTGGCGGATGATGGTCATGATGCCCCACCAGAAGAACGGGACGTAGACCACGTGGCGGCGCTTCCCGGCCGCCTTCAGGCAGGCGCGGGCGGCCTGGTCGGGGGAGGCGACCAGGAACATGCCCTCGATGCCCCAGGTCATGTCTGTGTCCATGAAGCCGGGCTTGACCGTAGTGACACTGACGCCCCGGCGGAACAGGCGGGCCCGCAGGCCCTGCAGATAGGCGTTGAGGCCGGCCTTGGCCGAGCCGTAGACATAGTTCTTCAGCCGCCCGCGGTCGCCGGCCACCGAACTGAGCACCACCACATGGCCGTCACCCTGTTCCTCCAGATACGGGGCCAGGCGATGCAGCACGGAAACCGCGCCGGTGTAATTCACCGCGATAGCGCGTTCGGCGAGCGCGAAATGTCGACCTCGCGGCCGGTGCGGATCGAGACGTCCTCGGCGGTGTGCACCATATCCACCATGTCGCGGCCGGCGAGGATGATATCGGCGCCGTCCTCGGCCGCAACCCGCGCGAAGGCCCGCGCCACCGACGATGAGGCACCCAGGACCAGCCATGACTCCTTGCGATTTTCGTTCGAAGTCATGGCCTTATCCTCTTATCTTCAGGCGCCGGGACATATCGGAATCCATCACCCGGTCGGGGTCGATGCGGTCCAGCACAGCGCGGAATTCGTCCAGCTTCGGATACATTTGCGCGAAGGATTCGGCTTTCATGGCGCCGTCCTTCGCGAGATAGATGCGCCCGCCATGGTCCAGCGTGATCCGCTCCAGCCGGTCCAGCAATTCGATGACCCCCGGCTTGGCCGGGAAATCGAGGGCCAGCGTAAAGCCCGGCATCGGGAAGGACAGATGGCCCCGGCCCCACTTGCCCATGCTTTTCAGCACGGCGAGGAACGAACCGGTGCCGGCGTCCGAAATCGCCTCCATCAGCTTGCGCATGCCGACTGGCGATTCCGCTTCCGGCAGCGCGCACTGGAACTGGTAGAAGCCGCGCTTGCCGTAGAGCCGGTTCCAGTCCTCGATGAAATCCAGCGGATAGAGGAACTGGGTTACCGGGGCCTGGCGCTCGCGCCCACCGAAGGGCAGCCGGTGGTAATAGAGCGCGTTGAACAGGCTGATTGAAACGCGGTTCATGGCGAAGCCCGGCATCTCGACCGGCATGCGCTTGCGGCCGCCCGGCGGCGCGTCGGTCTCGCCCTGCGAATCGTCGGCCGACTCCATGATGCCGCGGCCCAGCGAACGACCACGCGCGGTGGCGTCGATCCAGCCGACCACGTAGGTGTTTTTGTCGCGCGCCTCCGCCTGCATGGCGAGGAATTCTTCTAGGTCTCGTGCCTTCTTTTCTCGCATTAGTACCGCGTTTGACTTGACCCGCCGCAGCTTGATGCTCATGGCCAGTATTATGCCGGTAAGTCCTATACCGCCGACCGTTGCATTAAAAATTTCAGATTCTTCATCAGACGTTATCCGCTTCACCTCACCGCTTGGCAGCATCAGGTCGAACCACTGCACGTGGTCGCCGAAACTGCCGTGGCGGTGCTGGTTCTTTCCATGCACATCATTGGCGAGCCCGCCGCCGACCGTTGCGAAGCCGGTGCCGGGGCTGACCGGCACGATGAATTTGTGCCTGAGCGCGACGCGCATCAGATCGCCGATGGTGACGCCCGGCTCACAAACCGCCTCGCCGGTTTCCCAATCGGCGGAAAGGATACGATCCAGCCGCTCGGTCATGATGACGTCGCCGCCCCCGTTCAGCGGCGCGTCGCCGTAGGACCGACCGCCGGCATAGACGATCACGCCGTCCTCGCGCTGGGCCCGGAAGGCCTCGACCAGGCCCGGCGTGCGCTCCGGCCGCCAGGCCCGCACTTCGGCGGTAAGCGCGCGGCCCCAGCCGCTGAGTTCCATGTTCTTGGCGCGCAAGATTTTCCCCTACAGGTAAAGCAGCCAGACGAAAGTGGCCAACCAGCCGGCGACGCTGAGCTGCAGCCCAGGGTCGCGATAGACGAGATCGGTGGGCGAGCCCGAACGTTCGTAGACCACGGTAAGCTGGAGATAGCGCAGCACGCCGGCGATCACGAAGGGACCGGTGAAATAGAGCTGCTCGCTGCCCAGACGGGCCATCACCGCCTGGTCGGTGGTGAAGATCAGGTATGACACCAGCAGGGTCGACAGCACCGCCATCAGGCTGCCGTCCAGGAAGGGCAGGCTGTAGCCGTCAAGGCTCTTGCGGTGCTCGGCGTCCAGGTCGCGCACGATGTCGTCACGCCGCTTGGCGAGCGCTATGAACAGCGCCAGCAGCCCGGTGACGATCAAGATCCAGGCGCTCGGCACGATATCGATGATCAAGGCCCCGGCCTCGACCCGCAGCACGAAGCCAAAGGCGACGACCAGCACATCGAGAATAGCGATATGTTTCAGGCGCAGCGTATAGGCGATATTGATGGCGAAATAGGCGCCAACCACCCATAGGATCGCCGGCACGCGCCAGGCCCCCAGCGCCACGCCGCCGGCCAGCAGCAGCGCCATCAGGACCATCGCGGACGAAGGTGAAACCGCGCCCGAGGCGATCGGCCTGTCCTTCTTGACCGGGTGATTGCGGTCCCCCTCGGCATCGCGCAGGTCGTTCAGGCAATAGACGGCGCTGGCCACCATGCAGAACACGGCAAAGCCGGCCAATACGTCCAGCAAGCTGGCCATATTCACCTTGTCCGGCGTAAAAAACAGCGGTGCGGCGACGAAGCCGTTCTTGATCCACTGTTTCGGCCGAAGAAGCCTGATGATCGGTGACACGGCTATATCAATCCTGTCCCAGGGGTTCCCCTCAAGGCCACCGAACGACCGGCAGCAGTTGCATCAAATACCGCCAAAACGCTTAGGCATCGTTAATAACAAGGAGCAAAAAGACAAAAATCAAACTGATCCGGGTCGAAAAAACGGGAAAAACGCTTTTTCCTTCAAAGATTTCGTCTTATAGATTACATCTGGTCGCTTGGCATATGAACAGTATTTCGAAGTATATTTTCAGGCAAACGGCATTCGTCATGATATTCGTGACGGTGGTGCTGAGTTTTGTCATCTGGCTGACCCAGTCCCTGCGGTTCGTCGACATGGTCGTCAATCGCGGGCTGCCGGTCACGGATTTCTTGTGGCTGGCGATGTTGATCACGCCGCGATTCGTGACCCTCATCCTGCCTTTCGCCTGCGCTATCGCGACGGTTTACGTCTATAACCGGCTGATCACCGACCGTGAACTGATCGTCCTGCGCGCCGCCGGCTTCAGCAATCTCAGGCTGGCGCGCCCGGCGGTCAGGCTGGCGCTGGTAACCGCGCTGGCCGCCTACGGCCTGAATATCTATTTGCTGCCGGTGTCTTTTCGGGAATTTTCGGATTTGCGCTACTCCATCACCTCGGACTATTCCACGATGTTGCTGCAGGAAGGCGCCTTCAACACTCTGCCCTCGAAAATCACGATATTCGTGCGCGAACGGCGCGGAGCGGGCGTACTGAACGGCATCCTGGTCCATGACGGGCGCGACCCGGATGAGCCGATCACCTATCTGGCGCATGAGGGCCGGCTGGTCGGCACGGATAACGGCCCGCGACTGGTGCTGTTGGACGGGAACCGGCAGCAGATCAACCGCAAGGACGGCAGCATTTCGTTCCTTCAGTTCGAAAAACAGACGATCGATGTGAATATCGCCAGCGGTGCCGTGCCGGCGGGACGCAAGCGCAAGCCGGAAGAGATGTATCTGTGGGAGCTTTTCGAACCCGGGCTGCGCACCGACGAGTTTTACGGAAGGATTATCGAGGAATATCTGGCGGAAGGACACAGCCGCGTCGTATCGCCCCTGCTTTCGCTTGGCTTCGTGCTGATGACGCTGGCCATCTTGCTGTCCGGGGATTTCAGCCGCCGCGGCCAGAACCGGCGTATCCTGGCCGCCGCGCTGCTGGTTGTGCTTTTCTACAGCATGGGCATCGCCGCCTTTAACGTTTCCAGCGACAATGCCAAGCTGACCCCCCTGCTGTATGCCAATGTCGCCTTGCCTATCCTGTTCGGCTTTATTGCCATCGGCCCGATGGCGCGGCGCAAGCGGGTGCGCAATGGCAAGACCGCGCCGAGCGCTGGCCTGGGCGCGGCGGCGGGCGGGTAGCCATGCGATTGTCGCCCACCCTTTCGGTCTATATCGCGCGTCAACTCATCATATGGTTTGCAATCATGCTGGTCGGGTTGAGCAGCTTGGTATTGCTGCTGAATTTCGTGGAACAGTTGCGCCGAACCTCGGGCCAGGCGGGACTGGCCCTGGAGCTGGCCGCGCTGCAGATGCCGTTTTTGATTCAGAAGACGCTGCCCTTCGTTATCCTGTTCGGCTCGATGATGGCGTTCTGGCGGCTGTCGCGCTCCAACGAGTTGGTGGTGGCGCGCGCAGCCGGCGTCTCCGCCTGGCAATTCCTGCTGCCCGCAGTGCTCCTGGGGGCGATTGTCGGCGGCGTCCAGACCACCGTTTTCAACCCGCTGGCATCCTCCCTGCTGGCGCGCTACGAGCAGGTCGACGCCGAAAATCTGCGCCATACCACCAGCCGGCTGTCGGTTTCGCCCACGGGTGTCTGGCTGCGCCAGGGTAGCGAGGGCGGGCAGACCGTTATAAACGCCCAGCGGATCGCCCTGGACAGTGCGGAATTGCTGACCGTGATCTTTTTCGTATTCGAAAATCCCGACCGTTTCATCCGGCGGATCGACGCGGAAAGCGCGACGCTTAGGGATGGATATTGGCAAATCCGCGACGCGAACCTGTCCACGCTCGACGATCCGCGACGACATGTCGAGGAGTACAGGATCGATACCGACCTGACGCCGGACAAGATAGCAAACAGTTTCGCCTCGCCGGAAACGCTGTCCTTCTGGGCCATTCCGGGATTCCTGGAAACCCTTGAAGCGGCTGGATTTTCCGGCCACCGGCACCGGTTGTACTGGCACAGCCTGCTGGCGATGCCGCTGATGCTGGGGGCGATGGTCCTGTTCGCCGCGGTATTCACGCTGAAAATCAGCACGCGCACCAGCGCCACACGCACCATCGGCGCCGGCGTAATCTGCAGTTTTCTGCTCTATTTCCTGTCGGACGTGATCCAGGCGATGGGGCTTTCCGGGAGCCTGCCCGCGATCATGGCGGCCTGGAGCCCCGCCGCCCTGGCGACAATGCTGGCAATGGCCATGGTCTTCCATCTGGAGGACGGCTGATGACCGGCGTCACCCGCTGCCTGGCGACGCTGATCGTCGCGGCCCTTGTGGCCATGGCCTGCGCACCAGCCGCCGTCGCGGCCCGGACAGACGGCCAGGAGGTGACCAAAGAGGCCGAAAACCATGAACAGGCGGTAATATCGGCCGACGAGATATCCTACGACGAATCGCTGAATTCGGTTTTCGCGACGGGTAATGTGGAAGTCGCTTATGGCGAACGCATCTTGCTGGCCGACAGCGTTCGCTACGACCGCAACCAGAACAGCGTGGTCGCATCGGGCAATATTGTGCTGCTGGAACCCTCCGGCGAGGTGATGTTCGCCGAATATGTCGATCTGAAAGACCAGTTGCGCAACGGCATCATCGAGAATATGCGCATCCTGCTGTCTGACGACAGCCGCTTCGCCGCCAATGGCGCACGCCGGGTCGACGGCCGGAAAACCATCATGCGCAAAGCGGTCTTCTCGCCCTGTAAGGTATGCGAGGAGGAACCGGACCGGCCGCCGTTGTGGCAATTGAAAGCCAGCACCATCATCCACGACCAGGACGACCGGGACATCACATATTACAACGCCTGGCTGGAGCTGTTCGGCGTTCCGGTATTCTATACCCCCTATCTTACTCACCCCGATCCAACGGCGGAGCGCCGCTCGGGCCTTCTGACGCCGAGGGCGGGAAGCAGCACGATATTCGGCGGTTTTTTAAGGGTCCCCCTGTTTCTTGCCTTTTCCGAAAGCATCGACATGACGGTCGAGCCGATCATAACGGCCAAAGAACCGCCGATCCTGGGTCTTGAATACAGGCAAAGCTTCAACAACGGCCTGATCAAATTTTCAGGAAGCGGCACCAGGGCAGACCGGGAGTCGGGAGACCAACTGGCCCCGACCATAGAACAGGACGTCACACGCGGGCATTTGTTCGCTGAGGGAGGGTTCGACCTCGACGAGAATTGGCGCACGGGATTCGATTACCGCCGGGCTTCCGATCCTACCTATCTGGATCGCTATGATTTCTTTGGCGACTATGGGGAAACCCTGGAAAGCAAGGCTTTCGTCGAGGGTTTCCATGGCCGCACCTACAGCACCGGCAATACATTCGGTTATCAGGATCTGCGCCTGACGGACGCGGAAGAAGAACCGGTCGTTTTACCTTCTTTCGATCACAACTATCTCTCGGAAGCCGACGGGCAGGGCGGACGCTGGAGCGTCGACGCCAATTTCCGCTCGACCCTGCGCGACGAGGGGCCGAATACAAGACGACTGTCCGTCAAGGGAGGCTACGCGATCCCCTTTATCTCGGACTACGGGCTCGCGACCACGGTATCCGCGTCGGTACAAGCCGACGGCTACCACATGGACCAGGTCGAAGTCGAAGGCGAGAATGAAAACAATGTGCTGGCCGGGCGCGTGATACCACGCGCCGCCATCGAAATGCGTTATCCCTTCGTGCGCGGCGGGCAAGGCATCCGGCAGGTGATCGAGCCGGTGGCGGCCTTTATCGCGGCGCCCAACAACGGCAATCCGGCGGAAATTCCCGAAGAAGACAGCGTCGTCGTGGAACTGGACGATACCAATCTGTTCAGCGAAGACCAGATTCCGGGGCTGGACAGGGTGGATACCGGCCAGCGCGCGGTTTACGGGCTGAAGGCTGGGCTCTACGGCGACCGCGGCGGCCGTATGACCGGCTTCGTCGGACAAAGCTACCGCCTGGACAATGAAAACCGCGACGGCGATACCAGCGATTTGCACAACGGCAAGTCGGATTATGTGGGCAGGCTGTTGATTTCGCCGGACAAATATATGGATTTGCTGTACCGGTTCCGGCTGGCGGAAAATGACATGAAGCTGATGCGAGGCGAAACCAGTGTCGCCCTCGGGCCGCCATCGCTCCGGCTCACGGGCGACCACATTTATATAGCCGCGGAGGCCTCCAATGGCCTCTATCCGGATCGTGAAGAGATCAATGCGGACCTTTCTTCCCAACTGACCGACTACTGGTCGGTCGGTATGAATACCCGGCGCGATATGACCAAAGACGGCGGGCCACTTGAACATGGCGCGCGAATAACATACGAAGATGAATGTTTCAGGCTTGCATTAATATTCCGGCGCGACTTCACCAGCAGCGTCGATTTGGAGGAAGAGTCCGTCTTTTCGCTCGAAATGGTATTCAAGAGTCTCGGCAACGTATCTGCAGAGCAAAAACAGTCCAGATAGAGGGCATGACCTAGGTGAAAAATATTCGGGTTTATAATTGGCGGCGGCTTCTGGCGCCACTGCTGGCGATCCTGGCGGCCATCGCCATTTGCCAACCTGCGACGGCCCAGGAAGAGGCGCTGATCGCGGCAGTGGTCAACGACCATTCCATTTCCTCGGTCGATCTGGCCCACAGAACCAATCTGGTTCTTTTCGCGACGGCCTTGCCGCGCACGCCGCAGGTCGCCCAGCGATTGCAGCCGCAGGTCCTGAAAACAATGATCGACGAAACGCTGCAACTGCAGGCAGCCGAAGCCGCCAGCGTCAAGCCGACGCAGGGTGAAGTCGATGCCATTCTCGCCAATATGGAGCGCGAAAATAAATTGCCACCCGGCGGGCTCGATGAATTTCTGGCAAGCAGGGGAGTCGAAAAGTCGGCCCTCGTCCGCCAGGTGAAAATCAGCCTGTCCTGGAGCAAACTCGTAGAGCGCAAGTTCGCCAGCCAGGCGACCATCGGTGAGGACGAAATAGACGACGCCCTGAACCGGATCAAGGAAAACCAGGGCAAGCCCCGCAATCTTGTCTCGGAAATATTCCTGCCCGTCGACGAGGCCACGCAGGACGAGCAGATCAAACAGGCGGCGCTCAGGATCATGCAGCAATTGCGCAGCGGCGCCAGCTTCGACGCCCTGGCGCGCGCCTTCTCGCAGAATGCAGCCGCTGTCTCTGGCGGCGATCTGGGCTGGCTGGTACAAGGCCAGTTGGACGATCAGCTCGAACAGCAATTGGCCGTCATGCAGCCAGGCCAGCTCGCCGGTCCGTTCAGAACGATGGACGGTTATCACATCGTTGCCCTGCGCGACCGGCGGTTGGCGGGCGGATCGTCGCCGAACCAGGTGACCGTCGATCTGCGGCAAATCAATATCCCCTTGTCGGCCGAGGCAACGGAGGAGGAGGTGCGCGCCACATTGGCGGCCACGGAGCAGATTCGCGCCGTCGCAAAGGATTGCGACTCGCTGGCCGCCGCCTCACTGCCCGGGGGCGTTAGCGTGGCTAATATCGGACGGGTGCGCATCGGCGATCTGGCCGCGCCCCTGCAGCCACCTTTGATGGGATTGCAGGCCAACCAGATCAGCACCCCGCTGCGGAGCCCCTACGGAGTCATGATGCTGATGGTATGCGAGCGTGAGGCGCAATCGGCGGACCTGCCCAGCCGCGACCAGATCAAGGAGCGGCTGTTCCGTCAGAAGCTGGATCTTCTGGCGCGGCGTTATCTGCGCGATTTGCGGCGCGCGGCGTTTCTGGATATCCGTAGATGACCACCCGGCCGATCGCACTCACCATGGGCGAGCCGGCTGGCGTGGGAGCGGAAATCGCTTTAAAGGCCTGGATGCGGCGCGATGAGCTGCTGCTGCCGCCCTTCTTCCTGCTGGATGACCCCAGGCGGCTGGCCCGCCTCGCGGAAAACCTTAACTGGCGGATCGACCTGGCCGAGATCGACAGGCCCGCCGATACCGACCAGGCCTTCGCCCAGTACCTGCCGGTGCTGCCCCGGCCCCTGCCCGGCAGCGTTCTGCCGGGCGCGCCGGACCCGGCCAATGCGCGTGCCGTGCTGGCGGCGATCGAGGAAGCGGCAGGCCTCGTCCAGGATGGCGCGGCGGCAGCGCTGGTTACCAACCCGATCAACAAGGCCGTCCTGTACGAGGCCGGTTTCAACCACCCTGGCCATACCGAATATCTGGCGGAACTGGCGGGGCGGGACGCAAAGCCGGTAATGATGCTGGCCTGCCCGGGCCTGCGCGTTGTGCCGGTAACCATTCACATGGCCCTGCGCGAGGTGGCCGAACGGCTGGACCAGGGCGAGATCGAGCGCATCGTCCGCGTCACCGCCCACGCGCTGAGGAGCGATTTCGGCATCAAGAACCCGCAGATCGTGGTCGCCGGCCTTAACCCCCATTCGGGCGAGGGTGGCGCCATGGGGCGCGAGGAAATCGAAATCATCAGACCGGCGGTGGCGGTGCTGAAGAGCGAGGGCATCCACGTTCTGGGCCCGGCTCCGGCCGACACGCTGTTCCATGAGCGCATGCGCAAGACCTACGACGCGGCGATCTGCATGTATCATGACCAGGCGCTGATCCCGATCAAGACCATCGATTTCCACAATGGCGTCAATATCACGCTGGGCCTGCCCTTCGTACGCACCTCGCCGGACCATGGCACCGCCCTGGAGATCGCCGGCACCGGCGTCGCCGACGAACGCAGCCTCGTCGCCGCGATCCGCGAAGCCGCCGCCATGGCGGAGCGGCGCAACGCCGCCCGGTGAACGTCTCCGTTCCCGACGCCATCGCGGCCCTGCCGCCGCTACGCGAGGTCATCGCCCGGCATGGGCTGGCGGCGCGCAAGGGGCTGGGGCAGCATTTCCTGCTTGACCTGAACCTGACCGGCCGCATCGCGCGGGCCGCGGGCGACATCGGCGAAGGAACCGTAATCGAGATTGGCCCGGGGCCAGGTGGCCTGACCCGCGCACTGTTGATGGAGGGCGCGGCCAAAGTGATCGCCGTGGAACGAGACGCGCGCTGCATCGACGCGCTGGCGGAATTACGCGCGGCGGCCGCCGGCCGCCTGGAGATCCTCGAGGCCGACGCGCTCGCGGTCGACATCGCGTCGCTGGGCGAACCGCCGCGACGCATCGTCGCCAACCTGCCCTACAATGTTTCGGTGCCGCTGCTGGTCGGCTGGCTGGAAAAGGCCAAACAGATCGCCTCCATGACCTGCATGTTCCAAAAGGAAGTCGCCGACCGCATTACCGCCACGCCGGGGGGCAAGTCCTACGGGCGTCTGGCGGTGCTGGCCAACTGGCGCTGTCGCACCCGCAAGCTGTTCGATATTCCGGCGCGCGCCTTCACCCCGCCGCCCAAGATCGTCTCCACGGTGGTGGAGTTGATCCCCTACGACGAACCGCCCCATTCTTGCGACATCGCGGCCCTGCAGGCGGTTGCTGCCGCAGCCTTCGGCCAGCGCCGCAAGATGCTGCGCCGTTCTCTGGGCCGTCTGGGGGTAGATACCGAAGCGCTGCTGGAAGCCGCCGGCATCGACCCCACCATGCGCGCCGAAGCGCTGGACCTGGCACAGTTCGCGGCGCTGGCGCGGGCGTTTGTCAGACTTCCCTCAGTCCCCTGACAAAATCGCCGAGGCCGACCAGACGCTCGCGACGCAGGCGTTCGGCGGTGAGGATGGCCTGGACCTGGGCGACGCTGGCCTCGATGTCGTGATTGACGATGATATAGTCATATTCGGGATAGTGGCTCATCTCGTCGGCGGCCTTGCTCATGCGCTGGGCGACGACTTCGTCGCTGTCCTGCGCACGGGACTTCAGACGGCGTTCCAGTTCGCGGGTGGTGGGCGGCAGGATAAAGACGGAGACGAGATCCTCGCGCGCCGATTCACGAAGCTGCTGGGTACCCTGCCAGTCGATGTCGAACAGAACGTCCCGGCCCACGGCCAGCGATTTTTCGACCGGCGCCCGTGGCGTGCCGTAGAGATTACTGAACACCGTAGCATGCTCCAGCAACTCCTGCCGGTTCACCATCAGGCGGAAATCTTCCTCTTTCATGAAGTAGTAGTCGTGGCCCTCCACCTCGCCCGGGCGTTTCGGGCGGGTCGTTGCCGAGACCGACATGCTCAGGTTGCCGTCACGCGCCAGGATTTCGCGGGCAATCGTCGTCTTGCCCGCGCCCGATGGCGAAGACAGCACCAGCATCAGGCCGCGGCGACTGATCCGGAAGGGATCGCTATCGCTCATCGCTCGTCCCGCCCCTACTCGACATTGAGGGCCTGTTCGCGGAACTGGTCGATGGCCGCCTTCATGGCCAAGCCGATCCGCGTGAGATCTATATCGCCGGATTTGGAGCAGAGCGTGTTGGCCTCGCGATTGAATTCCTGGCAGAGGAAATCAAGCTTACGGCCGATCACCACAGCCTCGTCAAGCAGCCCGCGTGCGCCCTCGATATGGGATTTCAGCCGGTCCAGCTCCTCGCGGATATCCGCCTTGACCGCGAGCATGGCGGCTTCCTGGGCCAGCCGCTCCTCCGACAAAGCGGGGCTCATATCCAGCAGATCCTGCACCTGCTGGGCCAGTCTGTCGCGAATCGCCTCGCTACGCATCGCGGCGGCGGCGTCAGCCTCGTTACACAGCCCGTCCAGCTCGTCCAGGCGTTCGCGCAGGATCCCTTCCAGGCGCGCACCTTCGGCCTGGCGCACGCCGAGCAGCGCCTCCAGCGCCTCGCGTAGCGACGCGGCCATGGATTTCTGGCGTTCCTCGGCCTTCTTCGGGTCGTCCTCGCCCTCCGACGCCTCGACCGCGCCACGCACCGTCAACAGCGTATCGAACCGCGGCGGCTCGTTGGAGAGGCGCTTCTCGTCCTTCATCTCGACGGACAGCGACAGCAGGCGTTCCAGCAGATCCCGGTTTACGCGATAGGCGGAGTCCGCGCCGGCCCGGTTTACGGTCAGCGACACCGATACGGACCCGCGCTTCAGGATCTTGCCCGCGGTGTCGCGGACCACGGCCTCCAGCGCCTCGTAGCCGTAGGGCAGGCGCACGCGCAAATCCAGCCCCTTGCCGTTTACGCTTCTGACTTCCCAGATCCATTCGACGGACTCATGCTGGCCGGCGACGCGAGTAAAACCTGTCATGGAGGATAACGGCAAGGGCGGGGTCCCGATCTTGTGGGGGCTGTGGGCGAGGCCCGCACTTTAGAGCCTTATCCGGTCATTTGGAACCGCCCTGTTGCCTGCCGGCGGCCATCCGCGGCGTTATCGCGCACGACCCGGCCCGGCAAGCCCCGTCACTCCAGGAACCGGGCCCTGCGCTGCCGCACGATCTCTTCCATCCGCTCCGATATGCAGGCGTTCAGCTCACCCGGGCTCCGCGAGCCGGATTCGCAGATACTGAGAGCCTGGTTGAGCAGTTTATCCGAGGCTTCATCGGCCGGTACGATCCCCTTGCCGCCGCGCAGAATCAGGCAGGCGGAAAGCGCATAGGCCCCGAATCCGTCCACTGTATGCTCTTGCTCCAACTGGTAGATCAGCATCCCGTAGACGCGCCCGCTGAACACGAATCGCTTGTCGCGCACAGCGCCGGTCTGCCGGACGACTTCGTCGATCGCCTTGTCGACCGCCGGTTTCCGCGGCTCGCCGCGTATCCGCCCCCGGCCGATGGCCTGCCCCATCAGTTCGATGACATCGCATTTCAGCGACCGCTCCTCGAAGCTGGGCGGCGGGGCCGGTTTGGGCGGCTCCATGACCCCGGCCGCTGTGCCGAAGGTCCCGGCGCCAGCCGGGGCGTCCCGATCATCAGGCTCCAGCATGGCCATCTGGCCCGGCTCGTCCATGGGTTCGGCTATCGCATCCGCGTCCGGCCCATCGGGCTCATCCACGGGTGCCGTCATCGCGATCGCGACCGCGTCCGGTTCGTCCGCAGACGTCGGCGCGGTCTCCCCGTTTCCGCCGGTCCCGTTGGAGGCCGCATCCTGCGCGACAGGCGGTGCGGCGGGCGGTGCGACGGCGGCTGGCGCGGGCGTGGTGGGCCGAGGTTTCGCTGGCGGTGTCGGACGCTTTCGCGCGACCGGCGTGAATACCGGTTCCTGCCCGTCCCGGACTGGATTCCCGGTGACTGGGGGCGTCGGGCCGCCGTTGGCTGGTTGCGCCGGCGATTCGTCGCGCGAAGCCGTGCCGGTGCAAGCGGACAGCGCCAGCACAAGCAGAACCGACAGGATCACCCGCCTGGCGTTCATCGACACTTCCTTCCCGCGGCCGGCCCTTCTTCTCGGTCGCCTCCAATTTGCCGCCGCCCAGCCATTTTCGCCCGGTTCCCCCTAACCTAACCTTAACGGCGCGTTTTTTCTTACCCTTGCGGGATAAATCCCGCTATTTACAGGATATTATGAGAAATCCACGATCCATTCTGATTACCGGCGCGACCAGCGGCATCGGCGCGGCGCTGGCCCGCGACTATGCGGCGCCCGGCGTTCGGTTGGCGCTATCCGGCCGCAACGAGGAGCGCCTGGACGCAGTGGCGGCGGATGCACGCGCAGCCGGGGCCGAGGTGGAAGTTGCCCTGGTCGACATCACCGACGCCGAAGCCACTGGTCGCTGGGTCGAGGCCATGGACGACAGGCAACCCCTCGATCTGGCGATCGCCAATGCGGGCATTTCGGGCGGCACCTTCGGCGGCGGAGAATCGGTTGCGCAGGCCAACGCCATCTTCGCCACCAATCTGGACGGGGTGGTGAATACACTGCACCCGGCGGCGGAACGAATGGTTGTGCGCGGACGAGGCCAGATCGCCATCCTAAGCTCGCTGGCGGGTTTTCGCGGAATCCCCGGCGCGCCGGCGTACAGCGCCAGCAAGGTGGCGGTACGGGCCTGGGGCGACGCGATGCGCGGACGGCTGAAGCCGCATGGCGTTACCGTCTCGATCGTCTGCCCGGGCTTTATCCGAACGCCCATGACCGACGTCAACAAGTTCCCCATGCCGATGCTGATGGAGGTGGACAGGGCCGCGTCGCTGATCGGCCATCGCCTAGCGCGGGGCCATGCGCTGATCGCCTTCCCCTGGCCGATGTACCTGTTCGTGCGCCTGATGGCTGCCCTGCCCCGGCCGATGACCGACTATATATATGGCCGCATGCCTGAAAAACGATAGGCGTTTCCCGCTCGCGGTCCAGTCCCGGCGCCATGGCTCACCCAGGGCAATCGCCTTGCCGTTGGCCAGGAAGGGGAAACGGCCGACCTTGACCGGACGCCCGGACTCCTTCGCCTTGGCTTCGGTCAAGCCGACCGCGGCGACCTTTGTCATCCTGTTTTCGCTGGTCGGCTTTACCCGCTCGTTGCTGATCACCGTAATACCGCTGAACGCCCATGCCTGGCTCGGCGACGCGCAGAAGGTCAGCATGCTGTTCTTCGGTGTCAGCCTGGCTGGGATCGTAGCCAGCCTGGGCGTGCCCTGGCTGGTGCACAAGATTCGGCGGCGCAACGTGTTCGCACTGGGCATCGCGTTGACCCTGCTGGCCTGTGGCCTGATGGCCACCGGCGCGGGCGGCGGCATCGTTACCGGCATGCTGGCCAATGCACTGGCCGTCGCGGCACTGGAGATCGCGCTGAACCTCTACATCATGGACCATATCCCCCGGCGAGAACTGGCCACGTTCGAACCGATGCGAGTGTTCTTCGCCGCCGGCATGTGGACCATCGGGCCCTGGCTGGGCGTCTGGCTGCATGTTCATATCGACCCGACCACACCCTTCCTGCTGACGTCGGGCGTCGCACTGGCGACCATGCTCTACTTCCAGTATCTGCGGCTGACCGACCATCCGGCAGTGGCGTCTGCGAAAAGGCTGCCACCTAACCCGCTACGATATTTGCCGCGCTTCTTCCGCCAGCCACGGCTGCGGCTGGCCTGGGGACTGGCGATCGGGCGGTCGGCCTGGTGGTCTATGTATTTCATCTATGCGCCGATCCATGTGGTGAATTCGGGCATGGGCGAGATCTGGGCCGGGGCCATCGTTTCGCTGGGCACCGCCAGTTTCTTCCTGGTGCCGTTGTGGAACCGGCTCGGCCGGCGCTACGGACTCAGGGTGATGCTGATCGGCGGCTATCTGGCGACCGGCGGCCTTACCCTTACCGTGGCGCTGCTGGACAGCCAGGCGGGAGTGGTGGCGCTGCTGCTCGGGGCGGTCGCGGCCGGCGTAATCGACGCCGCCGGCAACGTGCCCTACCTGCGCGCCGTACATCCGCACGAGCGCCCCGAGATGACCACCGTCTACAACACCTTCCGCGGCGTCTCGCAGACCGCGCCGCCGGGCGTTTTCGCGATCCTGCTGAAGGCCTTCGAACTGCCCGCCGTATTCCTCGTCGGCGGCGCGGCGATGGCAGGCCTGGCCTGGTTCTGCCGATACCTGCCCCGGCGGCTGTAGGATTGCCCGCGCAGGCGACCGCGATCACATCAATGTGAAGGCCCGTGAATCGCCTGTCCGCCGCGGCGGGCGGTAGTCTGCCGGGCATGAGGAAGATGTTCGTATTATCCATCCTGGCCGCGCTGAGCGGTTTCGGCGCCGCCGGGAATGCGTTGGCGGCGGCGGACAAGCCGCCGACCGTGGTCGAGCTGTTCACCTCGCAGGGCTGCTCCTCCTGCCCGCCGGCCGACGCGTTCCTGGCCGAACTGGCGGAGCGGGACGACGTGATCGCAATCGCCTTCCACATCACCTACTGGGATTACATCGGCTGGAAGGATCCGTTCGCGACAAGCTGGGGGACGGATCGCCAGTACAGCTACGCCAAGGTGCTGGAACGCGGCTATCCCTATACCCCGCAGATGGTGGTGGACGGCAAACATGACGCCGTCGGCTCGCGACGCGGCCAGGTGGCCAACGCGCTTGTCACCAGCATGCAGGAGGCGGACGCCCGCATTCCGGTGTCGTTGCGGCAGGATTCGGACGAGTTGGTAATAAGCCTGCCGGCAGCCAAACTTGCCGCGCCGCTGCATCTCTGGCTGGTGCGCTACAGCGGGGCCCATGAAACGAGGGTCGCACGCGGCGAGAACCGGGGCGCGACGCTGGTCAACACCCACATCGCGCGACATATGGAACTGCTGGGAAGCTGGTCCGGCGAGGCAAAAGATGTCCGCGCGGCCCTGCCGCTGCCGGACGAGCAGGGCGGCGTCGCCGTCTGGGTCCAGGAACGCGGCCCCGGCGCCATCCTCGGCGCGGCGAAGCTGGATTTCGGCCCGGACGCCTGAGTTACTGCTGCTGCGACTGCAGGCGTTGCTGGCGGCGCTGTTCTTTCTGGATCTTGCGCCAATTGGCGACGTTGCGGTTGTGCTGGGCCAGGGTTTCGGCGAAGACATGGCCGCCAGTGCCGTCGGCGACGAAATAGAGTTCCTTGGACGCGATCGGATTTAGCACCGCGGCAAGCGCCGCGCGGCCGGGATTGCAGATCGGGCCCGGCGGCAAACCGGCCGCGTAATATGTGTTGTAGGGGTCCTTGACCTCGAGGTCCTTGAAACGCAGCGCCCGGCCCAACTCTCGCTCGCCCTTGGTGATGGCGTAGACCACTGTGGGGTCGGATTGCAGCCTCATGCCGCGATTCAGGCGGTTCACGAAGACGGCGGCGACGCGCTGGCGTTCTTCCGGCAGGCCGGTTTCCTTCTCGACGATGGAGGCCAGGATCACCGCCTCCTCCGGCGTGCTTACCGGCAGGCCTTCCGCGCGGTTGGCCCACAGTTCGGCCAGCGTTTTCTGCATGGCGTCCTGCATGCGCGCGACCAGCGTCGCGCGGTTTTCGTCCAGCGTGAAGGTATAGGTTTCCGGCAGGATCGAGCCTTCGGGCGGCGGGTCCGCGATGCCCTTCATGCCCCCGGCGGCCGCGACCAGGGCGGCGGCCTCGCGGCTGGTCAGCCCCTCGGGGATCGTGACGAAGCGCAGCACGATTTT
>CAMYNJ010000056.1 GCA_947259795.1 uncultured Alphaproteobacteria bacterium | reverse complement strand
TAGCCGATCAGCGCGGTCTTCTGTTCCGGGTTCAGCCGGTCGTTGAGGTCCATCGCCAGCGTAACCGGGTTGGGATTGTCGTCGACATAATCGCAGGCCTGGCGGAAATCCGTCGAATCGAAACCGGGGAAGGCCTCTTCGCCAGCGGCTTCGGCCTCGTGGATCTCCTCGGTCTTGATCTCGCCATCCATCATGATGATCGCGGCGGCGACCCGGTAGATCGGCGCCAGATAGCGGATATTGTCCTGGCGGCCTTTTCCCGTAGTGCCCACATGACCCGTGGTTTCCATGAGCTTGTGCTCCATGACCGTAAGCCTTTCCTCCAGCGCAAGCGAGTTCCTGAACAGCAGGACGGCGCTGTTTTCGGGCACCAGAACGTCCGCCTTGTCCATCGCGTCGCGTTCGACGCCCAGCGCCTTCATGCGCTGGCTCACCGTGGGGTGGGAATCGAAGGGATGCGCGATGCTGTGCTTCGCCACCAGGTCGATGATTTCGTCCAGCGTGTGGGATCCGATATCGTGCCGCCCCCGGCTCTCCAGAAGGCTGCTGAGATTGCGGGTGGTCCGGCCGTCGTTCAGCCGGTCTATGTTTTCCCTGTGGATCACATCCCACAGCAGCGAGTAGGCCGAAATCTTGATCAGCGAGGTCACCAGCGCCTTCGGCGACGCGGCCTCGGCGCCCGCCTGGTCGGCCAGCAATTCACGTTCGCGGCTCAGCGCGCCCCGGTTCATGGCGAAGACATTCATGGTCAGCGACAGCATGGCGCGGGCAGGCAGTTTGGCGATCCAGAAGATCTTTTCGCCCTTCTCGTATCTCGTGGCCTCCAGCGCCTCCGCCAGGCCCGCATAGGCAGGCGCGAATTTCATGCTGTAGACCGTATCCTTGCCGCGGAAATGGCCCAGCTCGTGCCCGACGACCGCGGCGAATTCCGTCACCGTCATCAAGCGGGCCAGCGGCAGCGAAACATAGAGGGTTTCCCCTTCAAGCGGCTTCGCCGAGTCGGGAATCCGGACGTCCGCGCTGGTTACGAAGAAATTCGGCTCGATGCCGACGACGATGTTGTCGGGCGCCTGCGCCCCCAGCTTCTCGGCCAGCCCCTTGACGAAGGCATGCAGGCCCGGGGCCTTGTCCTTGCCGATCAGGATGGCGTTTATTTCCGTTTTCAGCTTGCCGCCATAGTTCAGGCATTCCATGAACAGCTTGTAGGCCACTGTCGCCGCCACGCCGCCGATACCGATCAGTATCGGGCGATGCACCCGCCCATAGTAATATTCCTCACCGACATAGAAGCCGAAGGTCAGGACGGCGCCCTGCAAGGCCACGCTGATGGTGATCAGAACCAGCGTGGCCTGGACCGCCAGCGGGAAGATCGTGGCCAGGGACTGCCGGTTGGTTCCGGCGACCAGCGATGCCGTCATCAGGACGGCCGGTATGCTGAGTCCGAACAGGGCCGCGATTATGCTCAGCTTCCTGAGCAGCCCGATGCTGCCAAAGACCAGACAGTCGAGAAGGTAGATGCCGCCGACCTGCCCGTCCGGACTCGCGCAAAGTTCCTCGAAGCTCGGGAAACCCGCTTCGCGCATGGTGAAATTGATTTCCCAGAGTATCCGGTCGCTCATCAGGAAACCCGCCGCGGGGACCACAAGCGTTATCACCAGGGCGACTATCAAACGGATAAGCGTCATCAACCTTCCTCACCGGCGTTCGCCACCGTCAGCAATTTCTAGCCCCCAAAACGCTACCATTTGGTTAATCCAGATTAACCAAACTGCGGGGATTGGCGCCCCGGCGCCATGGCGCCGGAAGAAATTTGGCGTCCTGGCGCCATGGCGCCCCTTGAAATGCCAAATTTCTTCGCTATCTGTGATTCACGTTCCTGTAACGTTCCTGAAGATGAGGGAGACAGGTAAGAAACCATGACAAGACAGAAAACAAACTTTCCTTGGAACTTCGCCGCAAACGGACTGGGCATCGCGATCCGGACGATGGAGCGGGCGCAGGGCTCCCTGCGCGCGGCCTACCGTTCGCTGACCGGACGGGAAGCGCCGGTCCGCCCGCTGCTGCCCGCCACCGGCCAGCAGCCGGCGGTGCCGATCGAAATGTCGGTGACCCCGGACTATATCGTCTGCCTGGAAGACGGGCAGCGATTCAAGATGCTGAAGGGGCATCTGCGCGCCGCCTATGGCATGAGCCCCGAGGAATACCGCGAGAAATGGGGCCTGCCCGTGGACTATCCGATGGTCGCCCCCAAATACCGCGAAAAGCGCGTCCGCATGGCCCGCGACATGGGGCTGGGGCATTTGCGCAAGCCGAAGGCAGGCAAGAGCGCCAGCAAGCGGGCCGCCTGAATCTGCCAGATCGGCCGGGTCGGCAAACGGGCCGCCCGGCACATGGCTTCTTATGACGGCGGCGAGGCTTCGGATGTCCGGAAAATGCGGATCGGAACGCCATCGCCCTTGAAATCGCGAACCGGGACAAGCGTTTCGAACAGGCGGGCGTACTGCCCGGCTTCCAAGGGAAACTGTTCCGGCTGGTTGACGTAGCGGCCATACATGGCGCTGCTGAAAACGAGGTAGTCCACGCCGCCTTCGATGAACGCCGACGCCTGTTCGCCGCCCATTGTACGCACGCCGAAAACGGTGAAGCGCCGCGGATCGACATAGGGGGAGTAGCCTTCGATCAACACGCGCGAGCCGGACGGCAGATTATCGTCGATCCATTGTCTCGCCACGTCGCTGGGCCGCTCTGCCAGCTCGGCGTTCGCCGCCCGCAGCGTCTGCATGACCGGTAGCAACGCCAGCAGGACACAGAGACCGGCAAGCGCGCCCCGGCTCGCCAGGACCGGTTTCGCCCTGGCCGCCATATCCGCCACCCGCACGACCAGATCGGCCGCCAGCAGGAAGAGGAAGGGCAGGATCGGCATCAGGGTTCGCGCATTTCTGACCGGGAGAGGAAGGATCAGCGCCAGATAAACCAAGGGAAAAACAACGAGAATGACCATCGAGGCCGAGCGTCTGGCGAGGCCGTATACAATCGCGGCCGCAGCAATGAGCGTGGCCGGCCCCTCCACGAAGGCGAGCAGTCCGGCGTAATATCGCAGCGTGTCGCCCTCCATGCCCGGATGCCCGCGCCCGTAATGAGCCATCTCGCCAAGCATCCCGCGCAGGAACGCATCGACATCCAGGATCGCATATGGCACCGCCGCCAGAAACACGGCGAGACTCAGGACACCCGCGCCGATAACTCTCGGCGAAACGAAAAAACCCGCCCGCCACGGCATGCCCGCCCCGCGCTGGTGAACGATATGCGCGACCGGCAAAACGATACCGACCAGCCCGCCGGCATATTTCGATGCGGCCGCCAGCCCCACCGCCGCGCCGACCGCCACATAGTGCCGCCCGCCACCGGCGTTGGCGACCTTGAGGCAAGCCCACAGCGCGAGAAGAATGAAAAACACGCCCCACGCGTCCGGCGTGATGTCCCGGCTATTCGACACCAGCGTGGGCGAGACAGCGGCCAGGAACGCCGCCACCAGACCCACGCGGTGGCTTCTCTCGTTGTCGGAATCCAGATTCCGGGCGCATAGATAAACCAGCCAGACTGTCGCGCTGCCGACCAGCGCGGTAAGGCCGCGCATCGACAGAAACACGCCGGGATCGGGAATCCGTCCAACGCCCATGGCCAGCATTTCGATCGTATGGATATCCTGGGCGGAGTCGTAGAAGCCGCCAATCTGCCCCATGATCGAGATCAGATTCGCCAATATCAGATAGGCGTATAGCGGCAGGGACGGATAATTGAAGAAATGCGGGTTAAGGTCGCCCCTGTTCAGCATTGCGATGACAACGTTGTAATTCACCGGCTCGTCGGGATGGGCGACATAAGGCAGGCCAAAATCTATCCCGTATATTCTCGCGCCTACCGCGATGAACAGGACCGACGCGATTCCAAGCCCGGGGCGGAATCGAGTCGGCCTGACGACGTTCGTCACCGCGTCGGTCGCGCTGAGCATGGGCGGTCCTTCGTTCAGTCGGCGAAAAGCCCCTCAACCTCGCGCATTAACTCCTAAAATTGGATTAAATTTCAGCCTGACCCGTTCCGCTGCCGCCACCGCGGTGGCGCGCATGGGTGCGGGCGATGCTGTCGACCGTGGCGGCGACCTCTTCGTCCTCCAGCGGCGGGCGGCACCGCAGCCGGTTCCACGCGAGCAGCAGGTCCAGCGCCACCTGGTTGTCGACGCCGTGCCACAGCAGATGGCCGGTCAGCGAGGCGATGGTGGAATTTCGCTCGCCCTCGCCGACGCCGCTTTCGACGAGGTCGCGCCAATAGGCTACGGGATGCCCGCGGCCGGGCGCCTCGCCACGGGCGCGTTGCAGCAGCCAGGCCGGCATCGCCGCGAGGTCGGTTTGGTCGGGATGATGCGAAACCTCCCATTCGTAACGCCTGCCCGAGGCATGCAATGACGGCGGGGCGACGACCAGTCCGCCCTCGGCCCGCAGATCGATGCCGGGCGCCAGTGCCGCCCTGTTGCGCAACTCCCCCGCCGGACAAGTGAAATAGACGTGACGGCCACCGCCGCCGGTGATCGCCTCGATCGAATGGGGCAGGGCCCCGTGTTGGCGTTCGAGTTCGGCCAGGCTGTCATCGCCGCCATGGCGCGGGTCGACATCCAGCACGACGAGGTTGGAGACTGCCCCGGTCACGATGCCGACGCCGGCATCGGGCCAGCGGTGATACCATTCATCCAGCTCCTCGTCGGTCGGCATCCTTTCCTGGAACGTCTGCCAGCGCACCAGCGGATGCTTGCCGCCGGCGGCGATCGGCACGACGGCCCAGCCGCGCGCGAGACAGGCGCCGGCGGCCTTTCGCATATCCGTCATCGGTTGATCAGCCAGCAGCAGTATGGCCTCCTTCCCGGTCGCGGAGCCGCACCGGCAGGCTGCGCGGGCCCCAGTCGCCCGCAGGACCCTCGAACCGGCCGGCGACGGGCGCCTTGCAGCCGGCGCAGCAGGCCTCGTCGGTCAAGTTCCACGCGCCGATGCGGTAGCCGTCGCGGGCGACAAGCAGCCCGCCGCACTCGTGGCACCAGGTACTCTCTCCCTCCGGATCGTGGACGTTGCCGGTATAGACATAATGCATCCCTGCATTGAGGGCGATGCCCCGGGCGCGCCGCAGCGTGGCGGGCGAGGTGGGCGGTCTGTCGAGCATCTTCCAGGCCGGGTGAAAGGCGGTGAAATGCATCGGCACCTCCGGCCCCAGATTGTCGAATACCCAGCGCACCATTATTTCGATCTCGCCGCTGGAATCGTTTTCATCGGGAATCAGGAGTGTGGTGAGTTCCAGCCAGACATCGGTTTCGTGCCGGATATAACGCAGCGTATCCAGCACGGGGGCGAGCCCGGCCGAGCAAATGCGATGATAAAAGCGCTCGGTGAAGGCCTTCAGGTCCACATTCACGGCGTCCATATGGCGGTAGAACTCGGCGCGCGGCTCCGGATTCACATAGCCCGAGCTGACGGCGACGGTGCGGACGCCGCGCTCGTGGCAGGCCACGGCCACGTCAATGGCGTATTCGTGGAAGATGATCGGATCGTTATAGGTAAAGGCGACGCTGGCGCAGCCGAGATCCCGCGCCGCCCGAGCTATGGTCTCGGGCCCGGCACGGTCGGCCAGCACGTCATCCTCGCGCGCCTTGCTGATATCCCAGTTCTGGCAGAATCGGCAGGCAAGGTTGCAGCCGGCCGTGCCGAACGACAGAACCGGCGTGCCCGGCAGAAAATGGAACAACGGCTTCTTCTCGATCGGATCGACGCAATAGCCGCTGGAGCGGCCCCAGGTCGTGAGCACGATCTCGCCACCCTGGCAGGCACGCACGAAACACAGGCCGGCCTGCCCGTCATGCAACTTGCATTCGCGCGGGCACAGATCGCACTGGACCCGGCCATCGTCGAGCCTGTGCCAGTACTTCGTCGGAACGATATTTCCCGCCGCCGGCATCGTTCTTCTCCCGCGGCCAACGCCAGCAAGGATATGACATTGCCATCCACCCCGCGTTGACGCAGGTCAATACAATATGGCGCGCCCGCCAGCGGGCCGCTCGAACAAGAATCTGTTTCAGCATGGAGCGGCGCCGACTCTCTGTGAAAATCTTTTCTTCTTATGAATTTTTTTCTACGCTATTGACGGACGGATCCAAAAGCTGGTTTTATGCTAGCCAAGGTTGCATCCCATCAAGCTGCAATCGAAGTGACAAGCGGGATAACCAAGACAGGGAAAATTCAATGAATACAGAACGTAGCACGATTGTGCGGCGCACGGCTTTTGCCTGCGCCACACTGATGGCCATGGGCGGCGGCGCGACCGTCGCATGGGCCGGCCATGGCGGGTCGGCCTCGCCCGAACTCGATGTCGTCGGTCGCTTTGACGTACCGGTGGAGGGTTTGACCACCGACGTCTGGGCCTATGGCAACTATGCCTATATCGGCAGTTTCAACCAGCCGGTCTGTTCGCTGGATCTGACCGGCGTGCGGGTCATCGACATCGCCGACCCAGCCAACCCGGCGCAGGTCGCGTTCATTCCGGCCAAGCCGGGAACGCGGAACAACGACGTGAAGGTCGAACATATCGACACGACTCACTTTTCGGGTGAAATCCTGGTCGCCTCGAACGAGGCCTGCAACGCCCCTTCCTGCCGCGGCTGCACGCCAAAGGTGCAGCCAGCATCCCCGGCCAGGGCGGCCTTGCCATCTGGGACGTAACCGACCCGGCGAATCCCAAGAATTTGCGGCAGAACTACCTGGATTTCGGCGTCCACAACACCTTCATCTATCAGCAGGGTTCGAATGCCTACATGCTGGTGGTCGACGACGACAATGTACGCGACCTGCATGTGGTCGATATCACCAAACCGCAGAGCCCGCAGGAGATCGCGGCGGTCGGCGCGCCCGACTGGCCGGCCGATATCGCGGCGGAATTCGGCGCTGGCGCGGGCACCTTCCTGCATGACATCTGGGTGCAGGAAAATGACGGTCAGGTGATCGCCTATCTGGCTTACTGGGATGCCGGGCTGGTGATGCTGGACATCACCAACCCCTACGATCCGGTCTTCCTGGGCGACAGCACCTATGCCAACCCCGATCCGCTGTCCGGCCAGTTTCCGGCCGGTGACGGGCATGTGGCGGTGCCGTCCGCCGACGGCACCCGGGTTCTTTTCGGAGACGAGGATTTCGCGGCCGGGTCGCTGGATTCCTTTACGTTTGAAGGCACCAGCTATCCGGTGGCCGAGGGCGGTTTCACGCCGCCGACCTATACCCTGCCGGGCGGAACCTTCAGCGGGCCCGTGCATTGGACCGGTGGCCTGGGATGCACCACGGGTGATTTCGACCGCGCAGCCAACCCGGGCGAAGTCGCGCTGATCCAGCGCGGCGCCTGTTTCTTCTCCACCAAGGCGGCAAACGCCCAGGCCCTGGGCTATGCCGGCTTCATCGTCGCCAACAGCATAGCGGGCGGCGACGCGCTGCTCACCATGTCGGCGGGCACCAATGACGTCATCACCATTCCCGGTTATTTCGTCGGCAATTCCACCGGCGAGATCATTAAGGCTACCGAGGGCGGCACGATGGCAGCCGCGGGCATCTTCGACGGGTATGGCTATCTGCGTCTGATGGATGTCGCCGATCCGAGCAACATAACCGAGCTCGACCAGTTCGCCACCGAAGGCGTATTCGTCAATCCGCCACTGACCGGCGACCGCACGATGCACAACGTGGTCACCGACGACGGGACCAACGCCTATATCTCCTGGTATGCCGAAGGCATGCGGGTGGTCAGTTTCGACAGTGACGCGCTCACCGAGACCGCACATTACGTCGATGCGGCGGGCTCCAACTTCTGGGGCGTCTATCTGCACGACCATCCGGACGGCAACAGCTATATCCTGGGCAGCGACCGCGATAACGGCTTGTGGATCTTCGCCAAGCCCTGATCGGCCGAATAAGGGAACAATCACGACCTCCGCCCGCCGGCTTCAACCGGCGGGCGGTTTTTATTTTCCGCCGCCTGCGTTGACGCAGGTCAATGACGCCTGGGACGGCCCTGCGCATACTTTCGCGCGCTTCCAGCTTGCACCCCGCGCCGCCGGTGCGTGGAGGAGTCGATGCCGATCCGTCGCGATCAGTTCTATATCGAAATGAAGGTCAGCAGGACCGTCCGCCGTCTGCCGGGGAACGGGTTCGAGCCGGCCTATCTGGTGCTGCACCGGTCAGGCGAGTTGGCCGAGCGCGCCCGGATCGCGGACCGGCATCTGGAAGACTGCGATCTCTGCGCCCGCTATTGCCATGTGAACCGTAAGCAGACGCTGGACGGCGTGGTCTGCCGCACCGGCGAACTGGCCGTGGTCAACAGCGCCGGGCCGCATCACGGCGAGGAAGACTGCCTGCGCGGCTGGCGCGGGTCCGGCACGATCTTTTTCGCCTGGTGCAACATGCGTTGCGTGTTCTGCCAGAACTGGGACATCAGCTGGAAGGGCCGGGGCGAGGAAAGGACCGCCGCGGAGTTGGCGGACATCATGCTGAACCTGCAGGCGATGGGCAGCCATAACATCAACCTGGTCAGCCCCAGCCACGTGGTGGCGCAAATCCTGGCGGCGCTGGTCATCGCCGCCGACGAGGGGCTGCGCCTGCCGCTGGTCTACAACAGCGGCGGATACGATAGCCCGGAGGCGCTCAAACTGCTGGACGGAGTCGTCGACATCTATATGCCCGACACGAAATATGGCGACCCGGAGCTCGCAAAAAAATACTCGCACACCCCTGACTACGTACGGGTCAACCAAGCGGCGGTGCGCGAGATGCAAGCCCAGGTCGGCGATCTGAGGCTGAACGCCGACGGCATCGCCGAGCGCGGGTTGCTGGTGCGCCATCTCGTGCTGCCCGGCGGCAACGCCGGGACGGAACAGGTCATGCAGTTCCTGGCCCGTGAAATCTCGCCCGACACCTATGTCAATGTCATGGACCAGTATCGCCCCGCCTACCGTGCCGGCGAATATCCCGAACTCGACCGCATGATCACGGCAGCGGAATATGAGGCCGCCCTGGAGGCCGCCCGCAAGGCCGGCCTGCGCCGCATCGACCGGCGCTGCTCCGACCGCTGGGTGGTCAAGTGGCCTTGAGGGCGGCGCGGCATGGACAGAACGGCGAAGAATGCCGATACGCCTGTTTGCGTTCGCGGTCGCTTTGGGAATGATCCGGGTTTGCGCACATAATTGATAGAGATCAGTGCCCGGCGTGCCGCCGCGCGCCATCAGATGGGTCACTATATACAAGCCTTGATACAAAGTCTGGAGCTGACCCATGCCCGGCAAACATCGAGACACGGACCCGCAGGACGAGATCGAAGCCGTTCTCGGCATTGACGGGAACGGGGCGTCCGGAATGCTGCGCCGGGGAAAATGGCCGATCCTCCTGCTGCTGGTTCTGCTGGCCGCCGCGGCGGCCTACTACCTGTTCGGCGTGGGCGGGTCGTCCGGCGGCGTGCAATACCGGACCGATCCCGTAAGCCTTGGCGATATCAAGGTCATTGTCACCGCGACGGGTTCGGTGGAACCGACCAACAAGGTGGATATTTCGAGCGAGCTGTCCGGCATAATCCGGTCCGTTGCCGTCGACTTCAACTCGACGGTCAAGGTCGGTCAGGTTCTGGCCGAACTGGATACCGATAAGCTGAACGCCACGGTCGAGAGTTCCCGCGCCCGCGTCAATGCCGCCAAGGCCCGTGTCGCGGAGACCGAGGCCACGGTGGTCGAGAAACAGCATGAACTGCTCCGCAAGCAGACCCTCGCCGACCGCCAGACCGGCTCGTTGCAGGATCTCGATGCCGCCCGGGCCGCCTTTAATCGGGCAGTGGCCTCGCTTGCCAGCGCAAAGGCCGACGTCGACGCCGCCGGGGCGGAACTGAAGCTCAACGAAACCAATCTCGCCAAGACCTGTATCTGTTCGCCCATTAACGGGGTCGTCCTGAATCGCAACGTCGATCCCGGTCAGGTGGTTGCTTCGTCGCTGCAGGCGCCGGTTCTGTTCACCATCGCGGAAGATTTGCGCGAGATGGAGGTCCAGGTGGATGTCGATGAAGCCGACGTCGGCAAGGTCCAAGAGGGCCAGTTCGCGACCTTCACCGTCGATGCCCATCCCGACAGGAAATTCGAAGCCCGGATCAAGGAACTGCGGTTCGGATCGGAGGTGGTGCAGGGCGTCGTGACCTACAAGGCCCTGCTGACGGCCGACAATGCCGAGCTTTTGCTCAGGCCGGGCATGACGGCGACCGCCGAGATCACGGTGCAGGAAGAGAAGAACGTCCTGACCGTCTCCAACGAGGCGCTTCGTTTCTCGCCGCCGGCGACCGACGCGGAGGCCGGCAACCAGAGCTTCCTGAGGAGGCTGATCCCCGGCATGCCCCAGTTCCGCCCGCCAAGCCGCCCGCAGCTTACCGGACCGGACCGCGAGCTCTGGCTGCCGCGTGACGGCGCCGCCGTCCCGGTCCAGGTGACCGTCGGGGCCACGCCCGTCGAGGCCGGCCAGGAAATCGTCGTCGATATCCTGACACCCGCAAACTGACGGGCCGGATGCGATGCATAGCCCCGCCGACAAATCACCGGCCCTGATCGAACTCAAGGCAGTTTCGAAGATATACGGTGCGGGCATGGCCGAAGTTCGCGCGCTCGACTCGGTCGACCTCAGCATCGACGATGGAGAGTTCGTCGCCATCATGGGGCCATCCGGCTCGGGCAAGTCGACCGCCATGAACATGCTTGGCTGCCTCGACAGGCCGAGCAGCGGGCGGTACCTGTTCAAGGGGGTGGATGTCGGCGCCCTGTCGCGCAACCAGCGCGCCTTGCTGCGGCGGCATTATCTCGGTTTCGTATTCCAGGGCTTCAACCTGCTTGCCCGTACCTCGGCGGTCGAGAACGTCGAACTGCCGCTCATCTATCGCGGCATCGCGGCCGCGCCGCGGCGCCGGCAGGCGATGAAGGCGCTCGCCCATGTCGGCCTCGCCGGGCGCGAACATCATTCGCCGGGCGAGCTGTCGGGCGGCCAGCAGCAGCGCGTCGCCATCGCCAGGGCCATCGCCACCCGGCCGGCCGTCCTGCTGGCGGACGAGCCCACGGGCAATCTCGACACGAAGACGAGCCTCGAGATCATGGAACTGCTCGAGCGTCTGAACCGGGATGAAGGCCTCACCGTCATCATGGTCACGCACGAGGCCGAGATGGCCGCCTATGCCGGTCGCATCATCCACTTTCTGGACGGCAGGATCGACCACGACGCGACGAACCGGGATGCGGCCTGATGTTCTTCGAAACCCTCAAACTGGCGATACAGGCGATAGCGCGCAACCCGCTGCGCTCGTTCCTGACGGTGCTCGGCATCGTGATCGGCGTGGGCGCGGTAATCGCGATGGTGACGATCGGCAACGGCACGACCGCCAGGGTGGCCGCCGATATAGCCAAACTCGGCAGCAACCTGCTGTTCGTGCGGCCGGGACAGTTCGGTCCGGGGCGGTCGAGCGCCGAAGCCAAACCGTTCAACGCCCGCGACATAGCAGCGCTCAAGACCCAGCTCCACCGTGCCCGCGCGGTGGCGCCGGCGGCGCAGACGATTGTGACGGCCATCTACGGGACCGAGAGCCGCAACACGACGATCAGCGGCACCGACAACGACTTCTTCACTGCCCTGGACTGGCAGTTGACCCAGGGCCGTAGCTTCCTGGAAGGCGAGATTCGCAGCGGCCGTGCCGCCTGTATCATTGGCGAAACCGTCCGCGACGAGCTGTTCGGAAACGCCGAGGCCCTGGGGCAGCGGATTCGCGTCAACAAGGTTTCCTGCGAGGTCATCGGCCTGCTCGCGGCAAAGGGTCAGTCCAGCTTCGGCACCGACCGGGACGACATCATCGTGATGCCTCTGCGGACGTTCCAGCGGCGCATTGCCGGCAACACGAACATCACAGCAATCTATATCTCGGCCCGCGACGGCGTTCAGACGGCTAAGGTTCAGGCGGACATCGAGCGGCTGCTGCGCGAGCGCCGCAATATCGGCCCGGGCGCGGAAGACGATTTCAGTGTGCGCGACATGAAAGAGGTCGCACAGACCCTGACGGCGACGACGACGGTCCTGACGGGCTTGCTGGGCGCCGTCGCCGGCGTGAGCCTGCTGGTCGGCGGCATCGGGATCATGAATATCATGCTCGTGTCGGTTACCGAGCGGACCCGCGAGATCGGCATCCGGCTGGCAATCGGCGCCCAGGAATCGCAGGTGTTGCTGCAGTTCCTGGTGGAAGCGATCGTGCTGTCGCTGTTCGGCGGCGTTATCGGCATCATGGCCGGTCTTGGCATTGCCGCGCTGGCGACCCGGGCGATCCAGATCCCGTTCGTTCTGGACCCGATGATCGTGTTCTTCGCTTTCGCCTTTTCCGCCCTGGTCGGCGTTTTGTTCGGTTATTTCCCCGCCCGCCGCGCCGCCCGCCTGAACCCGATCGACGCGTTGCGGCATGAATAGTTAGTTCGGACTGGCGCTAATTTCCCTTTCCAGTGACTCGCGATTATCGCTAATATCGTTGCGAAGAAACAACCTGCCGAGGATTCAGGGAGCAACGAGATGAGACGCATGATTTACCGCCCCGTGCTGGCGCTGGCGCTGGCCTTCGGGATGACGGTTGCGGCGGGCCAGGCGCCGGCCGCGGTCAAAACAAAGACGATCGAATACAAGGATGGCGGCGTCACGCTGAAGGGCGTGCTGGCCTGGGACGACGCGGTGTCGGCCAAGCGGCCGGGCGTTCTGGTGATCCACGAATGGTGGGGCCTGAACGACTACGCCATGAGCCGCGCCAAACAACTGGCCGCGGAAGGCTATGTCGCCTTCGCGCTGGACATGTACGGCGACGACAAGGTGACCAGCCATGCCGAGGATGCCGGCGCATGGATGAAGCAGATCACCGGCAATGTCGAGGGTTGGCGGGCGCGCGCCAACGCAGGGCTCGACGTCCTGAAGGCGCAGCCGCAGGTGGACGGCGCCAACGTCGCCGCGATCGGCTATTGCTTCGGCGGCGCGACCGTCATGCAGATGGCCTATGCGGGTTCGGACGTGAAGGCGGTGGTCAGCTTCCACGGCTCGCTGCCGCCGCCGGGCGAGGAGGTGACATCGATCGGGCCGCGCGTGCTGGTGGCGCATGGACGCGACGACGCGTTCATCCCGGCCGAGCGGGTCGCCGCCTTCAAGGCGGGCCTGGACCGCACCGGGGCGGACTGGGAAATGACCATCTATTCCGACACGCGGCACGGCTTCACCAATCCGGGCGCCGGCGCATACGGCATGGACAACCTGGCCTATAACGAGACCGCCGACAAACGGTCCTGGGCCGCGATGCTGAGGCTGTTCGACGAGACCCTGAAATAGGGCATCAAGGGGATCAGGTCGTCAGGTCGCAGCGGTTCCAAGTTTCCGTCCGCGCGGGGCCGCCGGCCGGCGTCGTGGTGACCTGGATGGTGTTGTCGTCGAACTGGACCATATCGACCTGGGCGCCGGCGTCGGCCTCACCCGCGGGCACGACGTAGCGGAAGCCGTGCCGGTCGTAGTCGCCGGTCATCCTGGTGCCGCCAGGCGTGACGATGGCCGGGCCGTCGATCGACATGCTGCGACCGTCCCTGAAACACCAGTTGCCGTCGATCTTGTCGGCCAGCGCCGGCGCGGCCGGCAGCAGCAGGGCCACAATGGCGAAAACGAATAACAGGGTCGAGGTTGCAGCGCGCATATCGGAGTTCCCCTTCAGCCAGGCGCGCTATTGTAGCAGAACAGGCCGCGCCAAACAGCCGAACCGCTCGCAATGCCGATTGCGCTACCTCATTGCAGGGCCACGGGATGCCCTTAGGATAGAATGCTTCCTACGTATCGCGGCAGCCCGGTGACCCGACATGCGAATTGAACCCCGACCGCTCGCTCGGTACCCTTGGTATCTGCGGCCGTTTTTCTGGAACCAGCGGCGGAAATATGGCGCCGTACTCGACTCCGCGCTGCTCTGGGCGCGCGCGCCCAGGCTGTTTCTGGGTGTGGCCCTGCTCTACGGGATGATCGACCGGAAATCCTCGCCAATCGAAGGGCCGCTACGCTCGCTCCTGACCGTCCGGGTATCGCAAATCAACCATTGTTCGTTCTGCGTCGACATCAACTCGGCCACGCTCATAAAGCGGGGGGCTTCACTCGAGAAGGCGGCAGCCCTGCAGAATTGGCGCGACAGCGCTTTGTTCGATGAACGGGAGCGCGCCGCGCTGGATTATGCCGAGGCCATGACGCTGTCGGACCGGGAAGTCGACGAAGACCTGATGGGCCGGTTACGCCGGCATTTCGGCGACGATGCAATTATAGAACTGACGGGCCTGATCGCCTTCCAGAACATGTCGAGCAAGTTCAACAACGCCCTCGATGTGCCGCCCCAGGGTTTCTGCACCATTCCCGGCTCGCCCGGGTCCGGGCCGAATACCGGGGATGCGGCCGGCAAAGGCTGAGGCCGCTGCCAACCGGCGTTAACCCATCGAATTCGACTTCCCGGCATAATCGCCCAGTCGGGCGAGGGCGGAATATACAGGACAATCGATGAGGCGGTCCGTCCGCATTGCGAAGAGTATTCTTGTGTTGCTGGTGGCGGGGCTGCTGGCGGCGTCGATTGGCGTGGTCATGCCGCGCACTGTCCGCGTCGTCGGGCCGGACGGGGCGCCGGTCGAGGCCTGGGCCGCTTATCATTATTCGGGATATCGCTTCAACTTCGTCGATTCAATCCGATATTCCCGAGCGGGCGCGATCGTGAGGACCGATGCCGATGGCGAACTCCGGCTTGCAGGGAAAATCTACTGGCGTTTTCCGCTCGACGGCTGGCTTGCGCACCGGGTCGACATGCTTTACGCGCCGGCACTCCATTCCGCAATTCACTACCCGCTGGCCGCCGCCCCGTTCCCGCGCCTCTTCGGGCGCAGCGGCGACGGCAAGACCCTGTTTCCCGTCGACCAGACCGGCGATCCCGAGATGTGGGGGCGCAGCCTCGACGGGCTGTACTCGTTCGTCCGTTACGATCTGATGAGCGAGCCGGCCCGGAAGGTTTCCGTCACCCGGGCAACCGTCGACACGCTGGCGCGACAGGTGGTTGCCGACTATCGCGCGTTCGTGAAAACCCACGCGGCCACACCGCGGACCGCACCGACGATGGGCATGGAGTGGCTGCAGGGCCGGACGGAGGCCGAGCGCGAGGCAGCCCTCGCCAGAATTCGCGAGGATTTGGCGCGCGAGCCGTTATGGGGGCCTTATATCGAGCGGACCTGGGGCGGGCAGATCGCGGACCTGGGACGACAGATCGGGGGGTAAAACCAAGGCTCGCTGAAAAACCGCAAAGGGGCGAGGACATAGCGGCGGATTTACTCACGCGCTATGCGGATCACGCGAAGCCATAGGCGTCCCGCCGCGGCATAGACGAAGAAACGCCGCTCCTTCGGGCCCTCCTGGAAGGACAGTTTTCTTTAGCCTCGTACCGTAAATTTAAACTGACATTTAACCGCCCATCGGCTAAGACCGTCGCGATATTCGCAGGCGGGGCGGGATGCTTTTCAATTCCTATATCTTCATCTTCGGGCTGCTGCCCGCGGCGGTGATCGGGTTTTTTCTGATCGGCGGGCGCGGGCATCACCGGGTCGCCATCGCCTGGCTGGTGGCCATGTCGCTGTTGTTCTACGGCTGGTGGAATCCGGCCTATGTCAGCCTGATCCTGTTCTCGATCCTGTTCAATTACGGCATGGGCGTGGTGCTGGGGGGGAGCGCGCGCACACCCGTGCGCTGGCACCTGGCCCTGGGAATCGCGGTCAATCTGGGCCTGCTGGGTTACTACAAATACGCCAATTTTTTCGTCGACAACGTCAATGCGCTCGCCGGCGCGTCCTATCACATGGAAACGATCGTCCTGCCGCTGGCAATCTCCTTCTTCACCTTCCAGCAGATCGCCTTCCTGGTGGATGCGTACAGGGGTGAAACGCGGGAATATAATTTCCTGCATTACTGCCTGTTCGTGACCTTCTTTCCGCAGCTGATCGCCGGGCCGATCGTCCATCACAAGGAAATGCTGCCGCAGTTCGGCCAGGACAAGATCTTCCGCCTGAACAGGGAAGACCTTGCGGTGGGCCTGACCATCTTCACCATCGGCCTGTTCAAGAAGGTGATGCTGGCCGACGAGATCGCACAATATGTCAGCCCCGCCTTCGCGGCCGCCGACCGGGGCGAAATCCTGACCTTCTTCGAGGCCTGGGGCGCTGCGCTGTCCTATACGCTGCAGCTCTATTTCGATTTCTCAGGCTATTCGGACATGGCAATCGGCATCGCCCGGATGTTCGGCATCCGACTGCCGCTGAATTTCAACGCCCCCTACAAGGCGGCAAACATCATCGAATTCTGGCGGCGCTGGCATATGACGCTGTCGCGTTTCCTGCGCGATTACCTGTATATCCCGCTGGGCGGCAGCCGGCGCGGGGCCGTGCGGCGCTACGCCAACCTGATGATCACCATGGTGCTGGGCGGGCTGTGGCACGGGGCGGCCTGGACCTTCGTGGTGTGGGGCGCGCTGCACGGCGCCTATCTGGCGGTGAACCATGTCTGGCGGGGCTTGCGCGAGCGGCTGGGACTGACCGGCCCGCCGCGCTGGTGGGGCCGGACGCTTGCCGTCACGGTCACCTTCCTGGCGGTCGTCGTCGCCTGGGTGTTCTTCCGCGCGACAAGCTTCGACGGGGCGCTTGCCATCCTCACCGGCATGACCGGGGCCAACGGCGCGTCCGTTCCGCCAGGCAATCTGTTGCGCGAGGCCTGGACCATCGACCTGGTCAACGCGATGGGCGTGGAGGTGGGAAGCCCCGCCTATTTCGATGGGCTGCGGCAGGCCAAGAAGATCATCGGGATGCTGCTGATCGTGTTCCTGCTGCCGACGACCCAGCAGTTGATGTCGCGCGTCGGGGCAGCGCTGGAGACCTATCCGGGCGAGGTTCCGGAATGGCGCCGGCAGTGGATGCTGTGGCGGCCGAGCCGGACCTGGGCGCTGGCGGCCAGCGCAATGGCGGTGCTGGCGCTGTTCCATCTCGTGCGGTTCAGCGAATTCCTCTATTACCAGTTCTGACATGAACAGCGCCTCGTACCTGAAAATCTTCCTCGTCATCACGCTAAGCTTCGGCACGATGCATGTGGGCTCGCTGCTGGTCTTCCTGTACACGCCGCAAAGCTTCTATCACGCCCCCTGGGCATATTTCGTCGACGTCGCATACCGTGTCGAAGGCATTCCGATCCGCTGGCAGGCCATGGAATACCAGGACCAGACCCGCGATAACCTCTTCCTGCATCAGTACGGGCAAGTGACGACCACCACGGCGGACGCCGACGGCTTCCGCACCCGGCGCTTCGAGGCGGACAGCTATGCTGTCGTGGTCCTCGGCGATTCGACGATATTCGGCAACCGGTTGAGCGACAGCGAAACCCTGCCCTGGAAACTGGCTGAAGCCATAGAGACACCGGTTTTCAACGGGGCGCGCTCAACGATGTCCAATTTGCTGGCGCACCCGGCGCTTGGCGACGTGCAAATCGTTTTCGACGGCATTACTGAACGTTCTGTTTTTCCCCGCATTCTTAAAAAGCTGGAACGGCTGGAGGAGGTTTCTTTCGAACCGCTCGCCAAGAAGGACCTCAACATGCTGGAAGCGGCGGGCGAAATTCCCCCGCAACGCTATTCGCTGCCGCTGATGCTCCTGAAAATCGCCGAACGGTTCATGGGCGACCTGAAGACGTGGTCCGGTGGCGAGAGGGAACAGTGGCGTTTTTTGCGCCACAGCATGCGGCCGGAGGAGCTGGATGAAACAGTCGCCCTGATCGTCGCGCGCAAACAGGAGTTCGACGCGCTGGGCATACGCTATGTATTCCTGCCCATCCCCGCCAAGCAGAACTTCTATGCCGAAGACGTCGACGACTATACGCGCAACTTCATCCCGACGCTGGTGGCCCGGCTGCGCGCCGAGGGGGTCGAGGCGGTGGACTTGGCGACACCCTTCCAGGAACACAAGGACGAGGGCCTGTTCTTCCCCTTCGACACCCACTGGAACGGCAAGGGCACGGCCCTGGCGGCGCAGGTCATCGCGGAACGGATATTCGACCGTTAGCGCATATCAGCAGTTTCGCGGCACGCAAATTCCCGGGAAGCTAGACTTGGAGCCCTTCAAGACTGGTCGGTTCCGGCCCGCGGCCGGCGCGATGACGGGCCATCTCTACTATATCTGGTACGGGCCAGTGAATTTCTCTATTACCAGTTCCGACATGAACATATCGCTCTATCTCAGGATTTTTCTGACGGTAACTATCGGCTTCGGCGTGCTGCACGGCGGGTCGCTGGCTGCTTTTATGTATTCGCCCGAAATATACTACTACCGCCCCTGGGAATATTTCGGCGATCTCGGCTACCGGGTAAAGGACATGCCGACCCGCTGGCATGGCCCGGAATACCAGGATCAGACCCGAAGGAATTTTTTCCTGTACCAGCGCTCGCATGTCACGACGGTCACGGTGGACAACGATGGTTTCAGGAGCCGCAAACACATGGCCGACAGTTATCCGATCATGGTGTCGGGCGATTCCACGATCTTCGGCAGCGGGCTGAGCGATAACGAAACCCTGCCCTGGATTCTGGCGAAGGACCTGGACATGCCAGTGTTCAATGGAGGCCGCACGGGGCTGGCCAACGCCCTGGCCCACCCGGCGATGCGCGACACGGAGATCGTGATCGACGGCTGGACGGAGAGGGATGTTCGTCCGCTTTACCTGAAGAACGCGGTAGTCCGGCTGCAGGACGAATTCAGGCCGTTCGCGCCGCGAAACCTGACCTATATGGAAGCGATCAGGGAAATACCGCCAAGGCGCTATTCGCTGCCGTTGATGGCTTGGCATGTGGCGCGCCGTATTTTCAGGGATATCGACGTGCTGTTGCGGGACGGCGAACAACCATACACTTTCCTGCGTCACTGGTTGCGTGCCGAGGATCTTGACGAAACCGTTGCCTTGGTCGTCCAGCGCAGCAAGACCGTCGAGGCCACTGGCATGCGCTATGTGTTCCTCCCCGTCCCCGCCAAGCAGACCCTCTATGCCGAAGACGTCGACGACTACACCCGCAACTTCATCCCCACGCTGGTGGCCCGGCTGCGCGCCGAGGGCGTCGAGGCGGTGGATCTGGCGACGCCCTTCCAGGAACACAAGGACGAGGGCCTGTTCTTCCCCTACGACACCCACTGGAACGGCAAGGGCACGGCCCTGGCGGCATGGGTTATAGCGCGAGAGCTTTTCGGGGATTAATCCTATCCCATCCATTTATCGCTATAATTCGCGAGCAGGGTGTGCTCGCGGGCGATGGGAGTTCGCCAAGAAGGGGAACGAAATGTGGATAATGCGATTCGCAGCGAGAACGATGCTCTGCCTTGGTTTGGCGGCTTGCGGCCAAGCCAATCCGGTGAATACGGTCGAGCAGGGGCCGCCTTGCCCCGGTTACGTTACCGGTGGCGAGGCGATTCGCATCGCCAGGGAATTTGCAGGTGTTAAAATCGAGGAATATGAGGCCCGGCCGTCGTGGAACCATGCGCAATGGAGTGTCTTTGTTTCGGTTCCGGATAGGCCTTACAGTCAGGCAACCGTCACTATCTCGCCTAACGGCCGCGTAACGAGTTGCGACGGTTTCCGCGACTGCGTGTCCCCCGTAACCAAACCGGCCGACCGATGCGCGCTGGCAACGAAGGATACCGTTTCGGAAGGAGCCGCAATCCGGATCGCCCTGGAATATCTGCGCGAAGGCGGCATCGACCACGCCACGGACGGCGCGCACGCCGTCTGGTGGGCCGCGCACTGGTCGGTCTGGTTCGTCCAGAAAGGCCCCTCCTCTCCCGATTCCGATTTCACGGTATTGGTGAGCCACGACGGGTCGGAGATAGAGTCGGTTGGGGCATTGGTAATCCCCTCGCGTGACGGGTTCCTGTTCCGGCAACCGAGGACGGACTGAACCGCGTGGTTTAAAACCGCCGCGTTCCCTGATACAAGACCGCCCATGCGGATCCGCTACGACATGCCGCTCTACCGGCCGCCCAGCGAGGGGAACAATCTGATCGTCCAAGCGACGATCGGCTGTTCCTTCAATCACTGCACCTTCTGTTCGATGTATGTGACCAAGCAGTATCGCGCGCGGCCGCTGGACGAGGTGTTCGCGGATATCGACGCGGGCGCGCGGGACTGGCCGACGGCGCACCGGGTGTTCCTGGCCGACGGCGATGCGCTGACCCTGCCGACGGAGCAGCTGTTCGAGATTCTGGACTATCTGGCGACGCGGCTGCCGAACCTTGCGCGGGTGTCGGCCTATGCGACGCCGAAAAACCTGAACGAGAAGAGCATTGGGGAACTGGCGGCGTTGCGCGAGCGCAAGCTGAACCTCGTCTATATGGGCATCGAATCCGGCGCCACCCCGGTGCTGAAACGCATCATGAAGGGCGCCTCGCAGGCCAGTCACGCCAAGGCCCTGGGCCGTGCCCGCGAGGCCGGGTTGAAGGTCTCGGCCACGGTGATCCTGGGGTTGGGCGGCAAGGCGGGCTGGGAGGACCATATCGCGGGCACGGCGGAACTGGTGAATAGCGAGCCGCCGACCTATCTGTCGACGCTGCAGCTCGACCTCGAGCCCTCGATCTATGCCCGCTTCATGGAGCGTCAGGAACCGGACTTCGAATTCCAGGACGACGAGGGCATCCTCGCCGAGCAGGAGCGGCTCTTGAGCCTGATGAACCCGCCGCGCCCGGTGATCTTTCGCTCCAACCACGCCAGCAATTGCCTGCCGCTGGCCGGCAATTTGCCGAAGGACCGCGACGCCCTGGTCGCCATAGTCGCCGCCGCCCGCGCCGGTGCGCAGCCGCTGCGGCCACGCTGGATCAGGGGGCTGTAGTCACGGCCTTTTGAGTGCACCTTCCATCACTCTCCCATATATACAAAGGCCATAAAACAGGACGCTAGGGAGGGGCGAATGAATTCATTCGAAACGATCTGGACACGCGCGGCGACACGTAAAGGCGGGAATGCGGCGCTGGAGGCGCTGATGCCGGCAGTTCGCACCCCGGACGAGTTGCGCGAGATATCCGATGACCGTTGGCTAGCGGAAATGACCCGGCGGATTTTCCAGGCGGGGTTCAACTGGTCGGTAATTGAGAAGAAATGGCTGGGTTTCGAAGCGGCTTTCAAGGGATTCGACCCCCGCCTCTGCGCCATGCTGTCGGATGACGATATCGACCGCCTGCTAAAGGACAAGGACATCGTTCGCAACGCCGCCAAAATCCTGTCCGTTCGCGAAAACGCGGTGTTCCTGTCGGACCTGGCGCACGAGCATGGCAGCGCGGCCGCCTTCTTCGCCGGCTGGCCGGTCGATGATTTCGCCGGATTGCTGGACGTACTGAAGAAACGCGGCAGCCGACTGAGCGGCACAACGGGGCAGTATTTCCTGCGTTTCATGGGCAAGGATTCGTTCGTGCTGTCGCGGGACGTGGCCGCGGCACTGATCGCCGAAGGCATTGTGGACAGGGCACCGTCTTCGGCGAAAGCCCTGCGCGCCGTACAGGCCGCCTTCAACGAATGGGCCGCCGAAAGCGGCCGCCCGCTGGCCCATATCAGCCGGACACTGGCCTGCAGCATCGACAGCCCGGACTGACGGGTATACGCGAGATTGCCGCAGCCTCAACTGCCTCATGCCGCCCGGCGCCTCCATCTTAGCCAGCCATGTCATTCGCTTGTCATCGCCGACCGCCTCGACCATGCCGAACAGGCTCTCGCGATTCGGGCCGATAGCCATCGGTTGATGTGGGTCATTGCCTGGGTGCGGGCGAAAGCCTAAGGGTAACGCGATCGCGGCAAAGGATGGCGGCGACCGATGACGGATACAGAAGGCATCCACCCGACGGCCTTCGAGATGGCGGCGCGACAGCGCGACATCTCGGTCTCCGAGTTCTTTCTGAAGAACCGGCATCTGCTCGGTTTCGATTCACCGTCGAAGGCGGTTGTCACCACGGTGCGCGAAGCCGTGGACAACGCGCTCGACGCCTGCGAGGAGGCCGGGATCCTCCCTGCTATCCACGTCGAGGTTACCTATGACGGGGAACATTATCATGTCGCCGTCGAAGATAACGGCCCCGGCATCGTCGAGGGCCAGATCGCGCGCATCTTCGGGAAACTTCTGTACGGCTCCAGGTTCCACAAGCTGAGCCAGTCGCGCGGGCAGCAGGGCATGGGCATTTCGGCGGCCGGCATGTACGCACAGCTGACCGCCGGCAAGCCCATGCATATCCTCAGCCGTGTGGCAGGCGAGGCAAAGGCGGCGGAGCTGTACGTGTCGATCGACACCCGCCGCAACCGTCCGGACATCCACCGCAAGAAGCATGTTTCGTGGGACAGACCCCACGGCACGCGGGTGGAGGTGGCGCTGGAAGGCCGTTACCAGACCGGCCCGCATTCGGTGGAGGCGTACCTCAAGCAGACGGCCATTGCCAACCCGCATGTGACGCTGGTTTATAACGGGCCGCATGGCGAGGCGCCGCGCTTCGAGCGCAGCATCGCGGAACTGCCGCGCCAGCCCACCGAGATCAAGCCGCACCCCGACGGCGTGGAACTCGGCCGCCTGATCCAGATGCTGAGCGACAGCAAGAGCCGTACGCTGCTGGGCTTTCTGGAAGACGAGTTTTCGCGGGTCGGGCGCAAGACGGCGAAACGTATCATAGAGAAAGCCGGCGCGGGGCTGAGCGCACGGTCCTATCCGCGGCGCATTGCCCACGCGCAGGCGACGCGGCTGCACCGCGCCATCGGACGGACGAAAATCTCCGCCCCGCGCACCGACTGCATCGTGCCGATCGGCGAGGAACGGCTGCTCGACGGTCTGCGCAAGGAGCTGGATGCCGATTTCTACAACGTCGTCACGCGGCCCGCCGCCGTATACCGGGGCAATCCGTTCCAGGTCGAAGTCGGAATCGCCTACGGGCGTGCCGGCGGGGTCGGGCTGGAATGGGACGAGGCCGGCCATATCCGCAAGACCAAACGGCCCGCCGGTCAGGGTGAGACATCAACCGGCAAAGCGGACGAGCCGGCGCGGTTGCTGCGTTACGCCAACCGCGTACCGCTGCTTTACCAGCAATCCGCCTGCGCCATTACCAGGGCCGTGCTGCAAACCAACTGGCGAGGCTATGGCCTGCATCAGCCGAAGGGGGCGTTGCCGCTGGCGCCGATGGCGATACTGGTTCATGTGGCGTCGGTCTGGGTTCCCTTCACCTCGGAATCCAAGGAAGCGATCGCGGCCTACCCGGAAATCCTCTCGGAAATCAGGCTGGGCTTGCAAAGCTGCGGCCGACGGTTGGCGACCCATCTGCACCAGGGCGAGCGTCTGAAACAGGAATTTGACCGGCGGAGCCGGATAGAGAGATATCTGCCGCATATCGGGATCGGCCTTCAGGAAATTCTCGAACTCAGCGACGCGGAACGCGAGCAGACCGTGGAGACGCTCGACGAGGTGCTGCAGCGTAAACGGAGGCATTGATGGCCAAGGGCGGCAAAAAGAAGAAAAGTCCAAGCGGGCTGCATGGCGAACTGGATATCAGGACCATCGCCCTGATCGACCGGGTCGCCGGCCAGGTACGCGACAGCATAGAGCGCGGCGAACTGCCGGCCATCCGCCTGCCGGTTCGCAGCCTGAGAAACGTCACCTACGACAGAGACAAGGGTTATTTCGAACTCGGCGGCGCCGAGAAGACACGCACGCTTACCGTCAGTACCGCGCGGACCTTCGCCCAGACGCTGCGATTGATGGCAGTTGCGCGAGGAATGGTCAGGCAGGACGACTTCGCGACCAAGCGAGAGGCCTACTACGTTTCGAAAAATTGGGGCGACGCGCGCTTCGACGAACAGGCCGAATCCGATGCCGTCATGGACGATATCGAGGCGCTGGCTGCCGCGCACGGGCTGTCGCGCGAACAGCTGCGCTTCTATCCGGAATCCCATGGCGGATCGGTTGCGGGGGCGTTGACCGTGCTGGATCGCAACCCGCAGACCGGCGAGGTCATCGAAATCGACTGCCGCGGCTTCGGCAGCGGCGCCTACAGCATTCCGCGTTCCGTGGAACATCTGGAATTCCGCACCGGGGCGAAATTCATCCTCGCGATCGAGACGGGCGGCATGTTCCAGCGGCTGAACAGCCACCGTTTCTGGGAAGAGGCGAATTGCATCCTGGTCGAAATGGGCGGGGTGCCGACCCGCGCCACGCGCCGCTTCATCCGGCGGCTGTCGGACGCAATGGATTTGCCGGTCTGGTGTTTCACCGACTGCGACCCGTATGGCTTCGCCAACATTTACCGCACCCTGAAGGTCGGTTCGGGCAACGCGGCCCATATCAACCGCTTCTTCTGCGTGCCGCGGGCGCGATTCCTCGGTGTCACGCCGCGGGACATCATCGATTTCGGCCTGGAGGATGCGACCCATTCGCTGAGCAAAACCGACATCAAACGGGCGCGGGACGCGCTGGCGAACGATCCGTTCTTTACCGCTCACCCGCGATGGATCGCCGCCATCGAGCAACAGCTCGAGATGGGCGTGCGCGCCGAACAGCAGGCGCTGGCCAAATGGGGCCTCAACTATGTGATCGAGGAATATCTGCCGCGTAAACTGGCCGACCCGTCTGGCTTCCTGCCTTAGAGCCTTTTCCGACCATATGGAGCCGTCATCATTTCGGCGGGGCTTCCGCTGGACGATCCGACCCTCTAAAAGAAAGACGCGACGGACAGCGAACAAGGAGACCGGCCATGACCGACAGCACCACTGCGACCGAACCCCGGGGCGCACTTCCCTCCATGCGGCTCGACGGTAAGGTGGCGCTGGTAACCGGCGCCGGCCGCGGGATCGGCCGCGGAACCGCGCTGGCGATGGCCGAGGCCGGGGCCGAAGTCGTGGCCTGGAGCCGCACCGCCGGCGAAATCGAGAGCCTGGCCGCGGAAATCGAAGCCGCCGGCGGCAAGGCCCGCGCGCAGATGGTGGACGTGACCGACGACGCAAGGGTCGCGGAAGCCATCGGCGAGCTGGGCCGGCTGGATATCCTGTTCAACAACGCCGGCACCAACAAGCCCCAGCCCCTGCTGGAGATCGACACGGACTCCCTCGATACGGTGCTGGACCTGAATATCCGGGCGGCCATCATCGTGGCCCAGGCCGCGGCGCGAAAAATGGTCGCGCAGGGCGAAGGGGCGATCATCAACATGTCCTCGACGATGGGCCATGTCGGCGGGCCGAACCGTGCCGTCTACTGCACGACGAAGCATGCGATGGAGGGGCTGACCAAGGCACTGGCCACCGAACTGGCGCCCATGGGCGTGCGGGTCAACGCCGTGGCGCCGACCTTCGTTGAGACCGCCATGACCCGGCCGATGCTGGCCGACCCTTCCTTTCAGGATTTCGTTCTGGGGATGATTCCAATGGGCAAAGTCGCCACCGCGGCCGACGTGGCGGCGGCGGTGGTGTTCCTGGCCTCGCCCGCCGCGGGCATGATCACCGGGACGAGCCTGCTGGTCGATGGGGGCTGGACGGCGCGCTAAGGAACGTTCCGCAGTGCACTGCCGCTTGGCACAGTATTTGCTTATTACTGCGAGGTTCACTCACTATACGAACGTATTGCTTTATCGCACGAAATCATGGAAATTTGCCAAGTCGGCCAAAGCAGCGCGAACCAATAGAAAGCATAGGTAATACAAAAGTATCTATATACCTCTTTACCGTGCAATTTGGAACTGGACGGTTCGGGTAGTTTTGGGGGTATATAGTTGCTTTTTTTTGTTGAATTTACTGCCAATTAACATGTTGTAGGGCTGACTGAGAGAACTACTCGGAGTAAAAGGAGTTAAACAACCAATTCGGGAATTCTTGGCGTCTGTAATCGAGCGGCATTGTGTTTTTTTGTCGCGATCGCCTGGCATAGTGGGAGGGTGCGGTCTGTTCACAATCGGACTTGCATAAATGGAACGAAACAAGGCCGCCAGCACGTGCGGACCAACGGAAAATAAGGTGCGAAACAGCGCCTGTCGGGCTTATCCATGAGCCGGAAGCTCGACGGACAGCGTTTTGCCGCGGGCGGGCTGGGCGCGGCGATACTGGATTCCGCGCATGCCTTGGTCATAACCGTCGACTTGGAGGGGCGAATCACCGGATTCAACCGCGCCTGCGAACTGTTGAGTGGATATGATGAAGACGAGGTGGTCGGCGGCTATCTCTGGGACAAGCTGGTGCCGGAGGAAGCCATAAGGCCGATCCGGAGAGTTTTCGCCGCGCTGAAGCGTGGCAACGAAATTCCGGAAGCATACGAAAACGAGTGGCTGACGAAGGATGGCCGCAAGCTGGTCATCGCCTGGAACAGCAGCGTTGTGCGAAACATTGCCGGCG
>CAMYNJ010000055.1 GCA_947259795.1 uncultured Alphaproteobacteria bacterium | reverse complement strand
CGCCGATGTCGAAACCTGGCGCGCGGCGACCAAGCCGGTGCTGGACAGCTATCTCGCCGAATCCGGTGAGTTGGGCCAGCAGATCTACAAGGCCGCGCAGGGCCTGAAGTAAGGCTGCGGGATCGTCGGGGGGTGGCCATGCCGCCTCCCGTGTCCCTTTCCGGGCAGGACCGCCCCATGTTCCGCTTGATCGACCGCATTGGCGACCTTCTGGCGACGCTGTCCGCATGGATGTTCTTCGCCATCGGCGGCATGATCCTGTGGGAGGTCTTCTTTCGCTATGTCTTCACCTCGCCCACCATCTGGGCCGAGGAACTGGCGCGTTTCTTCCAGATCTGGGCGCTCTATATCGCCGCCGCATCGGTGCTGCGCCAGGGCTCGATGATCCGCATCGGGCTGTTGATCGACAGGCTGGGGCCGCGCTTGCGCAACGCGGCGGAAATCTTCAGCCTTGCCGTCGTCGCCGCCTTCAGCGCAATCGCCTGCTGGTACGGCGGCTGGATCGCCCTCGATTCCTTCGAGACGGGGCGGATGACCGGCACCATGCTGAATGTGCCGCACTGGATGACCGAGATCGCGATTCCCCTCGGCTTCGCCATCCTGCTGCTGCAGGCCCTGGTGCAGATCGCCCGCGTGATCAGGGGCGAGCCGTTCCCCGGCACGCAATCCCATGAACCGGCGATTACGGACGAGGTCTGACCGATGACCGTGATCCTCGTCCTGGCCGTGCTGCTGCTGTTGCTGTTCCTCGGCGTGCCGATCGCCTTCGCGCTGGGCGGGCTGGGGCTGGGCATGCTGATCCTGGGCGGTTTCTCGCCGCTGATGGCACCGCAGGGGCTGTACAGCCTGGCCGACAATTTCGTGCTGCTGGCGGTGCCCTTGTTCCTGCTGATGTCCAACATCCTGCTGAAGGGCGGGGTCGGGCGGGACCTGTTCGCCGCAGTGCAGAGCTGGGTCGGCCACTGGCCCGGCGGGCTGGCCGTCGCCACCATCTTCTCCTGCGGCATCTTCGCCGCGATTTCCGGCAGTTCGGTCGCCACCGCCGCGACCATCGGCACGGTCGCCATCCCCGAGATGGAGCAGCGCGGCTATGCAAGGCGCTTCATCCTGGGGCTGCTGGCGGCCGGCGGCACGCTGGGCATCCTGATCCCACCCTCGATTCCGATGATCGTCTATGGCGTGATTACCGAGGAGTCGATCGGCTCGCTGTTCCTCGCCGGCATCGGGCCGGGGCTGGTGCTGATCGCGCTTTTCGTCGGTTTCTCCATCCTCTATGCCTGGCTGGGACCGGACTACACGCCGATGCCGCGCGCCGGCTGGGACGAGCGCCGCCGCGCCAGTATCCGCGCCCTGCCCACCTTCGCCCTGGCGGCGCTGATCGTCGGCGGGCTCTATGCCGGGGCCTTCACGCCGACGGAGGCCGCGGCCGTCGGCTTCGGCGGCGCGCTGATCCTGACCGGCCCGCTGCTGCGCACCATGACCTGGGCGAAACTGCGCGAGGCGGTGCAGGACAGCATGAAGACCACGGTGACGATCCTGCTGATCCTGGCCGGCGCCAAGATCTTCGGCAAGGCGATCACGCTCTACCGCATCCCGCAGGACATTTCGTCGGCCATCGTCGCCACCTTCGACACGGCGGGGCTGTTCCTGCTGGCGGTCGGCCTGGTGCTGCTGGTGATGGGGCTGGTGCTGGAGGCGCTGAGCATGCTGCTGATCATGGTGCCGGTGCTCTACCCCTCGCTGGCCGCGCTGGGCATCGACCCGATCTGGTTCGGCATCCTCTTCGTCATCCTCATCGAATGCGCGCTCATCACCCCGCCGGTCGGCCTCAACCTCTACGTCGTCCAGGCCGTCGGCAAGGCGAGAATGGGCGAGGTGGCGTCCGGCGTCTGGCCCTTCATCCTGATGATGCTGGCCACCGTCTTCGCCATCTACTTCCTGCCCGATATCGCGATGTACATCCCGTTTAAGCTGTAGGCTGCGGGAGCTCCGACGAGATCGCCTCGGCCAGCCGCTCGCGGCGGCGGGTGGCTATCTTGGTGGCGGCCCAGCCGATGCCCAGCGCGGCGCAGGCCGCGAGTGCCGGCGTCAGGTTGCCGAGGAAACTCTCCGTGAAATCCGGCACCGCCAAGCGAGTCGCGAGCAGCGCGGCGGTGGCGGCGGCCAGCGCCGACAGCGCGGCGACGAGGCTCCAGGCCATGCGATAGAGGCCCTCATTGCGCGCCATGGGCAAATAGAGCAGCGGGCGAAGCCCCATGACGGCGACATACAGCCCGGCCAGCAGCCCGATACGGTCGAGCCCGCCGCTCTCCACGCCGAACCAGGCCAGAAAATCCTGGACGGATTGCTGCAGCTCGACCATGCCGGCCAGCACCAGCGCATAAACCCCCACGAAGGCCGTCGCCCGCGCCCAGCGCGGCACGGGGAAGGGCGCGGTGGCGGCGAATTCGATTTGCTCGGGCTCCCTCATTCCCCGTCTCCCTCGTCTTGGCCCTGCCCGCCGTCTTTCGGGCCGGGCCGGCGCAGTTCGCGGATCAGGGCGCGGGTGAACAGGATGGCGACGGCCCCCAGCACCAGCAGGTTGACCGTGATCCGCAGCATGCCGCCTTCGTCCGTCGGGGCGCGGCCGGGCAGGCCGAAATAGAGCGCGATGCGCGCCAGCGGGTCGGCCATCAGGATGCCGGCGCCCGCGCCCAGCCCCATGGCGGCCAGCCGCAGGCCGCGGTCGCCCAGCATGTCGCGCCGGAAGAACAGAACGATCAGCACCGCCAGCACCGGCAGCGCCGCCACCTCGATCAGCCCGTCCGGCCCCGGTCCGGTCAGGAAGCCCGCCGCAGCCAGCGCGCCCTCCACCCGCGCCCCGAGATGGCGAACCCCCTCGCCCACCAACACCACCGCCCCCACCAGCACGGCAAGGCGGACGGTTTCGAAACTCCCGTCGCGTCCATCGACGCCATCGCGGCGATCGGTCATGTCCTGCTTCCTTCCCGTTTCGTCACGTTTGCCCGGTAGCCGCGCGCCCATTGCATCCGGGGTCGAGGGGTCGTTCATGAAACTTCCCCTTCCCGGGATTCCAGATTTCCGCTCTGGGCGGTGGACGATCGCGGTCCGAGATGTCTAACCGCCAGCAATGCCAGGATTATGGCCGGCAACGCCATCAGCATGTGGAGGAACATCCTGGTCGCGGGTCCGCCCGCTGAAATCATGCTTGCGGCCGCTGCGCCCAGCAACATCAATGTGGCCACGACGGTCCCGGCAAAAGCCGCCAGTGCCCAGCCGCGCGCGCCGCGTGGTCGGCTCAGCGCCACCGTCGCGGCCGCGAAAACGGCGGCGAAATATGCCGGGTTGCCCGTGAAGGCCGGGATGCCGGTCTGCCGGTCGAGCCACCGCAGGCCGAAGTAGATGGCAAGAAATGCCGCTCCGTGCCAAAAGCTCCAGCCTTCCGTCAGTGGCCCGACACCCTTCAGTTTTTCCTCGTACGCACGCGGGTTCGAGAGTGAGAACATGACATCCAGCGTGCCCAGCGCACCGCCGAGTGCAATCCAGCCCACCATGACGATCATCATGGAATTGGTCACGATGAAACGCACTACCCCCTCATACTCCGCCGCCGTGGGGGCGATCAGGTCGGCAAGCAACGCCGCCGGCCAAAGCGCGGCGGTAAATATGACGGTACGCCATTTGACGCGCGCGCCCTCGGGGCGTTCGGCGACCGCCAGCACCGCCATGATCGGTGTCACGCCGGCGGCGAGCATTAGCGTAAAAGGCTGCTGCGTCAACGACAGCAGACTCATGAAAAAGTCGCTGGCTCGCTCCGTGAATTCTATAAAAATGTGAAAGATTGGGAGCATCACTATAATGGCGCCGAAATTCCCAGGGCTGCGGCGTGGTCGCGCACCCTCCTTGTCGGCAACGGCGTCCGCCTTGCCCCCGCCGGCGGCTTCTTCAGCCTCCGCCACGCCGACCTTCGCGCGCAGGAAGAGCCGGGAGCCCCCGAAGATGACAAGCAGGCTCGCCGCGATTGCGACCGCCATGGCGCTGTATGTATAGAAATTGCGCTCGGGACCCCCGGGCATTTTCTCGAGCGTCGCGAAGGTGAACCCCGCCAGTCCGCCGGTCACCGCTATCCCCGTCGCAATACCCAACGCGACGAGTCCCCGCCGCGCCCAGCCGTCTCCGCCACCGCCTTGATCCTGTGTCGACATGATCATGCCTCATCCTCCGAATTCCGGCTCAACCGCCCGCTCGTCGCGCATCCCCGTCTTCCACTTCCGTCCTCTTCCACAGGCTCGAGTTACGGGTTGCCCACCGTACGGCTAACCAGCCGGCCAGACCCGCGGCAAGGGCGGCGATACTAGCGAGCAATGGCACGACGAGGCGTTCGATCGGGGCGAGTTCGGCGGCCGGCGGCGCCTGATAAAGAACCAGACCGAAGGCCGAAGAAGCCGCAACGGGCATCGCCAGGGCCGCTCCCATAAGGATCGCCACATGCCATCCGTTTTCCGGCCTTGCCTTGATGGCAAGGGGCATAGAGAAGAGGCTCACCCCAACCGCAATCTGAAGTGGCGACATCGGCACATCCACGCCAGCCGTCAACAGAACCGGGAGAACCAGCGCCGCGCCCGTTATTGCGCCCCCGATAGAGGCAAGCATGGCCTTCCGCCGGAGCCGGATATCCCGTTTGCGCGGTCGTGCCTGCGCTTTACTGCTTTCGGCTTCCGCGGCCCCATCCTCCGCGACGATCTCGCGGATTTCCTTCAGGATCTCGCTCGGGCTCATATCCTCGCCCGCCTCGGGATTTTTTCTCGAATCCTTCTCATCCTCCGCGACAATCTCGCGGATTTCCCTGAGGATTTCCTCCATGCTCTTGTCGTCGCCGCTCATGTCGCGTCCGGTTGCTCCCCGATATCCCCGCATTGTCGCGCTTTCATGTTGCGTAAAGGTTAAGGTTCGCACGGGATGGTGGGATAGGGATGCCAACTCCGAACGCATGCAAACTTCCCCGAGCCCTTCCCGCCGGCGCACCCGTCCGCTATTAAGGCGGCTTCAGATTCCCCAACAGCGGCGCGGCGGATGGCATGACCCCGGAAGAGCTTCAGGCACGCTTGCTCTATCGCGACGGGTTGATGCTGATTATCGACAAGCCCGCCGGCCTTCCCGTGCATGCGGGGCCGGGCGGCGGCGAAAACCTGGAGGCGCTGTTCGACGCGCTGCGGTTCGGGCTTCCGCGGCCGCCGGCGCTGGCCCACCGGCTCGACCGGGACACCAGCGGCTGCCTGGTGCTGGGCCGGCATCCCAAGGCGCTGAGAAGGCTGGCGCGGCTGTTCTCGGAGAACCGGGTGGAGAAGACCTACTGGGCCGTGGTCGAGGGCGCGCCGGAAAAGCCCTCGGGCACGATCAATCTGCCGCTGGCCAAGCATTCCACGAAGAAGGGCGGCTGGCGCATGCTGGTGGACGCCGAGGCGGGCAAGCCGGCCGTTACCACCTACCGCACGATGGGCCGGTCGGACGGCCTCACCTGGCTGGAGCTGCGCCCCAAGACCGGCCGCACCCACCAGATTCGCGTCCACTGCGCCGAGATCGGCTGCCCGGTGCTGGGCGATCCGGTCTACGGATCGGGCGGCGCGGTCGGCGCCCCGCCCCTGCATCTGCACAGCCGGGCCATCAGCCTGCCGCTCTATCCGAAGAAGGATCCGGTCGCCGCCACCGCGGAACCGCCCGACCATATGCATGCCGCGTTGCGGGCCTGCGGCTGGGCAGGATCGCCCGGGCCCGGCGCCGGATCACTTCAATGAGAGCGCCGGTTTGTGCTCTTCCGCCGAATAGGGGCCGGGCACGAATTCGCATTCGACCTGTACCGAATTGGTGGTGCCCGCGACGGCTTGGGCGCCGCACTGGGCCGCCGGGGCGTCCGGATGCGCCAGGGTCCAGTGGATCCGCCGCACGACAAAGCTGGCGGTGCCGGCCTGGCCGGGCCGGGCGACCGTCACCAGGTCGCCTGTCCGGGGCACGCCCGGCATGTCGAACGCCATGCCATGGTCCGGCTCATCCCCTTCTTTCGTCACAAAGACGAACTCGATTCTCATGACCTCTTCCTCCTCGGCGGCCGAAGGTCCCAAATATCCGGCGGAAAACCGCTACATCCTCTCGGGCACCATTTCGATGGCGCCGCAGGGGCATTCCGCGGCGCACAGGCTGCAGCCCTTGCAGAAATCGTAGTTGAACTCGAACCGCTTGCCCGGGCCAAGCTTGATGACGGCGTTGTCGGGGCAAACGCCGTAACAGTTGTCGCACTCGAAGCAGTTGCCGCAGGACAGGCAGCGCCGCGCCTCGAACAGGGCGTTGGTCTCGTCCAGGCCGCCATGAATTTCATCGAATGTCGTCTGGCGCCGGATCAGGTCCAGCGCAGGCTGCACCGTCTTGTCAGCGTCCGTGTAATACCATGTGTTGAGCCGTTCATAGCCGGCCACCCTGGGTTCGGCGCGCGGCGCCGGCTCCTCGCCGCGCAGCCAGCCGTCGATATTGCGCGCCGCCTTCTTGCCGTGGCCAATGGCCACCGTGACGGTGCGTTCGGCCGGCACCATGTCGCCGCCGGCGAACAGGCCCGGAAAGCCCGTCATCATGGTTGCGTCGACGTCGATCACGCCGTCGTCGGTGATCTTCACCCCCGGGATCGTCTTCAGGAAGCTGGTGTCGACCGCCTGGCCCAGCGCCAGCACCAGGGTGTCCGCCTCGAGGGTTTCGAACTCGCCGGTCGGCTGCGGCCATCCGTTCTCGTCGACCTCCATTTTCTCGACGGTGAAGGTGGTTCCATCGATCTGCTTGATGGTCGTCAGCCAGTGCAGGATGACGCCTTCGTCCAGCGCCTCTTCCAGCTCGATGTCGTGGGCCGGCATCTGCTCGCGGGTGCGGCGGTAGACGACCAGCGCCTCGCTGGCGCCCAGCCGCTTGGCGGTGCGTGCCATGTCGAGCGCCGTGTTGCCGCCGCCATAGACCACGACGCGGCGGCCCAGCAGCGGCGGCTCCTCGTCGGTTTCCATGTCGCGCAGGACGCTGATGGCGTCCAGGATCTTGCTGGCCTCGCGCGCGGGGATGTCGGTGCGCTTGGCGAGATGCGCGCCGACCGCGACAAAGGCGGCGTCGAATCCTTCCTCCTTCATCATGGCCGGAATATCGGAAACCTTGGAGTTGAGCTCGATGGTGACGCCCATATCGACGATGCGGGCAATTTCGCCATCCAGGATATCGCGCGGCAGGCGGTACTTCGGAATCCCGAACCGCATCATGCCGCCCGCCATGGGGCCGGCATCGTGGACCGTCACATCATGGCCCAGCCGCCGCAGATGATAGGCGGCGGAAAGGCCGCTGGGTCCCGCGCCGACGACGAGAACATGTTTTCCCGTCGGCGCGCCGGCTTCGACCTTCCAGCCCCGTTTCTGCGCTTCGTCGCCGAGGAACCGTTCGACGGCGTGAATATTGACCGCCTCGTCGAGCTGGCCGCGGTTGCAGGCGTTTTCGCAGGGGTGGTAACAGACGCGTCCCTCGACCGCCGGAAAGGGGTTGTCCGCCATAAGCTGGCGCCAGGCACCCTCGTAATCGCCTTCTTCCGAGAGATAAAGCCAGGCCTGAATATTCTCCCCGGCGGGGCAGGCGTGGTTGCAGGGCGGCAGCAGGTCCACATAGACCGGCCGCTCATTGCGCCACGACCCGGTGTGGTTGGCCAGGCTGCTGCCGACGTCGAGGGTAATCGCAAAGGGCTTGTGCATGGTTCCTACCTCAGTTCTCAACCGGACAAGCCGAATTTCTCGATGTTGCGGTCGGCCATCTGCTGAATGGCGGCGAGAGCATCGGTATCCGCCGATTTCCCGAACAGGTGGGCGAACCGCCGCTGCGGCCTGAGATATTCCTCGACCGGCACTTTGCGGCGGATTTGCGTGACTTCGGTGATCTCGCCATGCTCAGCCTCGAACAGCGGAAACAACCCGGTTTCGACCGCGAGGCGCGCAAGCTTGATGGTGTCGCATGGCTTCGATCCCCAGCCCAGCGGGCAGGGCACATGCACGTGAATATAACGCGCGCCCGTCATGCCCATGGCCTTCGTCACCTTGGCCTCGAGGTCATGCAGGTCGGCGACGCTCGCCGTGGCCACATAGGGGATAAAATGGGCCATCGCGATCAGCGCCGCGTTCTTGCCCTGGCCAAATGCATTGCCCTTCGTTGGACCCACGGCCGGTGTCGTTGCCGTTCGCGCCGCGGGCGGGGTGCGGCCCGACCGCTGGACGCCGGTGTTCATATAGGCCTCGTTGTCGTAGCAGATATAGAGGATGTCGTCGTTGCGCTCGAACATGCCCGAGAGACAGCCGAAGCCGATATCGACCGTGCCGCCGTCGCCGCCCTGGGCGAGAACCCTGGTGTCTTCGCGGCCCTTGGCGCGCATCGCGGCCGCGACACCTGTCGCCACGGCGGGTGCATTGCCGAACAGGGAATGTATCCAGGGCACCTGCCACGACGATTCCGGATAGGGCGTGGAGAACACCTCGAGACAGCCCGTGGCATTGACGGCGACCAGATTATTGTTGGCCTCCCGCATTGCCACGTCGACCACATAGCGTGCGCCCAGCGCCTCGCCGCAGCCCTGGCAGGCGCGATGGCCGGAAGTCAGCGAGTTGCTGCGTTCCACCGTCGCCTGGACGGTCCGGTTTTCCTCGTCAAGCAGGCGGTTGCCGACGGTGAAGGTTCCGGTCTGGTAAAATTTGACGCGTTGTGTCATCGGATCGTCTCCCTAAACCGGCTTGCCGCCGACGAGGCCCAGGTCGCGCAGTATGTTCTCGGCGATCGGGCCCGACCGGCGCTTTTCCTTGGCCCGCGCCAATTCGTGGTCGATGATCGCCCAGTCGAGATCGAGGAAATGCGGGTCGTCGATCTCGTCGGCCACGGCTTCGCCGAAGGCACGATGCAGCGATACCTTGGTAATGGGGCGTCCGCCGAGCCCGGCGATGATGGTATAGATCGGCGTGGTCAGGCCGCGTAGCGCCATCCGCACGCTGCCGACCAGAATGCCGCCCAAGCCGTCGGCGAAAGCCTTTTCGACGACGATCACCCGCTTCGCGTTCTCCAGCGCGCTGCGCAATGCCAGCATCGGAAACGGCCGGAATGCGACGATCTTGACCGCCCCGACCGAGATTCCGTCGTCGCGCATTTCATCGATCACATCCTTGATCGTCCCGTTCACCGAGCCCAGCGCCACGATCACCGTCTCGGCATCCTCGCTGCGATAGGGCTGGATCAGCCCGCCGGTATCCCGGCCGAAGATGTCGGCGAACTCGGCCGAAAGCTGCGGGATCACCTCCACAGCCTGAAGATGCTTGTGGTGCGCCAGGTAACGCACTTCGGCAAAGGCCTCGGGCCCGACCATCGCCCCCATCGTGACCGGCGCCGCCGGGTCAAGCACCTGCACCGGTTCGAACGGCGGAAGGAACGCGTCGACCTGCTGCTTGTCGGGAATGTCGACCCGCTCATAGGCGTGGGTGAGGATGAATCCGTCCTCGCACACCATGACCGGCACGCTCAGCTGCTCCGCCAGCCGGAAGGCCTGGATGTGAAGATCGACCGCGTCCTGGTTGGTTTCGGCGTGAAGCTGAATCCATCCGGCGTCGCGCAGCGCCATGCTGTCGGAATGGTCGTTCCAGATGTTGATGGGCGCGCCGATCGCCCGGTTGCCGATCGTCATCACGATAGGCAGGCCGAGCCCGGCGGCATTGTAAACCGCTTCGGTCATGAACAGCAGGCCCTGGCTGCTGGTCGCGGTGTAAGCGCGGGCGCCTGCGGCCGAGGCGCCGATCGCGACGCTCAGCGCGGCGAATTCGGATTCCACATTGATATACTGGCAATTCCCGATCTCGCCCAGCCGGACCAGTTCGCTCAGATTTTCCACGATGTGGGTCTGCGGCGTGATCGGATAGGCGCAGATTACCTCGGGACGGCAGAGTGCGATCGCCTCGGCAACGGCCTGTGAACCTTCGATCTGTTTAAGCATCCCCAGTCTCCCGCCTAATTCGTCCTGATGGTGTCGTAAGCCTTGGCGGCGGCGGCGGCATTCTTCTCGCCGACTTCGCCCGGAAATTTCTCGCGGATTGCCGCCTGCACCGATTCCAGCTTCAGGCGGTGCGTCACCGCGGCGAAGGCGCCCAGCAGCGCTGCGTTGGGAAGCGGCCGGCCGACGAATTCCAGCGCCCACTCGGTGGCCGCGACCGTGCAGAGATGATGCGGCGGGAATTTCGTGACGTAATCGCCCAGCCCCAGATCCGCATAGCTGCGCGCGGTGTTGATCAGCAGATAGCCGCGCGTGTCGAGGCCGCTGAACAGCTCCACCTGATGCAGCAATGTCGGATCCTGGACGATCAGCGCATCGGGCATCATGACGGGTTCGCGCGACCGGATTTCCTTGGTGTCGATCCGGCAGAAGGCGACCACGGGCGCGCCCATCCGTTCCGAACCGAAGCTGGGGAATGCCTGGGCGTGATCGCCCTCCAGAAACGCGGCGACAGAGAGCATTTCGGCCGCCGAGACGACGCCCTGGCCGCCCCGGCCATGTATGCGAACCTGAAACAGCAAATTTCTCTCCCGATTTTCGCGTTCAGGGGATGGCCCCCCCCAACGCCTTACCCGTTACTGTCGCCGAAAATACCACGACAGGCCGGTTCGCTTATTGATCTGCCTCAACAGTCGGGCCGGCAAAATTCGCGCCGTGGCCCCGTTTGGAACCAGCCTCCGCATTTGCGCGTTCGTCTGTGGCGCGGGGAAGATCGACCGGTGGGGTTTTCACGGCCGGTCTTGCACGCCATATAAAACGAATACGGGCTGCCGATCCTGGAGCCATCGGATGAATCGATCATTGCCGCCCCTCACGCGTCGCGCCTTTCTGGCGTCGGCCATGGCGGCCGGGTTGAGCCCCTGGCCGACGCCGGCCGCTGCTGCGCGGGCCGGGATATCGACCAGAGCCGTACCGTCGACCGGCGAACAACTGCCGGTCATCGGCATGGGGTCGTGGTTGACCTTCGATGTGGGTGCGGACAGCTGGCTGCGTGACGGGCGGGCGAAGATATTGCAGGCCTTCTTCGCCAATGGCGGGGCGGTGATCGACTCTTCGCCGATGTATGGCTCGTCGGAGGCGGTCATCGGCTATTGCCTGCAGAACATTGCAAATGCCGGAACCCTGTTTTCCGCGACCAAGGTCTGGACCCCGGGCCGGGCGCTGGGCGTGCGCCAGATGCAGCATTCGCGCGACCTGTGGGGGGTGGAGCACTTCGACCTGATGCAGATTCACAATCTGGTGGACTGGGAAACCCATCTGGAAACCCTGCTGGACTGGAAGGCGGCGGGCAGGATCCGTTATATCGGCATCACCACCTCGCATGGCCGCCGGCATGACGAGCTGGAACGGATCATGGCGGAACAGCCGATCGATTTCGTCCAGTTCACCTACAATGTCATCGACCGCGAGGCCGAGCGCCGCCTGCTGCCCCTGGCCGCCGAACGCGGGCTGGCAGTGATCATCAACCGTCCCTTCCGGGGTGGCGGGCTGTTCGACCGTTTCCAGGGCCAGTTGCTGCCCGACTGGGCCCGTCAATTCGACGCCGCAAACTGGGCGCAGTTCTTCCTTAAATTCATCGTCTCCCACCCCGCCGTCACCTGCGCCATCCCCGCCACCAGCCGAGTGGATCATATGCAGGAAAACATGGGCGCCCTCCATGGCCGTCTGCCGGACCCGCAAATGCGCGCCCGCATGGCTGAGTATGCGGCTGGGTTGTAGCGGGGGAAATTTGTTGCGCCGCCGCGTGATAGCCGTGAATATCCAGGCATGACGAAGAAACGCCTCGCCCTGCCTAAGCGGTTTAATTGCGCCCTGACCGAAGCCGCCTATGAACGGCTGCGCGCGCTAAACGCGGACTATGACCTCGGCAATAACTATCTGTTGACCGTGCTTCTGGAAAATCTCGACGACATCGCCGACGGGGATGCCCTGGCGCGCGCCTTCGGGGAATTCATCGCCGAATATGGTGCTCCCGATGGGCGAATGCGGGACAGATGAGCGAAGCAGGGCCCGTGGCGGGCTAGCGGTTAGTTGCCGGCGCCACCTTGCGGTGTATCCGCCCGCTGGATATGACTATTATACCGACCCCACCGCAGGGAACGTCCGCCGATGTCTATTTCGCACAGGAAATATCTGCTGATTCTCGCCATGCTGTTTGCTGGCGTCTGGGTGGCGCTGGCCGTTTCCCCGCTTTATCGCGAAGACTGGATGCTCGAAAATTTCCTGGTCGTTGCGTTCGTGGGCGCCCTGGCGGCGTCCTACAGGCGGTTCCCGCTGTCGCGTGTCTCCTACACGCTGATCTTTCTGTTCCTGTGCCTGCATGAGGTCGGCGCGCATTACACCTATTCGCGCGTGCCCTACGAGGAATGGACGCAAGCGCTGTTTGGCCGGTCGCTGAACGAAGTGATGGGGTGGGAGAGAAACCATTACGATCGGCTGATTCATTTCAGCTACGGCCTGCTGCTTGCCTACCCGATCCGCGAGATGTTCCTGCGCGTCGCCAATGTCCAGGGGTTTTGGGGCTATTTCCTGCCGCTGGACGTCACCATGTCGACCTCGATGATCTTCGAACTGTTCGAATGGGGCGCGGCCGCGCTGTTCGGGGGCGAACTCGGCATGGCTTATCTGGGAACGCAGGGGGACGTCTGGGACGCGCACAAGGACATGGCGCTGGCCAGCCTCGGGGCGCTGACCGCCATGGGTGTGGTCGCGGCGATAAACCTTAGCCTGCAGCGCGACTTCGCCCGCGAATGGGCCGACAGCCTGACAGTGAAGCAAGCCGAGCCCCTTGGCGAAACCGCCATTGCCCGAATGCTCGAACGACGCTGAGTGGGTTTAAGGGCCCGGCCCGGAACGGTGGCTCCGGAACTCGCTTTGAAATCCGCGGGAAACTCTTTATTTCCCGTGCCCTGGCAGGCACAATCCACTGAGGGAAAACTGTCGTCAACGAACCAGGGCCGGGTTTGCGGCTGAAGTGGCAGAAAGCGGGAGACGACTGATGGATGATGCGAGCGGCATCGCGCTGGAGCGGGTCGCCGGACTTGCGGCGCAGGACTGCAGGCGGATGCTGAAATATGCGCAGCCATTCGACTATACGGCCGACGAAGCGCTCTGCCGCAAGGGTGCGCCGGCGGACCGGGTCTTCATCATGGAGGACGGCCAGGTCCACGGCGCCGAGGCGCTGGTGGCGGGCGATCGATATCTTGGTGACGTCACTGCGGCGCAGGCCGGGCGCGGCGTCACCATGGACCGCGAGGCGCTGGCGCGGATCGAACAGGAAGACCCGGCGCTGGCCATCGCCGTCCATCGCTGGATCGCCGGCATGCTGGCGGCTTCATTGCGCGCCATTGACGATGCGTTTTCGCAGGCGGGTGACGCCGCGCCCGGCGAAGCAGCCGCGCCGGATGGCGAGCACGGACCGGTGGAGGCGGAAACGCTGGATTTCCTGCGGCTGCTTTCCTTTTTCCGCGAATTCGCCAATGACGAGGTGGCGCGCCTGGCCGGCTTCGCCTGCCAATGGCGGATCCCTGCCGGCCGGCGGGTCGTCGGGGAGGGTGAGGTCGGCCGGTCCTGTTTCATTCTCGTCGCCGGCTCGGCCGCGATCACCAGGGCCGACGGGGACCGCACGCTTCATCTCGCGCTGATCGGACCTGGACGCATGTTCGGCGAAGTGTCGCTGATCGACAACGGGCCCTGCGTTGCGACCTGCAGGATCCGCGAGGATGCCGTCCTGCTGGAAATCCCGGCCGCCGCGTTCGAGCGTCTGCTGGGCGAAGGTTCGGGCTTCTCGCTGAAGTTCCTGAAGGCGGTCAACCGCAATATCGCCCGGGCACTGGAAGGCGTACAAGCCCCGCTGGCCGGATTGGGCCCGGCGCATGCCGGGACGGATACATCCAGCGCCTTCACCGACGAACGGACCGAGGCGCTGATCGAAAAGATCCGCAATTCGGTGATCGGTGATGATGTCGTGATCGACGGGCCCTTCGGTCAACGGCGCGTGGTCTATGCGGACTATACGGCGTCCGGCCGGTCGCTCGGCTTTATCGAGGACTTCATCCGCAATGAGGTAATGCCCGTCTACGCCAACACCCATACCGAATCCTCGGGCACCGGCCTGCAGACCACCAGCCTGCGCGAGGATGCGCGGCGCATCATCAGGCAATCGGTCGGCGGTGGCGAGGACGATGTCGTGATCTTCGCCGGGTCCGGCGCGACCGGGGCGATCGACAAGCTGATCCAGGTGATGAATTTGCGTATCCCGGCCGATCTCGATCACGAATACGGGCTGTCCGACAGAATCCCGCCGGACCGTCGGCCCGTGGTCTTCGTCGGCCCCTACGAACATCATTCCAACGAAGTGTCCTGGCGGGAAACCATAGCCGACGTCGTCACGATCCACGAGGACGATAACGGCCGCATCGACATCGCCCACCTGGAAGAGGAACTGGAACATCACGCGGACCGACCGTTGAAGATCGGCAGCTTCTCGGCGGCCTCCAACGTCACCGGCATCGTCTCCGACAGCCGCGCGATCTCGGCCCTGCTGCACCGGCATGGCGCCCTGTCCTTCTGGGACTACGCTGCCGCCGGCCCCTATCTGCAGATCGAGATGAACCCGGGCGGCGAGGGAGAGGACAGCAAGCTGGTCTACAAGGACGCGATCTTCATCTCACCGCATAAATTCGTCGGCGGGCCGGGCACGCCCGGCGTGCTGGTGGCGAAGCGGCATCTGTTCAGGAACTCGGTGCCTGGCGTGCCGGGCGGTGGAACGGTGGCGTTCGTCACACCGGATTATCACCACTATCTCGAAAACCCCGAGCAACGCGAGGAAGGCGGCACCCCGGCGATCATCGAATCGATTCGCGCCGGCCTGGTATTCCAACTCAAGGACGCGGTCGGCGCCCGCAATATTCATGCGCGCGAGACCCGTTTCCTGCGCCGCGCCCTGGAATACTGGTCGGATAATCCGAACCTCTGGGTGCTCGGCAATCCGGACCTGGAGCGCCTGTCGATCATCTCGATGGCGATCCGCCACGGCCCGGGTTTCCTGCACTGGAATTTCGTGGTGGCCGTGCTGAACGATCTGTTCGGCATCCAGGCGCGGGGCGGCTGTTCCTGCGCCGGGCCCTATGGCCACAGCCTGTTCCGCATCGGACCGGAAAAATCCGCCGCCTTCGACCGCGAGGTCGCCAAGGGCAACGAATGCATCAAGCCGGGCTGGTTCCGCATCAATCTCAACTATTTCATTTCCGAGGCCGTCTTCGACTATATCGTCAAGGCGATCGACATGGTGGCGACCCATGGTTGGAAGCTGCTGCCGGCGTACAGTTTCGACCCGAAGAGCGGCAATTGGTATGCTGGTGAGACGGTGCCGGAACCGCCGCTGAGATTGACCGATATATCCTATGATACCGGCGCCATGGAATACCGGCCGCGGCGTGTGACGGAACCGGAGAGCGTGCTGCCGCGCTATCTGCATGAGGCCCTGGGAATTTTCGAATGGGCGGCTGAGAACGCGCGTGGGCGGCAGTTCGAAACGCCCGATTTCTCGCCCGATTTCGAGAAGCTGCGCTGGTTCCCGCTGCCCAGCGAGTGGGACAGCTATGATTCCGGCGAAGGCGGGGACGACACGGCTGGGGACACGACCGGGCGGTTGCCGTGGGATTAAGGAAGGGCGTAGCTGTTGGGCCGGGTTCCCTCGCGCTACCGGTAGGGAAATCTATTGCGCCAGACGGCCTGTAAGCCGGGTTCTGTCCATGTCCTTCAAGGACAATAGATGGCCATTCGTCTGGGGCGCCCGTTGCCGGACGCCTCGCGCGACCTACCCGGGCGGCGGCGCGGAAACCCGCCTGCCGGCAATCCCCAGAAACCTGAGAATCCCGGCCGAGCCGCCCCTACTCGGTCTTGCTCCCGGTGGGGTTTACCGTGCCGTCCCCGTCGCCGGGGACGCGGTGCGCTCTTACCGCACCCTTTCACCCTTGCCGGC
>CAMYNJ010000054.1 GCA_947259795.1 uncultured Alphaproteobacteria bacterium | reverse complement strand
TGACCGATACCGACGAGACCGGGGCCGCCCGGTGCCAGCGCAGCTCGATACTGCCCGATGTCGGCGCCATCGAACGCGGGCTGATCCGGCACCCTGGTCCATGTGATCTCCGGGGCGGGCGGGTTCGCCCGCCCCTCCGAGACAGGATATTGAGGCGGCCTGGTCGGTTAGCTTCGCACGATAGAACGAACGAACGGCAACTTCGAGCGGTCAAAACGTCGGGCCATAGGCGGGATGCTGGAGTTTAACCGCCCCGCTATGGCACACATATCAAGGGAGAGATGGTTATGTTCAACAAGCATATGAACTCAGGCACCGCGACCGGCGGGTGGCGGTCGACCGTGGGCAGGAAAGTCGCCTTTGGACTTACCTTGACGATCCTGATCGGCGTTGCGGCGCTGGTCTATTTCGAATCCAACGAACAACGCAAGAATCTCACCAACGTATCAGCCGAATTTCGGCAGGTGATCACCACCCAGTTAGGCCTGCGCATAGCCGGCGGCCTGCGCTGGGGCCGGACCAATGCCATCGAAGCCGCCTATAAGGACCTGGTTTCGGATGATTCATACGAAGTCGAGGCTATTGCCGTATTCGACAATGCAGGGGCGATCGTAATCACCCACCAAAGCGACGAGAATGGCGCTATCGACCTGTCGAAGGGCGCATTTCTGGACCGTGGCGCCAATAGCCAACAGGCCATTGTGGAATTCGAGGGCGACCATATGCTGGTCGCGAGCCCCGTTTACGAGGCCGAAAATCGCCTGGGTCTTGTCGTCGTCGCCTACGGGATGGACCGACTGAACAACCTTATTTTCGACAGCTTCATGGTCGACGCCGGAATCGGCGTTGCAGTTCTGGTTGCCTCGATCGTTGTCCTGCTTCTGATGATCCAGGCGCTGGTGGGCCGGCCGCTGGACCAGATGACCCGGGCCATGACCACGCTGGCCGATGGCGACCTTGATGCCGAGGTGCCAGGCACCCGGCGCAACGATGAAATCGGCGAGATGGCCAGTGCGGTTCAGATCTTCAAGGACAACGCCATCGAAAAGGTCAGGCTCGAGAAAGAGCAGGCCGAAGTGCAGCAGCGCGCCGAGGAGGAGAAACGCCGGACCTTGAACGAGATGGCGGATCGCTTCGAGCGCACGGTCAAGGATGTCGTCGATGGTGTCGGTTCCGCCGCCACCGAAATGCAGGCGACCTCGCAGCAGATGTCGGCGACGGCGGAGGAGACCAGCCGTCAGTCCGCCAGTGTGGCGACCGCCTCCGACCAGGCGACCGCCAACGTGCAGACCGTCGCGGCGACCGCGGAAGAGCTTTCCGCCTCGATCGCCGAGATCGGCCGACAGGTCATGCAGTCGGCCAGGATCGCGCAGAACGCGGTTGAAGAGGCAGAGTCGACCAACGAGACGGTCAAGGGCCTGGCGGATGCCGCGCAGAAGATCGGTGAAGTCGTGGAATTGATCAACGACATTGCCGGCCAGACCAACCTTCTGGCGCTCAACGCCACGATCGAGGCGGCGCGCGCCGGCGAGGCCGGCAAGGGCTTCGCGGTCGTGGCCCAGGAGGTCAAGAACCTGGCCAACCAGACGGCCAAGGCGACCGAGGAAATCTCGAGCCAGATCGGCGCGGTGCAGGAAGAGACCCAGGATGCCGTCAGTGCGATCGAGAAGATCCGCGGCATCATCGGCGAGGTCAACGACATCGCCACCACGATCTCCTCGGCGGTCGAGGAGCAGGGCGTGTCGACGCAGGAGATCGCGCGCAACGTTCAGCAGGCGGCCCGGGGCACGCAGGATGTGAACAGCAATATCGAAAACGTGTCGAGGGCAGCCGGCGAGACCGGTGCGGCGGCCAACCAGGTGCTCAACGCCAGCCAGGAAATGGCCCGCCAGGCCGAAGGCCTGCGCGGCGAGGTCGACCGCTTCCTCGCCGAAGTCCGCACCGCCTGATCAGGCGGGATCGTATTACGCAGACCGTACGGGCCGCCCCTCGGGGCGGCCCTTTTACTTGTTCGGCACGTTGCCTGAAACGATGGCCGAGCGGTCTGATCCGTTGACTAGCCTGCCTGGACGAGGCGCATCATTGTCCTTCAACTCCAGCCTGGCCCGAGCCTGTCAAAGGAGGCGCCGGCATAAAGCTGCGGGCCAAATCTGCCCTGCCGTCCCCGTGGGTCTGACGATCTTTGGAAAGACACGAAAAACTGAAAAATGCGGAAATAAATCAAGCCCAGCGCCAGCCCCGGTTAACGATTAACGCTGTGTTATATTGGATTGTGACAACTACATACCATAGGGTTATTTTAATGAGCCATTAATACATCTCTAGTAGTGTTCCTGCTCATTAGCGTGATTGTTCGGATTGCTGCAAATCGGGTCGACAATCGCATCGATAAATGAGTCAGATAGGAACAGGGAAAATCAGAAAATCCCGTGAACCTGAGCCGGCCCAGGAACAGCAATATCGGTACCCGCCCAAATGGCCACGCCCTGTTGGCGCCCGAAACAAACGCACCCGCGCTAACCATCCCAATTCAGACATTACCGGTTCGGCCCCGGCCCGCCCCGCCCCGTTGCATCAATAGGAACCCGAACGAAATTACGGCCCGGAGGGGGCTTGTGGCACGCGTATTGCTTGTTTGGGTTCCTTTACCGCAGCCGCCGCCTGATTGCCGGCGCAAATCAAAGGATCACAAGATGCGTATTACAACCATATTTCTTGCCTTGGCAATTGCCACGGCTTCGGCGCCGGTTTTGGCCGGCGAGACGGAGATGAATGCTCTCGTTGCCGAAAAGGCGGCGATCCTGTCCAACATGCACAAGAAGGCCAAGCGGGCCCTGGTCAATGCCGCCCAGGACGAGGCGTTTCCGCGCTATTTCACCGCGCATGACCACGGCGCCAAGCAGGATGCCAAATCGAGGATCGAGCAGGTGACCCTGACGGTGCAAAGCAGCTTTCATGTCGAGGAGATGTGCCTGATCAGCAAGGATGGTCCCGAGCTGACCCGGATCGTCGGCCGCGAGATCGCCCCCGACAGTGATCTTTCGCCGGACGAGAGCGCCGCATCGTTCTTCGCGCCCGGCCTCGCCACCAAACCGCGCCGGGCCTATGTCTCGATTCCCTATATGTCGCCGGACGCCAACCGCTGGGTATTGGCTTATGTGACCCCGGTGGTCGTCGAGGGTGGCAAGGAGGCGATCCTGCATTACGAGCACGGGTTGGATGCCTACCAGGCGGCATTGAACAAGGGCATGAGCGGTGACGACCGTTATGTTATCGCGGTCGCCGATGGCGGCTACGTGGTCTCCGACAGCCGCGGCCCGATCGATATCGAACGCAGCGGCGAAAATGAAGCCGAAGCGGACTATTTCAAGCCGGTCGAACAAGCCGCCGGAAAAGCCGTGGCCGACGTCTATGCCGGTGTCGGCGACAACAAGCGCGGCGTCGCCACGGTCTCCGAGAACGGCGCCAAATACGCCGTGGCCTTCGCCACAGTCGAGGGCGGCTGGGTCGTGATGGCGATCGAAAAGCAGTAAACGGCCACTCGCGCGACGATCGGTTGGGTTTGTAAGTATAAGGGTTGGGTCGTCATGACGATTAAACTGAAGGCAATTCTGCTGTTGCTGGTGT
>CAMYNJ010000053.1 GCA_947259795.1 uncultured Alphaproteobacteria bacterium | reverse complement strand
CCAGCCGGATCTGGAATACCCATGGCGCGCAGGCTGGCCTCGGGGGGGTAGAGCGTCGCGGCGAGGAACCGGCGCAACAGGAATTTCAACGTCGCGCGGTACATCCATCGCCGGGCGGCGGACATGGCGCCGATCCGGGATTTCAGCAATGTGCGCGCCGCCGCGATATGGCGCGCCTCGTCCTTGTGGTGGAACTGCAAGACTTCGCGGGCCAGCGGACAGATATTCTCGCTGTCCGCGCGCAGGGCCTTCAGCGCGAAGCTGTCTGTCACCGACTCGCCGATATAGACCATCGCCCAGAACTCGGCGCTTTCGGGATGCAGCCTGTGCGCGATCCAGCTCAGCAGCCGGATATCGCCAAGCAGCGGCACCCCGCCCAGGCCGGCGCGGTCGATCATCTCGACGAACATCAGGCTGTGCCCGGCCTCCTCGCGCACTTCCTGCAGCATCACCCGCGCTTCGGCCGGCAGGGTGGTCAGGCAGCCATCCTTCATCACCCGGCTGATCAGCAGCCCCTCCAGCCACAGCCCGGCGGCGCAGAGGCGGGCGAATTCCACCCGGCTGAACCTGTTGAGCGTGCCTTCGTCCATCGCCGCCTGGGCCGGCAGGCCGGCCAGGCTCAGCACTTCCGGCGGCAGCCAGGGGCGCGCCTCGTCGGCCGACGACCAGTCGATGATGGCGATCGGATCGCGGTATTCCGCGCCCAGCTCGGCAAGGTGCTGCAATGTCGTACTCATCCTGTCTTCGTCACGTCCATTTTCATGCCGTCCGCGAAACGGAGCGCCGGCAACACGTCCCTCGCCAGAAGTTCCATGCAGTCCACAGTCCGCTTCACATCCATGACCCCGCCGCCGATTACCAGGCTGACCCGGTCGAGACCGGTATCCCGCAGGCCCGCAAGTTTCCGCAGAACATGGTTCGGGCTGCCGACCGCGGCAAGCCCCAACTTTTCCAGAACCGATACCGAAAGCGTCTTGTCCAGGACCGGCAGCAGCCAGCCGAGCCGGCGGTAATGCTCGTAACCCTCCACCTGGCCGGCGAGCAGCGGCCGGGACACTTCGAAGATCTTGCGGAAGACCCAGAGCAGCCCGTCGCGGACGCGCCGTCGCGCCGCCTTGTGGTCCTCCTCGCAATAGACGGCGAGGGTATAGGAGGTTTCACCCTCGGGCGCGGCTTCGCGGTAGCGGGCCAGGTCGGCGCGGGTCATCGGCCAGGGTTTGAACGGCCCGGTCATCGCGTTGAGTTCCAGTTCGGCTGCCAGGCCGAAGCTTTCCGGGCTGACACAGGCCATCCAGCCACGCCCCAGCGCCGACGAGGGCCTGGGCCTCAACTCGTAACGGGCGCCATCTCGGGCGAAGGCGCCGGTTCGCAGCAGGGACGCAAGCTGGCCGTAGCGCTCGCGGAACAGCGCGCGGGTCTCCGCCGGTTCCACCCCGAATCCCTTGAGTTCGGTCACCGTGACGCCGCGCCCGACGCCCCACAGGACGCGCCCTGCCGACAGGATATCCAGCGTCGCCAGCCGCTCGACCACGCGAACCGGGTCATGGATCGGCAGCGGCACGATACCGAAGCCCAATTGCAGGCGCGTCGTTTCCCGTGCGATCGCCGCCAGCAGCATGTCCGGCGCAGCAAGATTGCAGTAGTCGCCCAGGAAATGATGTTCGGCCAGCCATACCGCATCGATTCCCGTCGATTCGGCCGCGCGCGCGATTGCGATCCCGTCATGCAAGGCACCCTCGGCGCCCCGGTCACCGCCCGGGGCAGAGGGAAATTCCATAAACAGATCGACCTTCATAGATGCATCCCGGCTCATCGCAATGTTAATCACACATAGCTGAAAACTATATGCGATCTACTCTTTTTGCCGCGGTTTCGTTATGCGGCGCGCACGCAAGTCAACCGCTTGTGATGGCTTGCGGCATCACGCCAGCTTGACTTCTATATTAGATTATTACAATCTTCTAATGAAACAACAGGCCGGAAAAATTCGGTTGCTCGGGCGGACGCCGATGCAGCAGCCGACATTTTGGCTGATATAAATTTGATTGCAAGGAACCCATGCAATGTCTGACAAGAGCAACGCCAAGAGCATGTCCATCATTGTGACGAAAGGGTCGCTGGACTGGGCCTATCCGCCCTTCATCCTCAGCACGACCGCCGCCGCGATGGGACTTGAAGTGTCGATGTTTTTCACCTTCTACGGCCTCGCGCTCTTGAAGAAGGACCTCAAGCTTCAGGTGACGCCGCTGGGCAATGCCGCCATGGAAATGCCAATGATGGGCGGTCATATGGTAATGCCGAATGCGATGGCCATGCTGCCCGGCGTCGATGCGGCCGCGACCGTCATGATGAAAAATCTCATCAAGAAGAAGGGCGTCGCCTCGATCGAGGAGCTTCGCGAGGCGGCCGTGGAATCCGATGTCAGAATGATCGCCTGCCAGATGACCCTGGATCTTTTCGAGTACAAACGCGAAGACATCATCGATGGCCACGAATTGGGCGGCGCTGCGACTTATATCGACATCGCCACCAAATCCGATATAAACCTGTTCATCTGAGGCTGGACGCGCGTCCCGACCTCAAGCGAAACGATCGAAGTTGGAAGGAGACTATTCAATGGCCGATGCGGTTCTTGACGCCAAGGGGCTGAACTGCCCGCTTCCCATTCTCAAGGCGAAGAAGGCCTTGAAGGACGTGCCCTCGGGCGGGACCCTGGAAATTCTGTCCACCGACCCCGGCTCCGTCGCGGATTTCGAGGCATTTTGCCGGACCACCGGCAACGAGTTGCTGGAATCCAGCAGCGGTGACGGCGTTTACAAGTTTTTAATCAAGCATACATAACCTGACTGGACGAAAAACCTGTTTGGATCGGCCCGGCGGCAACGCCGGGCTTTTTTGTGTCTGGACAATTTACGGCCGGCCCAGCCCAAAAAAACGCGACGTGAGATATTGGATAGGAAATATTTTATCTTATCACGCAAATGCAAAATTTGATAAATATCAAAAAATAGGCTGCGTGCATTTAATATATTACAGTAATAACTTAAAATAGACATTCGTTATATCGGAACATTAATAAATATATAGTGCACTATTATTTTCATATAGAACTTTAGCCTACATGATGCGGAAGCATTATTGCTTGCTTTCGGCGAGCACATGCACCCCGATTGCATGCGAATAAATGTCGCTACCCATAGACCGGGCGATTTTTCTTTTGCGCCATACTTTAGAAAATGGTAATTTATCTTTTGGTAATAAACCGCTTGCATTAGCGGACAGCCCGGCACAGGGCGATCAGAAACGATGGGCGGGTCCGACCGTGGATTCCCAGCACACAAACCGATTCATCGGGAGGAAACATGAAGAAATTTAGCAAGTTGAAGGCGGCCGGCGCTGTTGCGGCGTTCGCTGCTCTGACTTCGTCGCCAGCCCTGGCGACGGAAGGCTATTTCTCGCACGGCTACGGCGCCGTCAACAAATCGATGGCCGGCGCGGGCGTGGCGCTCAGCATGGACGCCATGTCGCAGGCCATCAACCCGGCCTCGCTGACCGGCGTCGAGTCCCAGTTCACCGCCGACGCCTCCATATTCAGCCCGCACCGCAGCCATACCGTCACTGGCGCGCCGAGTGGCGGGATGGGAACATTCCCGCTCAATCCGGGATCGT
>CAMYNJ010000052.1 GCA_947259795.1 uncultured Alphaproteobacteria bacterium | reverse complement strand
GCGCATGTTCCCGCCCGACTTCGGCCGCTGGAACCTGTTGGTCCGGGGTGTGGTGGAAAGCCTGGAGATGGCGGTCGCCGCCACCTTCATCGGCATGTTGCTGGCCGTGCCGCTGGGGCTATGCGCGGCTGGCAACCTGGTGCCCCGGCCGGTCTACCTGGCGGCCCGCGCCGTCATCGTCCTGACCCGGACATTCCACGAAGTGATCATCGCCATTTTCTTCGTCAAGATTTTCGGCTTCGGCCCTTTGGCGGGGGTGCTGACCCTGATCGTCGCCTCGGTCAGCTTCATTGCGAAAATGCTGGCCGAAGACATCGAGAACATGAGCCCCGGACAAGTCGAGGCGATCAAGGCGACGGGGGCGAGCTTCCCGAAACTTCTGCTCTATGGCGTGGCGCCGCAGATCCTGCCCCGCTATCTGGGGGTTTCGATTTATCGCCTGGATGCCAACATCCGCCACTCGACGGTCGTCGGCATCGTCGGCGCCGGCGGGATCGGTCAGACTCTGTCGGCCACGTTTTCCCGTTACGATTATGATTTCAGTCTGGCGATCCTGCTGTGCATCGTCGGCATCGTCTTCCTTGGCGAGTTCTTCAGCAACTGGGCGCGGGAGCGGCTGAGGTGACGCCGCAGCAACAGGCCCTGGACTATCCGAATATCTGGCGCAAATACACGCCGGGCCAGATCGCCTTGCGCTACCTGTGGTACGTCGGCGTCGTTCTGCTGGTGGTCTGGTCGGTCCGTCATCTGGACATTCCCTGGTTCTATTTCCTCGACGCCCACGAGCAGGCCGCGGACCTGGCGGTCCGGATGTTTCCGCCGAATTGGAGCTATTGGGAGGTCATCTGGGATCCGTTGCTCGAAACGGTGCACATCGCGACCCTGGGTACGATCGTGACATTTTTCATTGCCTTCCCGACGGCCTTTCTGGCGGCGCGCAATACCACGCCCAACACGCTCACCTGGCTGGCCGGAAAATTCATCCTGGTGACGACCCGGTCGGTAAATACCGTCGTCTGGGCCCTGTTGTTCGTCGCCATTTTCGGCCCCGGACCGGTCGCCGGTATTTGGGCCGTGGCGTTCCGCTCCGTCGGCTTCGTCGGCAAGCTGATCGCCGAAGCCATCGAGGAAATCGACCGCGGCCCCGTCGAGGCGATCGAGGCAACCGGCGCGTCCTATCTGAAGGTCCTGATGTACGGCGTCCTGCCGCAGGTCCTGCCGGTGGTATACGGCACCATCGTCTACCGCTGGGACATCAATATCCGCGAGTCCACGGTCTTGGGCTTCGTCGGCGCCGGCGGCATCGGCATCCAGCTTTACGCCTCGATCAACCAGTTCGCGTGGACGGAAGTGTCGTTGATGCTGGCCGCCGTGCTCGGCGTCGTGCTGGTCAGCGAATTCGTCTCGGCAACCGTGCGGCGCAAGATCACCTGATACCATGGGTCTTTATCATCGCTCCTTGGTATAAGGCGGACAACCCGCAACGCCCTCATGTTCATGCCCTAGAGCCTGTCATTTTTTGACAGAATCGAACAGGGATTCCCTTTTAGGCTGATTTCTGATTCAAGATGGATGCTGGATAAGGAGGCCAGTATCCATGACGCGACCTTATTCCAATGACCTTCGAGAGCGTGTTGTCGAAGCTGTCGGGTCTGGTGAGACCTGCCGGGCGGTGGCGGCGCGGTTTGGCGTTTCGGTGTCGTCGGTGGTGAAGTGGTGCCAGCGCCATCGCGACACGGGGAGCGTGGCGCCTGGCAAGATGGGCGGCCACAAGCGCTGGGTTCTCGAGCCTCATCGCGAGTTCATTATCGATGCGATCGGCCGAACGCCGCACCTGACGGTTCGCGGTCTGAGGGATCTTCTGGCATCCCGGGGGATCATGGTTTCCCGTCACGCGGTCTGGAGGTTCCTCAAGCGCGAGGGCCTGAGCTTCAAAAAAAACCCTGTTCGCCGTTGAGCGGGCGCGGGCGGCGGTGGCCCGACGCCGGCAACGCTGGAAGACCTGGCAGGGCCGGCTTGATCCGGAGCGCCTGGTGTTCATCGACGAGACCTGGATCAAGACCAACATGGCGCCTTTGCGCGGCTGGGGCCCGAGGGGCAAGCGTCTGGTCGGCTTCGCCCCGTATGGCCACTGGCGCACCATGACTTTCATTGCCGCGCTCCGCTGTGACCGGCTTACGGCTCCCTGCGTATTCGACGGCCCGATCAACGGCGCGAGCTTCCTCGCTTATGTGGAACAACAGCTCGTTCGAACCCTCAGCCCCGGCGATATCGTCGTCATGGATAATCTCGGAAGCCACAAGTCCAAGGCCGTCCGACAGGCCATCAAGGCCGCCGGTGCGCGCCTCTGGTTCCTGCCGCCCTACTCACCCGACCTCAACCCCATCGAACAGGCCTTCGCCAAAATCAAACACTGGATGCGCATTGCACAGAAGCGCAACCATGAAGAAGCTTGGCGTCACGTCGGCCACCTCGCCGGAACCTTCAGCCAACGCGAATGCGAAAATTACTTCCGAAACGCTGGATATGCTTCCGTCTAAAGATGACATGCTCTAATATCCAATCCGCCGCCAGAGAAGCCGTGGCCGCCATCCAGCGGATCGGCACGACCATCGATTCGGTTGAGGAAATTTCGGCCACCATCGCCGCCGCCGTGGAACAGCAGTCCTCGGCAACCCAGGAAATCGCCGGTAATGTCGAACAGGCATCGAGCGGTACCCGCGAAGTCACCGAGAAAATCCAGCAGGTCACCCACGGGGCCCAGGAGACCGGTTCGGCGGCAACGCAGGTGACCAATGCGGCCAGCGAGTTGTCCGAGCAGGCCAATCTCATGGATACCTCGGTCAGATCCTTCCTGGAAAAGGTTCGCGAGATTATCTAGCGCCTTGTCTGTTCGCCATCCCCGCGCCCACGCCGGGCCCGCATGCCCGTGTTTACCAAACCCGATTCCAGGCCTATATCCAGGGCATGGACGATCATTCAACTGACAACGACCAACGGCCGATCACGGCGCGTTTCGCGGACAAGGTCCGTGAAACCCTGGGCAAAGTCTCGTTTACCCGCGATGCGGTCAGTGCTTGGTTCTGTGCCCGCGACCCGGCGACCCCGCCCCATGTCAAGGCGGTGATTCTGGGCGCACTGGCCTATTTCATCATGCCCGCCGACATGGTGCCCGATTTCATCGCCGGGCTCGGCTACACGGACGACGCCACGGTTTTTTACGCCGCCTACCGATCTCTGGCTGGCCATATCACCGACCGGCACCGGCAACAGGCGGCGGATTTTTTGAAAGCCGAGGCCAACGATACGGCCGATTAGCGCGCCGCCGCCAACAGGGCATCCACATCCAGGTGCGTTTCCAGGTGATCGGCCAAGCGGTCGAGGGTTTCATCGACCCGGTGGTCGAAAGCCGCAACCGCGTAGTCGCCCTGACGGATCGCCGATAAGAACCGCTGGCGGAAGCCATCCGCCGCGAACACCCCATGGACATAGGCGCCCATTGACCGGCCATCGGCGGAACGTGCCCCTTCGGACACTTTCCCGTCACCGATCAACAGCCAAGGCCGGTCAGTATCGGCGCCCTCGGTCCGCCCCATATGAATTTCATAACCTCTGACCGCTTCGCCCCAGACGGCGTCGGTGCCGTTAACGGATTTGAGCGCCTTTTCCTCGCCGATGAACGATTCCACATCCA
>CAMYNJ010000051.1 GCA_947259795.1 uncultured Alphaproteobacteria bacterium | reverse complement strand
GGCCCTCGCCAAGGCCCTCTCGATATTCAAGGACAATGTCATCGAGAAGGAGCGCATGCGGCGCGAACAGGCGGACGCCGAACGGCGCCTGGACGAGGAAAAGCGTGCCGCCCTGCTGGAACTGGCGGATCGTTTCGAGAAACAGATTCACGCCCTTGCAAGCGAAGTCACCGAGGCCGCCACCCGCATGCAAGGGGCGGCCCAGCGCATGTCGTCGGTTGCGGAGGAAGGAAACCGGCAATCGGTAACCGTTTCCGCGGCTTCGGAAGAGGCCAGCGTCAATGTACAGAACGTGGCCGTCGCCACGGAACAGCTCGACGCGTCGATCGGCGAGATCGGCCGGCAGGCCGAACTTTCAACCAGCATCGCAAACCGGGCTGTCGAACGGGCGCGCACCACGTCGGAAGCAGTGGAAGGGCTGACCGGAAGCGCGCAGAAAATTGGCGATATCGTTACTGTTATCAACGAGATCGCAGGCCAAACCAACCTGTTGGCGCTGAACGCCACCATCGAGGCCGCGCGCGCCGGCGAAGCCGGCAAGGGCTTCGCGGTCGTCGCCCAGGAGGTCAAGAACCTGGCCAACCAGACCGCCAAGGCGACCGAGGATATCGCCGCCCAGGTGGCAACCATCCAGGACGAAACGCGCGATACCGCCGGCGCCATCGGGGGCGTGCTGGAAATCATCGACGAGATCAGCGGCATCTCGGCGGCCATCGCCTCGGCGGTCGACGAGCAGACCGCCCAGACCCGGGAAATCAGCCGCGGCGTCCAGCAGGCGGCGCAGGGCACCCAAAGTGTCACGGAGACGATCGGGGAAGTGGCCAAGGCCGCCGGTGAAACCGGCGCCGCAGCGGGGGAAGTTCTGGGCGCCGCCGAGAGCCTGACCCGGCAGGCCGATATTCTCGGCACCGAGGTCGGCCGCTTCCTGGACGGCATTCGCAACGGCCGGTAACGCCGCCCGCGGTCGCGCCTCCCCGGCTTCCATAGAGGAACAAGAAAAGGGCCGGCCCCCGCCGGGACCGGCCCTTATGTCGCCCGGTGGCGGCGGTCAGTTGTTCGCGCCGCGCACCTTCATGTCGTTGGCCGAGGCGAGGCGCCCGTCCTTGCCCTCGATCACTACCGGGGGCGAGCCCGGCGGCAGCACCCGCAGCGACTTGAGGAAGACCACGATGGCGGCCTGGTCCTTGATCGGCATGGCCTGAAAGGCGTCGCGCGAAGCGCGGGCCTCACCGCCATGGGCGTCGATCGCGTCGGTGATCGTGGTCAGGTCGCCGCGATGGCCATAGGGCGCCGAGTTCGCGACGTCCCAGAGCTTGCGGGTCAGGAAGAAATTCTTGCCTGGCACGCCATCCTGGTGCGGACGGCCCTGGTCGAACTGCTCGTTGCAGAAGAAGTTGACCTCGTCGTCGCACAGATTGTGGCGCTTCAGATCCGTATAGGCCCGCACCACGGCGCCGCCACCCGGAATCTTCTCCAGATGCGGCCCCTCGCCCTGCTTGGTCAGGTCGATGCTGTAGGCCATGGCGGTGTCCGCCCAGGTGCCGGCGGGATTGTACGGGTTCGGCTCCGAGAAGGTTTCGCTGCCGAGGGTCATCTCGGGAACGTGGCAGGACGCGCAATCCGCCCCCCCGGCCCCCATCGACGCCAGGAACAGGCCCTCGCCGCGGTCGATCCTGGCGCGCGCGCCGGGATCGGCCGGCAGCACGCGGCCCGGCACGCCCAGGCTGGCCTGGAACATGACCATGGCGGTCACGTCGCCGATGGTCACTTCGCGCTCGATTCCATCCTCGTCCCAGTCGGGGTCGCCAATACTCAAATCGAAGCGCTCTTCCGCCTGCATGCCGTGATGATGGTTCAGGGCATTGACGGTGAATTCGCGCAGCGACACGACGACGCCGGCCTGATGGAACGGCTTGATCACCAGATCGGCATCCACGCCGCGCACGCCGTCGGTATTGACCGAGCCGTCCGCATAGGCGGTCAGGCTGCCGAAATCAACGCCCTTGCTGCTCAGCGGAACCGTTTGCGGCGATCCTGCCTGCACGGCGTCGGCGACGGCCGCGCCGCGGATGGCGTGCAGATCGGCGGTGATTTCGCGCGACAGCATCTCGATCGGCCCGGCGCCGAACATGCCCAGCGTGTTGCGCTCGTTCGATTCCTCGCCCGACACCGAATCGGTCACCGGATCCCTCGCCTGCGCCAGCACGAAGACATTGGCGACGAAATCACCGGCCCCGCCGACTCGCGGCTGTGCGTGGCAGCCCGCGCAGGCGTTCGATTCCGGCGCCGACGTCCGGATGAAGGTGGGCTCGTCGGGCACGCGCTTGGCGCCCGTGCCGGTGGTTGCCGGCCGGCCCTGGCCATCGCAGATATTGAACACGCCGGAAAACAGCGATTCGCCATGGCGGACCAGATCCCGGTAGCTGTAGGCGCCGGCGGCCACGTTCGACTGCTCGATATGCTGCTTGATGTTCGGTGAATCCGGATACCAGTCCGCACAGGCATGCGGCTCATGCGCCTGGGCCGGTGAAGCAAGCGCCAGCAAACCGCCCAGCGCGACGGCCGCCGACACGGCGGCCGAAACTCTAAACCCCTTAAGCATTGTCCCACTCCTACATTATACCCCGTATCGAACCCCGGCCGGCGCAGTCGTTATGGTTTCGGCGGAACAGGGAGGTCTCGCAGTTTCGATCCGCCCCGCGGTCCGCCATCGTCGACCGGCGTTCGCTTGCCCTTACCGCTCTTTCATTCGGGTGATGGTGGAAAATTCACCTTGATCACCCTGACGGTTTATTCGGGCATGGTTATTATCGCGACTGTAGGCAAAGTAAAAAAGATTTACTTTCCACTAACAAATCAAAACTTCACGTCATTATTATTGATTGTGATTAAACTTTATATAGCTTTTTAGATATATTCGCGGACAGATGCTAAACATAACAGCCCCATCCGCTGCCCAAATCCTCGCAAAAGTTGCTATTTATTATTGCAGGACGAACTGCTACTCTTGCCGCCGTCTTGGCCGGCGAGGCAAATGCGCGAGATCGGCCTTTCGAACCGCCCCTGCGGTTTCGATAATAATCGGCCTGGCAAAGCCCGGGCGCAGTTAGGAGAGAGTTAGATGCAACAGGACAACATCCCCGGGGCGGGCAACCCGTCGCCGAAGAAGAATCTTCTCAAGACGACCGCAATCGTGATCGTCGCCGGGCTTGGCGTCGCGGGCGCCGTCACCGCCGGGGTAAAGCTGGGAATCATCCCGGCCAGCTGGGTGGCGGCGTGCTTCGCCGGCAACCCGTGCAGCCCCTGCAACCCATGTGCCGCGGCCAGTCCGTGCAATCCATGCGCGGCAGCCAATCCGTGCAATCCATGCGCAGCCGCGAACCCCTGCGCGGCGGTGAACCCCTGCAATCCCTGCGCGGCCTACAGCCCGTGCAATCCGTGCGCAGCGGCGAATCCTTGCAATCCCTGTGCTCCCGCGAATCCCTGCAATCCCTGCAATCCCTGCGCGGCGCAGTAGAACGGCCGGCCCGCCCATAGCCGGGCTGAAGAAGACATATTGTTGCGGCAAGCGTCATTGGGCGCTTGCCGCAGGCCCTTGCTCTTGGCCATTATGGGCGGATCGAGACGATTCCGCACCGGGCAGGGGACAATCGCTACATGGCCGACAGCGCATATAACGAAAATCTGGACCGCAACGACGCCAACTTCGCGCCGCTCACCCCGTTGAGCCTGATTCGCCGGGCCGCTTCCGTCTATCCCGAGCGAACGGCGGTGATTCACGGCGGCCGGCGCTTCACCTGGGCCGAGACCTATGCGCGTTGCCGGCGCCTGGCGAGCGCGCTGTCGCGGCGCGGGGTGGGCAAGGACGATGCGGTGGCTGTGATGGCGGCCAACGTGCCCGCCCTTTACGAGGCGCATTTCGGCGTGCCCATGGCGGGCGCGGTGCTGAACGCCATCAACACCAGGCTGGATGCCGCCACGCTCGCCTTCATCCTGGACCACGGCGAAGCGAAGATACTGCTGACCGACCGGGAATTCGCGCCGGTCATGAAGCAGGCGCTGGCGCTATGCGAGGCGAGCCCGCTGGTCATCGATATCGACGACGAGGCGATCGAAGAGGGCGAATTCCTGGGCGAGATGGAATATGAAGCCTTCCTCGAGACCGGCGATGCCGATTTTGGCTGGTCGCCGCCGGCGGACGAGTGGGATTCGATTTCACTGAACTATACCTCGGGCACGACCGGCGACCCGAAGGGCGTGGTCTATCACCACCGCGGGGCCTATCTGCTGGCCATCGGCAATATCCTGACCTGGAATTTGCCGCCGCACCCGGTCTATCTCTGGACCCTGCCGATGTTCCACTGCAACGGCTGGTGCTTCCCCTGGACGCTGGCCGCCGTGGCCGGGACCAGCGTCTGCCTGCGCAAGGTGACGGCGGGCAATATCTTCGCGGCGATCCACACCGACGGCGTTACCAGCTTCTGCGGCGCGCCGATCGTGCTGAACATGGTGATCAATGCCACGAAGCAGGAACGCGGCGCCCCCCTGCCCCACCCGGTGTCGGTGATGACCGCCGCCGCCCCGCCGCCGGCCGCCGTGCTGCAGCGCATGGAGGAGCAGGGTTTCCACATCACCCATGTCTACGGGCTGACGGAATCCTATGGCCCGGCAACCGTCTGCGCCTGGCAGGAGGAATGGAGCCTGCTGCCGGTCGAGCGGCAGGCGGCGCTGAAATCGCGCCAGGGTGTCGGCTATGCGGTGCTGGAGGATTTGATGGTGGCCGACCCGGACACGCTCGCGCCCGTGCCGCGCGACGGCGAAACCATGGGAGAGGTCTTCCTGCGCGGCAATATCGTGATGAAGGGATATCTGAAGAACAAGCGGGCGACCGACGAGGCCTTCCGGGGCGGCTGGTTCCACAGCGGCGACCTCGGCGTGATGCATGAGAACGGCTATATCGAGCTGCGCGACCGGGCCAAGGACATCATCATCTCAGGCGGCGAAAATATCTCGACCATCGAGGTGGAAGGCATTTTGTACCGGCACCCGGCCGTGCTGGAGGCCGCCGTGGTGGCGCGGCCGGATGATAAATGGGGCGAAACGCCCTGCGCTTTCGTGACGCTGAAAGACAATGCTAAGGCGACGCAAGAGGAGATCATTGCCTTCTGCAGGGAAAATATGGCCCATTTCAAATGTCCGAAGACTGTAATTTTCGGTGTATTGCCAAAGACTTCAACGGGAAAAGTACAAAAATACGTGCTGCGGGAGAAAGCCAGGGAGTTATAGGAAGAGAATTCGTTAAGACTTATGGTTAATTTTTTGTTTGTACCGCTTGGCAAGTTATGCCATATTCCAGTTGCGGTGCTTGGGTGCCATGACGCCAGTAGGCGCCACGGCACCAAGTGTTACTGATAATAATACCGCTTCCCCACAATTCGGTCCGACCTTCCTTAGGTCGGGCCGTTTTATTTTTCAGCACGCCTCGACCGGCTATTCTGGCGCCAGAACCCCAAACGACAAAAGGGCCCTTCGCAGGGCCCTTTCATATGCAGTGACCGGACCAACCAGCGTCCGACAATCGAACTTCACCCGGCAAAATCCAAGCTCGGCGCGAATTTCGCGTCCGCATAACTTTCCGCCGATGGTCCGCGCCTGGCCGGCGAACCACCGGCGCTCCTGGCCGGGTGGACTGCTCCCGGTCTTGTCAGGGATGGGTCAGACGTTCGATTTCGTCTTTGATGGCCAGCTTTTGACGTTTGAGGTCGTGGACGGATATGTTGTCAGGTAAAGGTCGACTTTCTTCCACTTCCAGGATTTTTTCGAGATCTTCTTTTTTGTCCTGCAGCGTCTTCACGCGATCCTCAAGCGACATAGCGTCACTCCCTTTCAGTTGGTGGACTCAAAACTCCTTGAACTCAACTCCGTGCCTCGCCAGTCCATGGGCCCGCACGCCGCGTCGAACCCGCCGCACGCGTAAAACGGCCCGGCGGCGAAGTTGCCCTTCGCCGTTGGGGTGCCCAGCCGGGCATCCGATTTTCGGTGAGATATTGAGATGTCGAGTGATTGCGACATTAGGGAAGGATGTTACATTTTTTTCATCCCCTTGTCATCAGGAATACGATCACATTTTGCGATGATGCTCGGTTGTCCGCACCTGCGCCTGTGAGCCACGGCAACAGCTGCGGGCAACAGACCTCAATAGCGCCCGGTCGCCTTCCGACGGGTGCAGTCCGGCAGAGGCGGCATAGCTTTCCAGACTGGTGCCGGCATCGGCGATGCATTGCGCCAACGGAATATCCGCCTTAGTGCGGTCCGGGGCCATGCCGGCGATCGCCAATTGCCCCGCATGCTCCGCTTCCAGCTCCAGCGCCTTTACCCTTTCGCGCAGCGCGGCCGCACCAGGCGGGTCTTCATGGCCTTTAAGATGGCGGCGAACCGCCCGTAGCGGCGCGACGACATTTTCGCGCCAGCCGGCCGTGCCCTCGATCAGCCGCGCCCATTCACTGCCTGTCAGCCGGCCGCGCCCGGTGGCGCCGGTCCAGCAGGCGAACAACATCAGATTGACGTCCAGGCCAAGCCGGTCTTGCAGTTCAAGAAGAATTTCCTCGACGCCGGGCCTGCCATAGGCTTCCAGCGACCAGTCCCAGAAGGGATGCGCAGGAGTTTCGTTCACCGGTCGCCCAGGCATATGCCGAGCCCTCGCGCAGTGCGGGCCACCGGCCCATCGGGGTCCACCAGATGCGGATGGCCGATCACGTCGGCGATCGGCACGTCGATCACCTGGCGCGCGCGCCAGGCCACCATGCGGTCGAATTTCCCCTCGGCCACCAGATCCACCGCGTGAACACCGAAGGCCGCGGCGACCAACCGATCGCGGGCGCTGGGCGTACCGCCCCGCTGGATATGACCCAGCACGGTCACCCGCACTTCGGCCCCCGTTGCCGCCGCGATTCGTTCGCCGATATAGTGGCCGACCCCGCCATAGCGTTGTTTCTCGCCCGGTGCGCTCTGGACCACCGCCGCGCCCTCAGTAGTTTTAAGCGCCTCGGCGACCACGACCAGCGCGAAATTGCGTCCCTGCTTGCGCACCTGTTGGATACGCCGGGCCACGCAGTCGATATTCCAGGGGATTTCGGGGATCAGGATCACGTCGGCGCCGCCGGCAATACCCGATACCAGCGCGATATGGCCCGCGTCGCGGCCCATCACCTCGAGGAGCATGACCCGGCTGTGGCTGGCGGCGGTGGGCTGCAGGCGGTCCAGCGCCTCGGTGGCCACCGATACGGCGGTGTCGTAACCGATCGCGACCTCGGTCTCGGCCACGTCGTTGTCGATGGTCTTGGGAATCGTCACCAGCGCGAAACCGCCCTGCTGCGCCAACCGGCGCAGGATGTACTGGCTGCCGTCGCCGCCGATGCCGATCAATGCGTCGATCTTCAACAGCCGCAAACCTTCGATGACCTCTTCGGACCGGTCCTTGAGCGAGCCGTTGGCCATCGGATAGGCGAAGGGGTCGCCCTTGTTCGTCGTGCCCAGGATGGTACCGCCCTGGCGCATCAGCGTGCCGTCGAAGATATCGAGGTCCATTTCGCGCGCACGGGGCGGCCGTTCCATCAGTCCCCTCGTACCCTGCTCGATGCCGACGACGTCCCAGCCGTAACCTTCGATCGCGCGGTGGACCACGGCCCGCAGCGCCGCATTCAGACCGGCGCAATCGCCGCCACTGGTTAGAACGCCCAATCGCATATGTCTCTCCTGCTATCCGAGGGAAGCCTCATAAGGTGCTGCCGGGTCTTTCGCCGGAACGCGATTCTAGCTAGAATTGACGCCGGTAACCACTGCAGGCTCATCAATGAACGAATCGGCTGACAGGGAAACCCTCGAACGCCAGTTGGAGGAATTGAAATCCGAACACCGGGATCTCGACGACGTGATCGCCCGGATCGCGGAGGAGGCGCCCTTCAACCAGCTTCAGGTTCAACGGCTGAAGAAACGCAAGCTGCAGCTGAAGGACCAGATGGCGAAAATCGAAAGCCTTTTATTGCCCGATATAATCGCCTGATTCCCGCGCGAAAATACGAATCCCTGTGGTCCGAGGCAAGATATTGTGATCGGGCGTAGAGGATTCCTTAAGGTTCGCCTGCTGGAATGTCAGGCAGGCATTCGGGCGAATGCGGTATATTTTGATATCGCCCGCGACTTCACCCGAAGGCTGATTGCGCCGCCTCGCCGGCGCCAGATTGGGGAAGTCCGGCCATGATCGAAAGCCAAGATAGTCAAGAATTCGAGGAAGAGGATTCGCTGCGAATCGACGCACGCGAGATCGCCCCTCTCCTGGGGCTGACTCCGGAAAGGCTGATGGCGGAATTGCGCGCCGGCCAGATCTATCACGTCGCTGAGGAGGGCGAAGATGATGAGGACGGCCGCATGCGGATTGTCTTCCGCTACCGGGCGCGCACGGCGCGCCTGATCGTCGAGTCCGACGGCTCGATGCATCCGGAGATCAACCGCACGCATTGACTCTTTTGCGGGGCGGGCTGGCCTCCTATACCTGCCCAAGAGAGCAGCCAATTGCCTGCGCCTTGTAGTCGCACCTATAAATCCTTGCCCCGCGTGCCCGTGCCGCTATATTGCACCAGATTCCGGATTCCATGGAGGATCCGGTTTCGGTAGCCGGGGATCCATCCCGACAATCATGATGCCGGTCCGCGTCCGGTTTTGGCGCGGAAGGGTGGTATGCGTTCCGGAAGAATATCCAGTCCAGCCAGTACAGGGACATATTCAATGAAGATTGCCGTATTGAAGGAAAGGCGCCCGAACGAAACGCGCGTCGCGGCATCGCCCGAGACCGTCAAGAAGATGGTCGGCATGGGCCTCGACCTGACGGTCGAGAGCGGTGCGGGCGACGCTTCCTCATTTTCCGACGAGGCTTACAAGCAGGCGGGCGCGAGCATTGCAAAAGATGCAAAGTCGGCCGCCAGTGGCGTTGACGTCGTTATCAAGGTGCTGCGCCCGATGATCGCCAGCGAGGGGGAGGATGAACTTTCCGCCCTGTCGCCGGGGCAATGCCTGATCTGCTCGATGAGTGCGCTGACCGAACCTGAGTTCGTGGGCGCCATGATGAAGGCGGGGATCGCCGGTTTCGCGCTGGAGCTCGTGCCGCGCATCACCCGCGCGCAGTCGATGGACATATTGTCGTCGCAGGCGAACCTGGCCGGTTATCGCGCGGTTCTGGACGGCGTCGCCGCCTTCGGCCGCGCCTTCCCGATGATGATGACCGCCGCCGGCACCATTCCGCCGGCCCGCGTCCTTGTGATGGGCGCCGGTGTCGCCGGTCTGCAGGCCATCGCCACGGCGCGCCGCCTGGGCGCGGTGGTTTCCGCCACCGACGTTCGGCCGGCCGCCAAGGAGCAGGTGGAAAGCCTGGGCGGCACCTTCGTCGCGGTCGAGGATGAGGAGTTCAAGCAGGCCGAAACCGCCGGCGGCTACGCCAAGGAAATGAGCGACGCCTACAAGGCCAAACAGGCCGCGCTGACCGCCGAAACCATCAAGAAGCAGGACATGGTGATTACCACCGCCCTGATCCCTGGTCGCCCGGCGCCCAAGCTGATCTCCGAAGAAATGGTCAAGACCATGAAGCCCGGCGCGGTAATCGTGGATCTGGCCGTCGAGGCGGGCGGCAACTGCGAACTGTCGGAATTCGGTAAGGTCGTCACCAAGCATGGCGTCACGCTGGTCGGCCACGCCAACCTGCCGGGCCGACTGGCGGAAAGCGCCAGCAACCTGTTCGCCCGCAATGTGCTGAGCTTCCTTGGCCTGCTGGTCGACGACGAGACCAAGGGCCTTAAGATCGACACCGAGGACGAAATCATCGCCGGCACGCTGGTGACGCGCGACGGCAAGGTGGTCCATGAGAATGTGAAAGCCGCGGAGCCGGCGCCGGCAAAACCCAAAGCCGGCACGGCGAAGAAGACCGCCGCGCCGAAGAAAAAGAAACCCGCCGCGTCGAAACCCAAAGCCAAGGAGGAGTAACCCGCCATGGCGTACGAGACATTAATCCAGATGCTGGGCAGGGCGACGTCGGATATATCCGCGGCCGCCAACGAGAAATTCGTGGAGAAGATGGAAGGCCTCGCAGACAGCGCAGGGGCCTTGGCCAACCAGGCCGAATCGCTGGCGGCCCAGGCCGCAACGCTTGCGGTGGACGCGGCCCCAGTTGGCGGCGGTGGCGAATTCATTTTCCTGTTCACCATCTTCGTGCTGGCGATTTTCGTCGGTTATTACGTGGTGTGGAACGTGACCCCGGCACTGCATTCGCCGCTGATGGGCGTCACCAACGCGATCTCGAGCGTCATTATCGTCGGCGCCCTGATTGCCGCGGGGCCCGCCGATATGAGCCTGTCGAAATTCCTCGGCTTCGTCGCCGTGGCGTTGGCGTCGGTCAACATTTTCGGCGGCTTCATCGTCACGCAGCGCATGCTGCAAATGTTCAAGAAAAAGAAATAGCGGAAGGACGCTAAGATCATGAGCGAGAATGCTTCCGCCTTTGCCTATCTGATCTCCGCCATCCTGTTCATCATGGCGTTGCGGGGTCTGTCGTCGCCGACATCGGCGCGGCAGGGCAATATGTTCGGCATCGCCGGCATGGTGATCGCCATCGTCACGACATTGGCGAACCCCGAAGTCGTGGGTTACGTCTGGATCATCGTCGGCATCCTTATCGGCGGCACCATCGGTACGATCATCGCCGTTAAGATCCAGATGACCGCCTTGCCGCAACTGGTCGCGGCCTTCCACAGCCTGGTCGGTCTGGCCGCCGTCATGGTGGCCGGCGCCGCCTTCCTGTCGCCGGAGGCCTACGGCATCGGATCGGCCGGCGCAATCCCGGTCGCCAGCCTGATCGAAATGAGCCTGGGCACCGCCATCGGCGCGGTCACCTTCACCGGCTCGATCATCGCCTTCCTTAAGCTTCAGGGGCTGATGAGCGGTGCGCCGCTCGTTTTCCCGGGCCAGCATTTCGTGAATCTGGCGCTGGGCATCCTGATGATCGCCCTGATCGTCTGGTTCGCCAGTGGCCAGACCGGGTTCACCTTCATCGCCATCGTCGCGGTGTCGCTGTTGCTGGGCGTGCTGCTGATCGTGCCGATCGGCGGCGCCGACATGCCGGTGGTCATCTCGATGCTGAACAGCTATTCGGGCTGGGCCGCCGCCGGCATCGGCTTCACGCTGGGCAATTTCGCGTTGATCATCACCGGCGCGCTGGTCGGCTCGTCGGGCGCGATCCTCAGCTACATCATGTGCAAGGGCATGAACCGGTCGTTCCACAGTGTCATCCTTGGCGGCTTCGGCGGCGAGACGGATGCCGCGGCGGCCGGCGCGGATATGGGCGACCGAACCGTCAAGTCCGGCAGCGCGGCCGACGCCGCCTTCATTATGGAGAACGCGTCCAGCGTTATCATCGTGCCGGGTTACGGTATGGCCGTCGCCCAGGCGCAGCATGCGCTGCGCGAAATGGCGGACCTGCTGAAGAACAAGGGTGTCACGGTGCGCTATGCCATCCACCCGGTGGCGGGGCGCATGCCCGGCCATATGAACGTGCTGCTGGCCGAGGCCAACGTGCCCTATGACGAGGTGCTGGAGTTGGACGAGATCAACCGCGATTTCGCCTCCACCGACGTCGCCTTCGTGATCGGCGCCAACGACGTGACCAACCCGTCGGCCAAGACCGATCCTACCAGCGCGATTTACGGCATGCCGATCCTGGATGTGGAGCGGTCCGGCACGGTGCTGTTCATCAAGCGTTCGATGGCGTCCGGTTACGCCGGGGTCGAGAACCCGCTGTTCTTCCGCGACAACACCATGATGCTGTTCTCCGACGCCAAGAAGATGTGCGAGAACATCATCAAGGCGCTGGAATAGCGGCGCCGGATTTCAGACCGACTTGACCAGGCGGGGCCCACGGGCCCCGCCTTTTTATTTGTCCGGCGGCCGGCGATATTTGGCCTGCGCCGATCGCCGGCAACAATATAAATACAATTTTAAACAATAAAACTTTTGGCAAAGCGTAGATAATAATTTGAGATTTCCCGAAGATCGACCGCTAATTAGTCGTTTGGTTAAATCTTTATTAGGTGTCTTTCCATAGAGTCGAGACCATAAGAACGCAGGATCGATTCCGGACAACGGACCGGTCCGGCAAGGCCGGGGATTGCTTTTTATGGATTACTGGCGGAGCCGATGTGAGGTTCCCGAAAGGATAGACATTATGAAGCGTTTCATATTCGCCCTGATCGGCGCCTCTTTCGCAGCCCTCCTGGCCACCCCGGCTTCCAGCGCCGAAAGTGTTTGCGGCAATCGCGACGACATCGTATCGCGCCTGGAAAACGGTTATCAGGAATTCAATTCGGCCATGGGCATGTCCACCAACGGCGGCCTGGTCGAGCTTTATACCTCCGACAAAGGCACCTGGACGCTGATGCTGACCCAGCCTGACGGCATCAGCTGCCTGATCGCGGCGGGCCAAAACTGGGAATCCTTCAGCAGCCCGAAATCCGCGTCACAGGTGTTCTGACCATACGAAATTATCGACCGGTCTTTACCGGGTTCATTTCAAACCGATCGGGGGAGCGGCTATGCCGCTCCCTCTATTTTTGCGGTAACCGAACGACATTACCCTACTCATCATGGATCGGTGCGTCCGGATGGAAGGCGTGGAAGGCGAAGGCGAAATCGACGAAATAGGCGATGTCCCGCCAGCCGTCGACCGTCTTGCGCTGAACCAGGATGTTGCCGACATCCGCGCCGTCGGCGATCACCGCATCGCCCAGGGCTGAATTCTGTCCCGGCGACCAGCTGATGACGGTGCCGTCCTCCAGCGCGATTTCGCCCCTGGCCTTGATCAGCTCCAGGCTCCAGGCGCGGGACCGGTCTTCCAGCGATACCACGCGCGCCAGCGGCGCCACGCCTTCGGGCACCGCCCCGTCATAGAGGAACGGCCGGGTGCCGGCGTCGTAACCGGCATAGGGATTGCGGCCATAGGCGCGCATCTTCGGATTGTTGGGAACAAGAACCTGCCCTTGCGGCGCGCGCTGGCGGAAATTGCCCCAGGATTCCAGCCGGGACGGCAGCACCTTCAGCATCGTCCCCGTCAGTTCGCCGACGATCGCCTCGCCGAGGAACTGCTGCCACCAGCTTTCGGTCTGGCGGTCATACATGACAAGATCGGAATTGCGCAGCATGCCGGTGGTGCCGAAATCCAGCACCTGGCCCTCGACACGGCGGTCGAACACCATCGCCGCGTTGCACAGCGGACAGAAGGTCACCGCCACCGGCACGCCGCCGACGGTATCGTTGGCAATCTCGTGCCAGATCAGGATGCTGAGCGGGTAGGCCCTGGCCTCGCCGCCGATGACCAGCCCGACCACCGGTTCCGTATCGGCGAGGCCCGAGGCCTCGGACACCGGCAGGAATACCGGATCGTCGATCGGCGGAATACCGTCACGGGGCGGCCCGCCGGACATGATTTCGCCCAGCGAAACCGAACTCTTCGAGAAATCGGTGTTGGGCCATTCCGCACGTCGGTATTCCGGAAAGGCCAGCGCCGCGCCGCCCGCCGCAACTGCCAGCGTCAACGCGACTATCAACCAACGCAATCTGTTCATGCGCCCAAGTTTCCCCGGCTTCGGCGCTCCGGGCAAGTCACCTCTGTGTGAATCACGCAACCGTTATATCAGGTTCCCGGCCCACGGTGATTTCCGGCAGTTCGCCGTCCCATCGTTCGATCTCGACCAGCACGCTTTCGGCGATCGGTCCCTGGCCCAGCTTCGAGGTGCCGCGGTCCTGGGTCAGGACGTTCGGGTTGCCATGCCGGTCGAGCGACCCCGACTTTCCCGGCTCCAGCGGGTCGTACCAGGCGCCGGTCTGCATGCGTGCCACACCCGCCCGCACATCGTCGCTGACGATGGCCCCCGCCAGGCAGGCGCCGCGTCCGTTAAACAGCCGCACGACATCGCCGTCCGAAATGTTGCGCGCCGCGGCGTCGTCGGGATGGATCCAGACCGGCTCGCGGCCCTGCAGCTTGGTGGCGCGGCTCAGCCCGCCGATGTCCATCTGGCCGTGCAGCCGGGTCGCCGGCTGGTTGGAAATCAGATGCAGCGGGAATTCCCGGGCCTTTTCCGCGCCCAGCCATTCGCTCGGCTCCAGCCAGACCGGATGGCCGGGGCAATCGTCATAGCCGAAGGACGCGATCTTTTCGGAAAAAATCTCGATCCGGCCCGACGGCGTACGCAGCGGGAAGGATGCCGGGTCGGCGCGGAAATCCTCGAACATGACGAAGGGCTTGTCGGGCTGCGGGAATTCCACATGGCCCGCTTCCCAGAAATCCTCGAAATCCGGCAATTCGGCCTCGAACTGCGCCGCCTGCTGGCGGCAGACATCGTAGATATGGCGCAGCCATTCCATCTCGCTGCGGCCTTCGGTAAAGGTCTCGCGGAAACCCAGCCGGCCGGCCAGGCTGCTGAAGATGTCGAAATCGTTGCGGGCGTCGCCCAGCGGCCCGATCGCCTGGTGCATGGCCAGGATGAAGCGGTCGCGCGAACTGGCAGTGACATCGTTGCGCTCCAGCGGCGTCGTCGCCGGCAGCACGATATCGGCATGGCGGGCCGTCGAGGTCCACCAGGGTTCGTGCACGATCACGGTCTCGGGCCGCCGCCAAGCCTCGACCAGCCGGTTGAGGTCCTGGTGATGGTGGAACGGATTGCCGCCGGCCCAGTAGACCAGTTTGACATCGGGATAGGTGATGCGCTCGCCATTGAAATCGATGGTCCTGCCGGGCTCCAGCAGCATGTCGGCGATGCGCGCCACCGGGATCGCCAGGCCTGTCGGGTTGCGGCCCGCCTGCATCACCGGGATCGGCACCGGGCGCCGCGGGCTTCCCATGCCACCCTCGGCCCCGTAACCGAAGCCGAAGCCGCCGCCCGGCAGGCCGATCTGGCCCAGCAGCGACGCCAGCACCGCCAGCATCCAGTACGGCTGCTCGCCAAATTCCGCGCGCTGCAAGGACCAGCTGGCCGACAGCATGGTGCGGGTCGCGGCCATTCGCCGGGCGAGGTTGCGGATGGTATCGGCCGGGATGCCCGACAGTGCGGCGGCCCAGTCGGCGTCGCGCGGCCGGCCACCGTCCTCGCCCATCAGATAGGCCCGGAACGGCTCGAAGCCGGTCGCATAGCGTTCCAGGAAGGCGGTGTCGTGCAGCCCTTCCGACACCAGCGTATGCGCCAGCCCCATCATGATCGCGGTGTCGCTGCCCGGCGCGGGGGCCAGCCATTCGGCCTCGATATAGTCCGGCGCATCGCTGCGCAGGGGGCTGATCGAGACGAACGCGACGCCCGCCTCACGGGCGCGGCGCAGCCAGGGTTGCGTGGTATGCTCGCCCGAGCCGCCGGATTCGATCTGGGCGTTCTTGACCGGCACGCCGCCGAACATCACCATCAGCTTCGTGTTGTCGGTAATGCTGCGCCAGTCGGTCAGCGGGCCGCTGACCACGCGGTGGGTGCCCACGACATGGGGCATGACGATCATGCCCGCGGCGTAGGAATAGTTCGTGACTTGCCCGGTAAAACCGCCGAATCCATTCAGGAAGCGATGCAGCAGGGTGCGCGCGTGATGCAGCCGCCCGGCGCTGGCCCAGCCGTATGAGCCGGCGAAAATCGACGTATTGCCATGCGTCTCGCGCACCCGCGCCAACTCGTTCGCGACCTTGTCCAGCGCGCTGTCCCAGTCGATGGGCACGAAGGGCTCGGCGCCGCGCCCGGCGCGGTCGCTGTCCCTGCCCTTTTCCAGCCAGCCCTTGCGGACGTAGGGCCGGTCTATCCGCGTTTTATGATAAAGCGCGTCGGGAATGGCCTGGATCATCGGCGTGGGGTCGGGGTCGAGCCCGAAGGGCCGCACGCCAACGACGCGACCGTTCTCCAGCTCTGCCGAGAAGGCGCCCCAATGCGTCGCCGATGGCTTCAACTGCTTACCCGAATCCGCAGACATGAACCGACCCTCTCTAACCGTTTGAAGGGGTCATATCATAACCGGCCGCATCGGTCACCAGATTGGCGATCAGCCTTTCAGCGGGACATCCGGCACCCAGCAATAGCCGTCAGGGTCGACGATATAGGCCTCGCGCAGCCCGTGGGGCTTATCGGCGGCGCCGGCCAGTACCGTATGACCCGCGGTCCGGGCGGCGGCCTCCGCCCTGTCGGGATCGCATTGATGCAGACGCAACTCCGCGCCGGCGCCGCGGCCCTCCAACTCGGCGACGAAACCATGCAGCGGATTGTCCTCATAGGTATGGTCGGCATGCAGCATCCATTCCGCCTCCCCGTGCCGCAGAACCGCGAAATCGGCGTCAGCATAGACCGCTTCGGCGCCCAGCACGGTTTGCGCGAAGTCCACCGACGCGGCCACGTCGCGCACCAGCAGATTGATGCCCAGCCCTGTCAGGCTCCGACCATACTCATCGGCCGGCATCCAGGGCGTTCCCGTTCGCCTCATTGCCATGTCGGTTCTTCCCCCGGTATTCGCGCAAACAAAAACGCCCGCCAGCTTGTCGCCGGGGGCGTTTTTCGCGTCCGTCAGTGCAACGGATATGTCACGTGCGGCCTAGTAACCTTCGCGCTGCTTGCGCTTGCGCATCAGTTTCCGGAAGCGGCGGACGGCTTCCGCCTTTTCACGAGCCTTGCGCTCGGACGGCTTTTCGTAAGCCCGGCGCAGTTTCATCTCACGGAAAATACCCTCGCGCTGCATCTTCTTCTTGAGCGCGCGGAGGGCCTGATCGACGTTATTGTCGCGAACTGTTACCTGCACGTTTTAGTCGCCTTTCCTTCATTTGCACTGGACGCAATAAACTGTGGTCGAACCGGCATCCGGTTCGACGGGATGCGGCTTATAACACAGGCTTTTTGGCTTGTGAAGGGCCGCTTTGCCGCAGCGCGGGAAATTTTGGCCCTCGTAGCGCCTTTATTATAAAGGCTTTACCCCGCGCGCGCCACCTACCATATTGCGCGCCATGGCTATTTTGAAGATCGCCCGAATGGGCCACCCCGTCCTGCGCCAGGTCGCCGACCCGGTCCAGGACCCGACGGCGCCGCGGGTCC
>CAMYNJ010000050.1 GCA_947259795.1 uncultured Alphaproteobacteria bacterium | reverse complement strand
AGGGTATTCCTATGCACCGGGCGGTAATCGATCCTGACCTTGCCGTCCTCGCCGCACCAGGCGATGGTGTGTTTCATCCAATCCTCGTCGTTGCGGTCGGGGAAATCCTCGCGGGCATGGGCGCCCCGCGATTCCTGCCGGTTCTGCGCCGACTCCATGGTCACCTTGGCCTGGAACAGCAGATTGTCGAGCTCCAGCGTCTCGACGAGATCCGAGTTCCAGATCATCGAGCGGTCTGCCACCTTGAGGTCCTGGCGCCGCGACCAGACCTGCGCCATGGCGTCCACGCCTTCGCCCAGCACCTCGCCGGTGCGAAAGACGGCGCAGTTGTTCTGCATGGCGCGCTGCATTTCGTCGCGCAATTCGGCGGTGGAGGTTCCGCCATCGGCATGGCGCAGCCGGTCCAGCCGATCGAGCGCACGGCCCGCTGAATCCTGCGGCAACGGGGGCGGCGGTTCGTCCGGGTCGATGATCTCGGCGCAGCGGTTGGCTGCGGCCCGGCCGAACACCACGAGGTCGAGCAGCGAGTTGGAGCCCAGCCGGTTGGCGCCATGCACCGAAACGCAGGCTGCCTCGCCGATCGCCATCAGCCCGGGCACGACCGCGTCGGGCTCGCCGTCCTTCAGGGTCACCACCTCGCCGTGGTAGTTGGTCGGGATGCCGCCCATATTGTAATGGCAGGTCGGAATGACCGGGATCGGTTCGCGGGTCACATCGACGCCGGCGAAGATGCGCGCGGTTTCCGAGATGCCCGGCAGGCGTTCGTCGATGATGTCCGGGTCCAGATGCTCCAGATGCAGGTGGATATGGTCCTTGGTCGGGCCCACACCCCGGCCTTCGCGGATCTCTATGGTCATGGAGCGGCTGACCACGTCGCGGCTGGCCAGGTCCTTGGCCGACGGCGCGTAACGTTCCATGAAGCGTTCGCCTTGCGCATTGGTGAGATACCCGCCCTCGCCCCGCACGCCCTCGGTGATCAGGCAACCGGCCCCGTAAATGCCGGTGGGATGGAACTGCACGAACTCCATGTCCTGCATCGGCAGGCCGGCGCGCAAGGCCATGCCGCCGCCGTCGCCCGTGCAGGTATGGGCCGAGGTACAGGAGAAATAGGCGCGCCCGTAACCGCCGGTCGCCATCACCGTCGTCTTGCCGTGGAAACGGTGAATCGAGCCGTCCTCCAGGTTCCAGGCGATGACGCCGCAGCAGGCGCCGTCCTCGTCCATGATCAGGTCAATGGCGAAATATTCGACGAAAAACTCCGCGTTGTGGCGCAGCGATTGCTGATAGAGCGTATGCAGGATCGCATGGCCGGTGCGGTCGGCCGCCGCGCAGGTGCGCTGGGCGGTGCCCTCGCCGAACCGCGTGGTCATGCCGCCAAAGGCGCGCTGGTAAATCCTGCCGTCGGCGGTGCGGCTGAAGGGCACGCCGTAATGCTCCAGCTCGATGACCGCCTGCGCCGCCTCGCGGCACATATATTCGATGGCGTCCTGGTCGCCCAGCCAGTCCGACCCCTTGACGGTATCGTACATATGCCAGCGCCAGTCATCCTCGCCCATATTGCCCAGCGCCGCCGAAATCCCGCCCTGGGCGGCAACGGTGTGGCTGCGGGTCGGGAAGACCTTGGTGATGCAGGCGGTCTTCAGGCCCTTTTCGGCCATGCCGAAGGTGGCGCGCAGGCCGGCGCCGCCGGCGCCGATGACAATGACGTCATACACGTGTTCGGTAATCGGATAGGCCTGGTCCATCGTTCAAGTCTCTCCCGCGCCTAACCGAATGCGACTTTCAGAACCGCGAAGACCGCGGCGATGGCCAGCAGCGCGGTACCGTACTTTACTGCGATCAGCGCCACGAATTTGAGGGCATGGCCATGGACATAATCCTCGATCACCACCTGCAGGCCGAGCTGCATGTGCTGGAAAAGGGCCGCTATCAGCGCCAGCATCAGGATCGCGTTGATCGGCCCGCGCAGCCACGCCGACGCCGTGGCGTGATCGGCCGCGGCCAGCGAGGCGAAGGAGATGGCGAACCACAACAGCAGCGGCAAAAGGGCGATCGAGGTCAGGCGCTGGATCCACCAGTGATGGGTTCCGTTATGGGCGGCGCCAAGGCCGCGGGCGCGGGCGAGCGGGCTGCGAAGACTCATCGGGTCACGCCCCCCTCAACATGTAGATGGCGCCCCAGAAGATCAATGTCAGCAGGATCGATCCGGCGACCACGGCGAGCCCGCTGTTGCGTGCGGTGCCGATTTCGAGGCCCCATCCCGCGTCCCAGCAGAGATGCCGGATGCCGTTGCACAAATGATAGAACATCGCCCAGGTCCAGCCCAGCAGCAGCAGGCGACCGACCCAGGAACTCAACATCCCCTGCGCCATAGCGAAATAGCCAGGCCCGATCGCCAGCGCGATGAGCCACCAGACCAGCAGAATGCTGCCCACGGCCAAGCCCACGCCGGTGATCCGGTGGGTGATGGACAACAGCATGGTCCATTCAAAACGGTAAACCTGTAAATGCGGCGAAAGCGGCCTTGAGCGCGTGCCCATCCCTGTCTTCCCGGAACTGATTGTCACCGGCCTCCCGGTCGCCAGAGACTTTAGCCGGTTACGCGTTCAAGTCAATCTTCGCACATGCAAAAAAACCTTATGCGCGCAACGCCGCCATTGCGGATGGTGACAGGGTCCGGCGCCTTCCTTTTCGTACCCGGCGAAATCGATTTTAGGTCGAAAAGTTCAAAAAAGTGATTCGACTTTTGCGAAAATTGCGTGAATCATGGTTAATATGCGCAGTAGCGTCGAAGTCGTCGCTTGGCCGCATGCTGGTGGTCGCGCCGCCCGGCATCCGGGCTGAACAGCAGCGAGCCGCATGAGGCAGGCGAAACTTCGGGGACGCCCCGGCCATCGGCCGGGAGCCGTTACGGTCCAGCGGCGGGTTACCGGCCGCAAACCCTATGCGGGGGATCGACTGGAGAACGGACCCGCTTGCGCATCGAGAGCCCGCCCGGGCTCGGGAGGCGCCGCGTGACGGCGCCTCCTTCGATTCTTGTCACCGGAGTTTCGGCGATGGCCCGTGCAAGTGGGAAAGCCGTGCATTCAGCGCGGAACCAGCACCGTGTAGTCCAGGTCGAGCACCACGGCCGGGTCATATTTGCCTTCGGCGTCCTTTAGCGGAAAGTCCGCGCAGGCGCGGTCCTTGGCGGCGACCGTGCGCAGGCGCAATGCACCGACGTCGGCGCGGTCGGGAATTTCCATGCGGTCCAGCACCTCCGACCAAGCGTAGATGGTATCGCCGGCAAAGGCGGGGTTGCTGTGGCCGCCGCCATTGATCGCGGCGATCAGGCCGGCGTTGGCGAAGCCGTTGAAGCTGAGGGCGCGGGCCAGGCTGATGATATGGCCGCCATAGACCAGGCGCCGGCGGAAGGGGCCCTTTTGTGCGGCATGCTGGTCGAAATGGACCTTGGCGGTGTTCTGCCACAGGCGGGTCGCCATCATATGCTCGGCTTCCTCGATGGTGACGCCGTCCACATGGTCGATCCGCTCGCCGGCACGGTAGTCGCCCCAGCGATGCGGCGAGCCGGCAAGATCGAAATCCCAGCGTGCAAAATCCAGATCCCCCGGAACATGGAGGCGGCCTGCCGTTTCCGGCAGGTCGGGCACGGACGGGACGTGGGCGCGCACAGCCGGAGCGCGCTTGCGAACCATGGCCCAGCGGACGTAGGAGACCACCGTCTCCGCCCGCTGATTGAACCCGACAGTCTTCACCCAGACCACGCCGCTCTTGCCGCTGGAGGTCTCCCTGAGGCCGATCACCTCGGACCTGGCGGTCAGCGTGTCGCCGGGATAGACGCGCTCCTGAAACCGGCAATCCGCATAGCCGAGATTGGCGATAGCGTTCAACGAAATATCCGGCACCGTCTTGCCGAAGACAATATGAAACACGATCAGATCGTCCACCGGCGCCTGCTCGAATCCCAGTTCCCGGGCGAATTCGCCGGACGATTGCGGCGCGAACCGGGAACCGTAGAGCGCCTGGTAAAGCGCCGCGTCGCCCGCCGTCACCGTGCGCGGCGTAGCATGGTGGATGATATGGCCGAGGGTGAAATCCTCGAAGAAATTGCCTGCACTGGTCTTGCCAGCCATGTCCGTCACTCCCCCACCGCTTCCAATTCGCCGATCATCGCGGCCAGCGCGACGATGCGTTTCGCGTTCTCCACATGCAGGTTTTCGACCAGCTTGCCGTCGACCACGACCACGCCCTTGCCGGCCTTCGAGGCTTCCTCATGGGCGGCGATGATCCTTTCGCTCCAGGCGATATCGTCCGCCGACGGCGCGAAGATCTCGTTGGCCTTGTCGATGGTCTTGGGATGGATCAGCGTCTTGCCGTCGAACCCGAATTCCAGCCCCTGGCGGCAGGACTCGGCGAAGCCCTCGTCGTCAGCAAGGTCCAGATGCACCCCGTCGAGGATCGCCAGCCCATGCGCCCGTGCTGCCAGGATGCAGAGCGACAGGCTGGTCACGAAGGGCAGCCGCCCGGGCGTGTGCAGGCAGTGCAGATCCTTGGCGAGGTCGGAAGTGCCCATCACGAAGCCGCCCAGACGCTGGGAGCCCCAGGCGATTTCCTCGGCATGCAGCACGCCCAGCGGCGTTTCGATCATGCACCAGACCGCAAGATTGGCGGGCGCACCATGGTCGGCCATGATTTCCTCTGCCTCGCGCACCATCTCGGCGCTCTCGACCTTGGGCAGCAGGATCGCGTCGGCGCCGGACTTCGCCATGGCAGCGATATCCTCGCGGCCCCATTCGCTGTCCAGCCCGTTGGTCCGCACCAGGATTTCCCGCCTGCCGTAACCGCCCCCGGCCAGCGCCTCGAGAATCTGCCGCCGCGCCGTTTCCTTGGCGTCGGGCGCCACCGCATCCTCCAGATCCAGGATCAGCGCATCGGCGGCCAGCGTCCGCCCCTTCTCCAGCGCCCGGGCGTTGGACCCCGGCATATAAAGCATGCTCCGTCGCGGTCGAACCGTCGCGGCCATTCGTTATGCCCCCGTGCGAACTTCTTGTTTTCTGTCAGGGACTATAGCCAAGCCGCGGGCAGGCCGCAAAGTCAATACTGCGGTGCAGCAAACACGTCGGGATCAAGCTTCCAGCGAATAGCCCGCGCCCCGTACCGTCCGGATGGGGTCGCGGCCGGCGGCGGCTCGCAGGGCCTTGCGCAGGCGGCCGATATGGACGTCGACGGTGCGGTCTTCGACATGAACGTCGCGGCCCCAGACGGCATCGAGGATCTGGTCGCGGCTATAGACACGGCCGGGATGTTCCATGAAATGGCGCAGCAGCTTGAACTCGGTGGGGCCCAGTTCGACGTCCGCCCCGCCGACATGAACGCGGTGGGCGGCGAGGTCCATGACGATCTCGCCCGCGGTCAGGCTGTCGGCGCCGATCGACGGGCGGGCGCGGCGCAGCAGGGCGCGCACGCGCGCCACCAGTTCGGCCGGCGAGAAGGGCTTGGTCACGTAATCGTCGGCGCCCGTATCCAGGCCGCGGATACGGTCGGATTCTTCGCCCTTGGCGGTCAGCATGATGACCGGCAGGCCGCTGGTTGCCGGGTCGCGGCGGATGCGGCGGCAGATTTCGATGCCGCTGAGATGCGGCAGCATCCAGTCCAGCAGCACCAGATCGGGCTGTTCCTCGGCCAGCGCGTCGATCGCCTGTTCGCCGTCGCCGGCGACACGGACGGAGAAACCCTCTTTCTCGAGGTTGTAGGTCAGCAGCGTGGAAAGCGCCGCTTCATCCTCGACGATGAGGATATGCGCGGTCATTAATCGGACTCGCCGGTGGTCTCATCCCGGTTGGGCAGGGAATCCTTCAGCGGCTTCGCCTTGACCCGGAAATAGATGGTCTCGGCAATGTTGGTAACATGGTCACCGATACGTTCGACATTCTTGGCGACGAACAGCAGCGTCGTGTAGGACCCGATATTGCGCGGGTTTTCCATCATGTAGGTCAGGTACTCGCGGAACAGGCTGCCATAGAGTTCGTCGACCTCCTCGTCGCGCAACCAGACCTCGACGGCCTTGTCGACGTCGCCGGCCAGCGACGCATCCAGCACATCCTTCAGCATCGCCAGCACCAGCTTGCCGAGGCGTTTGATGCCGGCAACTGCGGAGGCCTTGGGCTCGACCTCCAGCGCAGCGCCGCGCCGGCACATGTTTTCCGCGTGGTCGGCGATGCGTTCCAGGTCGGAAGCGATGCGCAACGCCGACAGGATATAGCGAAGATCGATAGCCATGGGCTGGCGCAGCGCCAGCAGCTTCAGGGCCAGCGCGTTGATCTCCGCCTCCATCTCGTCGACCTGCGAATCGCTGCGGGCGACCTCCTTGGCGAGCACGGTGTCATGTTCGAAGACGGCGCGGATGGCATTGTCGATCTGCACTTCCGCGAGGCCGCCCATGCGGCCGATCAGCTCGTTGAGCGTCTGCAGCTCTTCGTCATAGGCACGGACGATATGTTTACTTTCAGGCATTTCAGGCTCCCTCTTCAAAGTTCGTGAATCTTTCGACGTTTGCTTGTTCGGAGCCAGCCTTCGCCGGCAAGTCATCGAGCACCCACCCCCCTCCCCAACCCTCCCCCGCAAGCGGGAGAGGGGGCCTGCCTGCCGCTAAAACAAAGCCCTCTCCCGCTCGCGGGGGAGGGTTGGGAGGGGGTGGGGAAAAAGCGATTCGCCGGCAAGGCCGGCGGCCATTTTCTGTCTTATGCAAAACATTCACAAACGCTCAGCCGAATCGGCCGGTGATGTAACCCTGCGTGCGTTCGTCGCGCGGGTTGGTGAAGATGTCTTCGGTGTTGCCGACCTCGACCAGCTCTCCCAGATGCAGGAAGGCGGTGCGCTGCGACACGCGCGCGGCCTGTTGCATGGAGTGAGTGACGATGACGATGGTATAGATCTGGCGCAGCTCGTCGATCAATTCCTCGATGCGCGCCGTGGCGATCGGGTCGAGCGCCGAGCAGGGCTCGTCCATCAGGATGACTTCCGGGTTCACCGCGATGGCGCGGGCGATGCAGAGGCGCTGCTGCTGGCCGCCCGAAAGCGAGGTGCCGGGCTCGCTCAGCCGATCGCGCACCTCTTTCAGCAGGCCTGCCTTTTCCAGGCTGGTGAAGACGATTTCCTCCACCTCGTCTCGGTTTGACGCCAGCCCGTGAATGCGTGGGCCGTAGGCGACATTGTCGAAGATCGTTTTCGGAAAGGGGTTGGGTTTCTGGAACACCATGCCGACCCGCGCGCGAAGCTCGACCACGTCCAGATCGTAGATATCCCCTTCGTCTAGCCTGATATCGCCCTCGACCCGGCAAATCTCCACCACGTCGTTCATGCGGTTGATGCAGCGCAGGAAGGTGGACTTGCCGCAGCCCGAAGGCCCGATCAGCGCGGTGACGTGGTTGACCGGCACGTCGAGGTCGACGTCGAACAGCGCCTGCTTGGCACCGTAGAACACATTGACGCCCCTGGCGCTGACCTTGGACGGCGTTTCCTCAACCGTCTGGTGGGCATAGCTGAGCGATGAAGTCTGGGTTTGCAGCATTATTCTTTCTCCTACCAGCGGCGCTCGAATTTCTTGCGCAGCAGCACCGCGCCGAGATTCATGAGAATGAGGAAGACGAGAAGCACGATCGTCGCTGCGGATGTGCGCTCGACGAAGGCGCGTTCGGGGCTGTCGGCCCACAGGAAAATCTGCACCGGCAGCACGGTGGCGGCGTCCAGCGGGCCTTTCGGCAGATCGACGATGAAGGCCACCATGCCGATCATCAACAGCGGCGCGGTTTCGCCAAGCGCACGCGCCATGCCGATGATCGCGCCGGTCAGCATGCCCGGCATCGCCAGCGGCAGCACATTGCCGGCCACCATCTGCATGCGGCTGGCGCCCAATCCCAGCGCGCCCTCGCGAATCGAGGGCGGCACCGCCGTCAGCGCGGCGCGGCCGGCGATGATGATCGTCGGCAAGGTCATCAGCGCCAGCACCAGGCCACCGACCAGCGGGGCGGAGCGCGGCATGCCGAAAAAATTGAGAAACACTGCAAGGCCCAGCAAACCGAAGACGATGGAGGGCACGGCCGCCAGATTGTTGATATTGACCTCGATAATATCGGTCCAGCGGTTCTTTGGCGCGAATTCCTCCAAATAGATCGCCGCCATCACCCCCATCGGGAAGGCCATGACCAGCACCGCCAGCATCGTCCAGAGCGACCCCAGCGCCGCGCCGGCGATTCCCGCCAGTTCGGGCTCGCGGCTGTCGCCGCCGGTGAAGAAACGCAGATTGAAGCCGGTCGATATCCGGCCCTGTTCGCGCAAGGATTCGATACGGGCGATCTGTTTGTCGGAAACGCGGCGCTCGTCCTCCGCCACCTCGGCGCTGATATAGCCCTTCATATACATGTCGACGTCGTCGGATGCGTGGACCGTGACGGAAACCGTCTGTCCGACGAGCGAGGGGTCGGCCATCACTTCATCACGCAGGTCGAAGGCCGCGCCGCTGCTGACCAGATCATAGAGTTCCCGCTTTTCCTTGCGCTTTTTGACGTCGGGGAACATTTCGCGCAAGGCCGCCTTGATGAGCCCTTCGTAGTCGCCGCGCGACAGAACCTTCGGGTCGCGGTTGCCGTCGGGGTCGATTTCCGCTGCGTCCACCAGCACGTCCATCTGGACATAGGTCTGGCGGAAGGCGGACCAGCCGTTGCCGATAATGGTGCCGAACATGATCGCCAGCATAAGCAGCGCCACGCCGATCGCGGCCACGCCGTAGATTTTGAAGCGGCGTTCCGCGGCATAGCGGCGGCGCAGGCCGTTTCTGACCGTCTGGGTCGTGTCGGAGCGGGAGGGAATAGTTGGGGTGGAATCAGTCATATTCCTCGCGATACCTCCGAACCACATAGAGCGCGATGATGTTAAGCACCAACGTCACCAGGAACAGCATCAGGCCCAGCGCGAACGCCGCCAGGGTCTTGGCACTGTCGAATTCCTGGTCGCCGGTCAACAGGGTCACGATCTGCACCGTCACGGTCGTTACGGCTTCGAAAGGATTGGCGGTCAGGTTGGCGGCCAGGCCGGCGGCCATGACCACGATCATGGTCTCGCCAATGGCGCGCGACACCCCCAGCAGCAGCCCGCCGACGATGCCCGGCAGGGCGGCGGGCAGAATAACGCTGCGGATGGTCTCCGATTGTGTCGCACCGAGGCCGTAGGAGCCCTCGCGCAGGCTGTTGGGCACGGCGGCGATGGCGTCGTCGGACAGCGACGACACGAAGGGGATGATCATGACCCCCATCACGACGCCCGCCGCCAGCGCACTTTCCGACGCCACGTCCAGCCCCAGCAATCCGCCCGTTTCCCGTACGAAGGGGGCGACGGTCAGGGCGGCGAAGAACCCGTAGACGACGGTCGGGATGCCGGCCAGGATTTCCAGCAGGGGCTTGAGCACCGCGCGCACCTTCGGTGCTGCGTATTCCGACATGTAAATCGCCGACAACAGGCCGACGGGCGCGGCCACCGCCATGGCGATGAAGCTGATCAGCATGGTGCCGGCAAAGACCGGCGCAGCGCCGAAAGCCCCCGAGGATCCTACCTGGTCGGCGCGGATCGCCGTTTGCGGGCTCCATTCGGGGCCGAACAGGAATTCGGTAATCGGCACCAGCCGGAAGAAACGCAGCGCCTCGAAGAGCAGCGAAAGCACGATGCCGATGGTGGTGAAAACGGCGATCGTCGAGCTGACCAGCAGCAGGCCGCGAACGATCTTTTCAACCATGCGCCGCGCCCGCAATTGCGGGCTGACCATGCGCAGCCCGATACCGGCCCCGGCCAGCAACAGGGCAACAGAAAGCGCGGAAAGCGCCAGCGGCGCTCGTCCGGTGAGCCGTACATAATGCGCCGCGGCGTCCGCCAGCCTTGCATCGTCCGGCAACTTGCCAACGGCCAGGGCGTTGCGGATATCGTTGTAGATCAACCCGGTTTCCGCGTCGGACAGCGACCGGAGCTCGTCAGGCAGTCCGGCGATGACCAGCGCCTCGATGATCGTGGGCTGCAGCGCCAACCAGAGGGCGACCACCGCGACTGCCGGCAGGAACCCCCACAGCACGACATACCAGCCGTAATAGCGGGGCAGGGCGGAAAGGTTCTTCGGCAGGCCGCCGGCCAGCGCCAGCGCGCGGCCGCGGCCGATACGGAATACTGCCGCCGCCAATGCCAGAAGAACGATTGTCAAAACAAGCAGCAGCATTCCGCTTTTCCGATTCCCTTCGCACAGCGGCGACCCGGCGCCGAAGCGGCCGGGTCACCGTATCTTGTTCCGGCCCACCGACGCCCGGCGGGCCGGAATATTACATCGCGAGCGGCGCCAGGCCCATGGCCCTGGCGGTCCATTCCTTCCGCTCGTCGTCCGGCATGGGGATCAGCCCCTTGTCGGTAAGATAACCTTCTTCGCCCCAGGCCTTGTCGCTGGTGAATTCGGCCAGGAATTCGGCCATGCCCGGAATCACCCCGACATGCGCCTTCTTGACATAGAAGTAAAGCGGCCGTGACACCGGATATTCGCCTTCGGCGATCAAATCGAATTCGGGCTCGACGCCTTCGATCTTGCTGCCCTGCACCTTGTCGGAATTCTGATCGAGGAAGGAAAAACCGAAGACGCCCAGCGCATCGGGATTCGCCTCCAGCTTCTGCACGATCAAATTGTCGTTTTCGCCGGCTTCCACATAGGCGCCGTCCTCGCGGATCGTGTGGCAGATCGCCTTGTACTGGTTCTTGTCGCTCTTGCTGAGAGCCTTGATCCAGTCGAAGCGCTTGCAGCCGCCCTCAAGCGCCAACTCGACGAAGGCGTCGCGCGTGCCGGAGGTCGGCGGCGGGCCAAGCACCTCGATCTTTGCAGCCGGAAGGTCCGGATTGACGTCCTTCCATGTCTTGTAGGGGTTCGGGATCAGCTTGCCCTCGCCATCGGGCACATCCTTGGCCAGCGCCAGGAACAGGTCCTTGAGCGTCAGTTCGTACTGGGGGGATTTCTTGGAATTTGCGATGACTATCCCGTCATAGCCGATCTTGACCTCAACGATTTCCGCAACGCCGTTGCCGGCGCACATCTTGACTTCGGAGGCCTTGATTCGGCGCGACGAGTTGGTGATGTCGGGATGCTGGACACCGACCCCGGCGCAGAACAGCTTCAGGCCGCCGCCCGACCCGGTCGCCTCGACGACCGGCGTCTTGAAATCGGTGGTCTTGCCGAAACGCTCGGCGACCGCGGTCGAGAACGGAAACACCGTCGACGACCCGACGATGCGGATCTGGTCACGGGCTTCCGCGGCGCCGGCGCCGATAACCAGGGCCAGGCCGGCAAGGGTGAGTACCCTCTTTAACATCGTGGAACTCCTCATTGGGTTCTGTTTTCCAGCGGCTCCCCAAAACAGGAGAACCTTCACGGGAAACACTACAATCCCTCTATGAACCCTCTACAACAGTTCTATGACAACTGTATGACAACTACCTGCCATATAACTGCAACCTTTATCTTTCAGGGGGCGGACTCCATCGCCGGCACCGCTGGCAGGATCACGGAAAACCGGCTGCCCCGGCCCTGTTCGCTCTCGATCACCAGACGACCGCGATGGCGGCTGACTATATGTTTTACAATCGCCAGACCCAGCCCGGTGCCGCCGCGCTCGCGGCTGCGCGCCGCATCGACGCGATAGAAGCGCTCGGTAAGGCGCGGGATATGTTCGGCAGGGATGCCTTCGCCTTCATCTTCGATCGAAACGGTGATATGGCCCGCCGGTTCCGGCCTGGCGATCACGCGGACCTCGCCGCCCTCGCGGCCATAGCGGATCGCATTGCCGATCAGGTTTTCGAACACCTCGGCCAGCTGGTCCCGGTCGCCGGTCAGCGGCGCCAGGCCCTCTGCCAGGTCAAGGGTAACTTCCACACTGCGCTTCGCGGCTTGTTGCGCCAGAAGGCCCGCGACCTCATCCAGCAATCCGCCGACCGATACGCTGCCCGTGGGGCGGGAATGTTCTTCCATCTCGATGCGCGACAGCGACAGTAAATCCTCGACCAGCCGCGCCATGCGCCGTGCCTGGTCGTCCATGATGGCGAGAAACCGGACCTGCGCCTCGGCGTCTTCGCGTGCCGGTCCTTGCAGCGTTTCGATATAGCCGAGCAGGCTGGCCAGGGGTGTCTTGAGTTCGTGGCTGACATTGGCGACGAAGTCTGATCGCATTCGCTCGGTCTGTTCGAGGGCGGTGAGATCGTGAAATACGGCGACCGCGGCGTCCGGCAGGTCCTCGCCCAGCGGCTCGACCCGGACCGCGAAATGCCGCTCTATGGGTACGGGAAAGGAAATGTCGATGGACTGTCCGGCTGCGCCGGCAAGCACGGCGTCCATTGCGGCCAGGAGTGCCGGGTTGCGCACCACGCTGGCAAGGTCATGTCCGTTCAGGTCGATCCCTGCCAGTTCGCGGGCAGACTGATTCGCGCGGGTGACGCGGCGGTCGGCCGCGACAAGCAGGACCGGGTCCGGCAGGAGGTCGATGACACGCGGTTGCTCGGACGCTTCGGCGGCAAGCCGGCTCGCTTGTTCCCGCCATATGCGGACCAGGCGGTCGAATGACCGGTTCAACCCGTCGCTCGCAATCGGTCGCCCCGGATCGGGAGCGCCGGAGGTCAGCGCATCCACGCGCAGGCGCAACGCATCCCTGAGGCGCGCCGGGCGCCAAGCTATCAGCGCGGCCAGCACGACCGCCAGCAGACCGGCCAGCAGAGCGTGGCGAAACGACAAGGAGCCGGCGGCGACAAGCAGCGCCAGTACAATCCAGGCCGGGACGGCGCTGCGCAAACTGATCTGCAGCCATTTCTTGGGGCGCTGAAAGCTATTCACGGGGCAACATCATCCTCGCTGCCGAAACTGCGCCGACCATAGCAGAAATTTCGGCGGCATACAGCGACTGCCGGCCGGCGACGGGTCGGACTCATCGCGTTTATTAGGGCAAACTTAACGAAACAGGGTGTTTTATGGTGAGGCAACGCCTCTAGTCCAACGAAAGCGGAGGTCCTCTTTGCCGCAAGCGGGAGGATGGGAAGATGTATAGACTTATCGGATTATCTGTCCTCGCCGCAGTTGTCTGCGTCGCCGCGCCGCCGGCCCTGGCGGGGAAATATACCGGCCCTGGATTGTCTGCCGAAGTAGAGATCAGGGATCCCAGGCTGGGCAGCGGCCGCTATGCCGGCCGCTACTATTTCGACCGTGGTGGATATCACATTGAAATCGACGGTCGCGCCAAAATTAAGTCATTCGTTTTCAACAGCTTCCAAAAGTACTTTATTTCCGTCATGTCGAACAGGCGTGTGGACATCAACGAAGACAGTCACGGCGCGCTGGCGATGCAGTTCGGCGATGCGCCCTGCGCCGGCTTCAGGAATGCCGTCAATGTTGGCTCGGACAGCATGGCCGGGCGCGAAGTTCAGGTCTGGCGTTGCGACCGGCCCAAGCAGCCGCTACTTGATGCGGGATATCGCCCGGGCTACAAGGTAACTGTCTGGTACGATGACGAGTTGAAGCATTTTATCCGCAGGGAAGCGAATAACGGTGTGGCGATCGAATTAAGGAAGATCGTGCCGGGCCGCCAACCGCCGGCCCTGTTCGACATTCCGACCGAAGCCGCATCGGTAAACGCAACCGCGCGTGTGGCCGACGTCGAGACCGTGGAGTAAGATAACGGCCGGGGCGCCGCGGAACAGAAAGCAGGGCTGTGGCAAGCAAATTCCGTAGATCGGCCGCCGGCATCGTTGCAGTGGCGACATCTTTCGCATGGGGGGGAGTCGCCGGGGCGGACGGATACAGGGGAGCCCCGTTCTCCGCCGAAGCCTGGTTCGGAACCCAGGATGCACTGGAACTGCGCTACAGGCTCTATGTCGGCGTCGGAGGATACCGCCTGGAATCGGTCCGCTCTGTAGAAGGGCCGGATATTGTCATCGCGCAATTCGCCGTACCGCAGTTCATCTATATCGATCTGGATACTGGCTCGGTTAATTTCCTGCCGATGGGGGAGAACGACTGGGGCCGCTTCCACGGCATCGCCTGCGCGGATTTCGAATACCGGAAAGAACTGGGTGCGGCTGAAGTTGCGGGCAGGGCTGCCCAGGCTTGGCAATGCATCGGCAGCACGCAATATATGCCGGACACCAAAATCTGGTGGGACCCGGCGTTGCGATACCAGGTGCGGTCGGATGAGCAGGGCTATATAACCGAACTCCGAAACATAAGGCCGGGCAAACCGGACGCCGCGCTGTTCGAAACGCCGGCCGCGCAAAACTAGAAAGGATTGAATTCCGGGCCTTTTCCCCTTGGCAATCTGCCCCGGCCGAATCTTCGACCGCGGTATTCGAAAAATGAAACAGACAGGAGTAATAGTGATGAGGACGAGTTTCAGAGTAGCAGCAGCGGCGGTCGTTTTCCTGCTCGGATCCGCTTTTACCGCGAGCGCCGCAAATTACGACGGGCCGGGATTCACAGGAACATTATGGCTTAACGGAGAAAGCGGTAAGGTCGAGCAGATGGGCACCATTCATGTCGGGAGCCCCGGTTTTCTGATGAACATGGTAAGCGGGGGTCAGAAGGTCTCCTCGTTGGTCAAGTGGGACTCGGAAACCATCTGGTCGCTGATGCACGACCAGAAAATGTATATGGAAATTCCGCCGGAGCAGTCTGGCTGGGAACCCTATGAAAACAATCCCTGTATGGGCTACGAAAATGGCGAGAAGCAGGGCTCGGAGACCGTGAACGGCCGCGCCACCGAGAAATGGAGATGCACCGGCGAGAAAAGCGTCTCCCAAGGCGAGGCGGCCGCCGACACCACTGTCTGGTATGACCCGGAACTGGAGTTCTTGGTAAAGAGCGTCGATGATAATGGCGAAGTCTTCGAGGTCCGCGACATCGAGATCGGCGCACAGGATGCCTCAATGTTCGAGGTTCCGGCCGGCTATCAGAAGTTCGACATGAACGCGATGATGCAGCAGATGATGCAGCAGGGTCAGCAATAGCGCGGCCAACGATCATGTTATGGAAAGAAGCGCCCGGGGTCCATGCTCCGGGCGTTTTTCGTTCACGGCGCGCACGGCGCTGTCACAGCGCGTTGTTGCCACTTTCGCCGGTACGGATGCGGACTGCAGCCTCCATGGGCAGGACGAAGATCTTGCCGTCGCCGATCTGGCCGGTACCGGCAGCATCACGGATGGCCTGCATGGCGCGCTCGGCCAATTCGTCGGCCACGGCGATTTCGATCTTCACCTTCGGCACGAAATTGACGGTATATTCGGACCCACGATAGATTTCCTTGTGCCCTTTCTGCCGGCCATAGCCCTTGACCTCGCTGGCGGTCATTCCCTCGATGCCGATTTCGGTAAGCGCCTCGCGCACTTGGTCCAGCCTTGACGGTTTGATGACGGCGACAATTAGTTTCATATCCTTTTTTCCCTAATAGCCTGGCCGGTCTACCGAATCACAGGCTGTAACCGCGTTCCCCATGCGTGGTGATATCAAGGCCTTCGGTCTCCACTTCGGGCGATACGCGAAGCCCGATTGTCAGGTCGATTGCCTTCAGTATGACGAAGCTGATCACCACCGACCAGAGTGCGACGATAACGATTCCGGCCGCCTGCACAAAAAGATGGTCGCCGATCGAGGCGCCCTCGGCCAGACCCAGGCCGCCTAGCGCGGGCACGGCGAAAATAGCGGTCATCATGGTGCCGGTCATGCCGCCCATGCCATGAACCGCGAACACATCCAGCGAATCGTCAATGCCCAGCCTGTGCTTGACCCAAGGCGTGGCGAAAAAACAGATGGCCCCGCCCGCCAGCCCGCAGACGAACCCGCCAAGCGGCCCGACGAAGCCCGAGGCCGGCGTCACGGTCGCAAGCCCCGCCACCATGCCGGTGACGATGCCGATCAGGCTGGGTTTGCCGTAACGCAGCCATTCCAGGCCCATCCAGACCAGCGAGGCAGTGGCGGCGGAAATATGGGTCACGGTCATCGCCATGCCGGCGGCCCCGTCCGATGTCAGGGCGCTGCCCGCATTAAATCCGAACCAGCCGACCCACAGCATCGCCGCACCCATCATGGTCAGCACCGGACTGTGTGGCGGGGTGATCTCGCCCGGGAAACCGCGCCGCTTGCCAACCATGACAGCAGCAACCAGGGCGGAGGTTCCCGCCGTCACATGCACGACGATGCCGCCCGCGAAGTCGCGGACGCCCATGCCCAGCAGGCCCCCGTCGCTGAGCATGCCGCCACCCCAGATCCAGTGCGCGGCCGGGGCATAGACGACGATCAGCCAGAGCGTCGAAAACCACAGGACGGCGGAAAATTTCATGCGTTCCACGAAAGCACCGACGATCAACGCCGGTGTGATGATCGCAAAAGTCATCTGGAACATGAAGAACACGGTTTCCGGAATGTCGCCCCACAACGAGTCGGCGGCGACGCCGGCCAGGAAAATCTTGCCGAAACCGCCAAAAAAAGCGTTCGCCGAGCCGCCATCTCCGAAAGCGAAGCTATACAGGAAGGCCAGCCACAGGACCGATGCCAGGCAGGCCACGGCGAAACAATGCATCAGGACTGACAGGACATTCCTTGTATGGACCAGCCCGCCATAGAACAGCGCCAGCCCCGGCAGCGTCATGAACAAAACCAGGGCCGTGGATGTCAGGATCCAGGCGGTGTTCGCGCCGTTCAGGACTCCCCCCTCCTGGGCGAAGGCCGGAGTGCCGGCCATAAATACCAAGCCCGCCGGGCCCATCAAGGATCCGCATTTCAGGATCGCGCGCATGTTTCCCCCTGTCTCGTTCCCGTCGCTCATTGTCGGCGCGGTTTTGGAAGATCGGGCTGATATTGGGCGATCCGGCGCGCGCTGTCACCCGTTTTTTCGTTCATAAGGGGGAGGGGCCACCCTCCAAACAGAGAAGTTCGACCGAAGAAGCGGTGAACAGGCAAAAACGCCCTGGGCAGGGGACCCGGGGTGCTTGCCATAAAAAAAAGTGGTTCAGTAAATCGGGCTGTCCAGCGCGGCGATCTTGGCCTCGGCGATGGCCAGCGCCTTCTCCGCCGCCTCTTTTTCGGCGTCGTTGCGGGCCACGTTAACGTCGTCCCGCAGGTCGGCGATCGATTTTTCGATCTCGGCACGATCCAGATCCTCGAGCGCGGCGGCGTCATCCGCCAGAACCGTGCAACGCTCGGGCGTCACCTCGGCGAATCCGCCCGATAGAAACACCCGTGCGGTAACATCGCCGTTCTCGAAGACGGCCAGCACACCCGGCCGGATCGAGGACACCGTCGCCGCATGGCCGGCCAGCACGCCGAAATCGCCCTCCGCGCCGGGCACGACCACCATCTCGACGGGCTCGGACAGCAGCAGCCTTTCCGGCGAGACCAGCTCGAATTCAACCTTTTCGGACATTCAGCGAACTCCTTGTCAGGCGGCCTCGGCGGCCATTCTCTTGGCTTTTTCGACCGCCTCCTCGATTGCGCCGACCATATAGAAGGCCGCCTCCGGCAGGTCGTCGTAATCGCCGGCGACGATACCCTTGAAGCCCTTGATGGTGTCTTCCAGGCTGACCAGCTGGCCCGGGCTGCCGGTGAAGACCTCGGCCACATGGAAGGGCTGCGACAGGAAGCGCTGGATCTTGCGCGCGCGGGCCACGACCAGCTTGTCGTCTTCCGACAGTTCGTCCATGCCCAGGATGGCGATGATATCCTGCAACGACTTGTAGGTTTGCAGCACTTCCTGCACCGAACGGGCGACGCCGTAATGCTCATCGCCGATGATGCGCGGATCGAGCATGCGCGAGGTGGAGTCGAGCGGATCGACCGCCGGGTAGATGCCAAGCTCCGCGATCTGGCGCGACAGCACGGTGGTGGCGTCGAGATGCGCGAAGGAGGTGGCCGGGGCCGGGTCGGTCAGATCGTCCGCCGGCACGTAGATGGCCTGCACCGAGGTGATCGAGCCCTTGTCGGTCGAGGTGATGCGTTCCTGCAGGGTGCCCATGTCGGTGGCCAGCGTCGGCTGATAGCCCACCGCCGACGGAATGCGGCCCAGCAGCGCAGACACTTCCGAACCCGCCTGTGTGAAACGGAAGATGTTGTCGATAAACAGCAGCACGTCCTGGCCTTCCTCGTCGCGGAAATATTCGGCGAGGGTCAGACCGGTCAGGCCGACGCGCGAACGCGCGCCCGGCGGCTCGTTCATCTGGCCATAGACCAGCGCCGCCTTGGAGCCATCGCCTTCGAGGTCGATCACGCCCGATTCGATCATCTCGTGATAGAGGTCGTTGCCCTCGCGGGTACGCTCGCCGACGCCGGCAAACACCGAATAGCCGCCATGCGCCTTGGCGATATTGTTGATGAGTTCCATGATGATGACGGTCTTACCGACGCCGGCACCGCCGAACAGGCCGATCTTGCCGCCCTTGGCGTAGGGCGCCAACAGATCGACGACCTTGATGCCGGTGACCAGGATTTCGGATTCCGTCGACTGGTTGACGAAGGCCGGCGCATCACGATGGATCGGGAGCTTCTGCTTGGTCTTGACCGGGCCGCGCTCGTCCACCGGCTCGCCGATGACGTTCATGATGCGGCCCAGCGTTTCCGGGCCGACCGGCACGCTGATCGGGCCACCGGTATCGGTGACCTCCAGCCCACGCACGAGGCCTTCGGTCGAGTCCATGGCCACGGTGCGGACAATTGATTCGCCGAGATGCTGGGCCACCTCCAGCACCAGCTTCTGGCCCTGGTTCTGGCAATGCAGCGCATTCAGGATCGCCGGCAGGTCGCCTTCGAAACGCACGTCAACCACGGCGCCCATGACCTGGGAGACTGAGCCGACAAGGTTCTTCGCCATCTTATTGAGCTCCTATTCGCAAATTCCTGGTTTCCGGACCGGCGACCGCGCCTACAGCGCCTCGGCGCCCGAAATGATCTCGATGAGTTCCTTGGTGATCGCCGCCTGACGGGCCCGGTTGTACTGGATCGTCAGATTGTCGATCATATCGCCGGCGTTGCGTGTGGCGCTGTCCATGGCGGTCATGCGCGCGCCCTGTTCGCTGGCGGCGTTTTCAAGCAGCGCGCGAAAGACCTGCACGGAAATGTTCCGGGGCAACAGCGCATCCAATATCTCCGACTCCTCCGGCTCATACTCATAGAGCATATCGGCGCCCGCGGTCTCTCCGCCTTCCTCCGCCTCCGGCGGCGCGAAGGGAATCAGCTGCTGCTGCGTCACGATCTGGGTCATCGCCGACTTGAACCGGTTGTAGACGATCGTGCAGATATCGAATTCGCCCGCCTCGTACATCCGGGTGACCTTGTCCGCTACCCCTTCGGCGTCCACGAAGGTCAGCGACGGCCTGCCAATATCGGTGATGACATCCATGATATCATCGCGATATTCGCGGCGCAGCTGGTCGTTGCCCTTCTTGCCGACACAGAGGATCTTCACCGTCTTGCCCTCGCCGCGCAACGCGCGGATGCGGCCGCGCGAGGCACGCACGATCGACGAGTTGAAGCCGCCGCACAGACCACGGTCAGCGGTGGCGACGATCAGCAGGTGAACATTGTCCTTGCCGGTGCCGGCCAGCATCACGGGTGCACCCGGGCGGCCCGCTGCGGCGGCGGCCAGGGAGCCCAGCATGCGGTCCATGCGCTCCGCATAGGGACGGGCGGCCTCCGCCTGCTCCTGCGCGCGGCGCAGCTTGGCCGCAGCGACCATCTTCATGGCCGACGTGATCTTCCGCGTCGACTTGACGCTGTTGATCCGGATTTTCAGGTCCTTGAGGCTCGGCATACCGTCCGATCCCGCCTTTCGTTACGCGCGGCCCGCCGGTCAGGCGAAGGTCTTGGCGTAGTTGT
>CAMYNJ010000049.1:9989-27398 GCA_947259795.1 uncultured Alphaproteobacteria bacterium | reverse complement strand
CATCAACAGCCGCGTCGCCATGGGCAGCATCGCCAAGCATATGGACTCGCTGGAGTGCTATGCCTGCCATGCCGACTGGGCGCCGCAATGCTACGGCTGCCACATCACCGTCGACTACTCGAAGGGCAAGACCGATGTCGACTGGCTGCTGAACGCCAACGCGCGTGGCGCGGACGGCCTGACTGCGGACAACCCGCTTGGCACCAACGGCCTCACCGGCCCGGGCAAGGTGTCCGAAACGCGGTCGTACCTGCGGTGGGAGACGCCGATCCTCGGCATCAACGGCGAAGGCCGCGTCAGCCCGCTGATGCCCGGCTGCCAGGTTATCACCACGGTCATCGACAAGGACGGCAAGACGATCATCAACAACGAGACCTGGAAGACACCGGAAGGCAAGGGCCTCGATCATGCGGCGGTGCAGCCGCACACGGCGGGCCGTCAGGCGCGGACCTGCGAAAGCTGTCATGACAACCCGAAAACGCTCGGCTACGGCATCGAAGACGGACGGTTCCTCAAGGGCTACGACAAGGGCTTCACGGTCGATCTGGAAACCGCGCAGGGCCGTACGATCCCGCAGCAGACGCAGGTGCAGTCCCCGGCCATCCCAAGCCTCGACCACGATCTGTCGCAGATCATCACCCGCGACGGCGAGCAACTGGTCAGTATCGGGTCGCACTGGCCGCTGACCGGCCCATTGCCGCAGGAGATGCGGGACAAGATGGAACGCACCGGGCTGTGCATGGGCTGCCATCAGAACATGGCCGACCCCGCGTTCTGGGCCAAAGTCAACACGCCTGGATGGGTCAATAATGAGCAGCATCGAGACGTCATGAACCGTGCCGTTCAAGCCCTGTCCAAGCAGCAGTAAAGAGGAGGACCGAAACATGGCGACCAAACGACATCCAGCCTGCATCGGGGCGGCGCTCGCCGCCGCCCTCCTGCTGGCGACTTCCGCGGGCGCAACCGAGATCTCGGCCTATACCGTGGGTGAACTGCTGGGCCCCTGCATCGTCGGCGACAACGATTCCCGGGACGGTGCGGTTTCCGAGATGGAGTGCGAGCAGTATCTCAAAGGTTTCACGGACGCTTATATAAAGTCGGGATCCGCCAAAGCCGACAAAGTCTGCCTGCCGGAGCAAAACCGCGACGATGAAGTGAGATGGGCCTTCACGCGTTGGGCCCATCAGCATTTCGCCGACCGCAATGTCACCAAGGCCGCGGACGGTGTCCTGCAAACCCTTCGGATGAACTTCAAGTGCGGCTAATCTGGAGCCTGTGAATCGCCTTTTCGAATGCGGGCCGCCTTACGGGTAGGCGCAGCGCTCCTCCGTGGCGCTGACGAAGCCTTGGCGTTCCGCGGCGACGATGCTGAAGCGGTATTCCTTGTCGCCGCGCACCACCGAATGATGCAGGGGCAGGACGCCGGAAACCTCCGAGCCGCCGCCGCCGAGTCCGATAAAGCTGAGCGTGACCGGTTTTGCCGGGTCGAACCAGGCTTCGGGATTGCCGTCGGCATCGGTCGCCGATTCCCCCTGCGCGGTGACGACGATGGCGTTGTCGCCGAAGGTAACGGCGTCGTTCGCGCCTTCGTATAGCGGCGTGCGGACGAGAAAGCGCTTGGTCTTCGGCAGGTCTTCGCAGGACCGTTCGTTGGCCGCTGCCCCAACGAGGAACTCGATCCGCGCCGGGTCGGCGCCTTTTTCGGTCTGCGCCTCGATCAGGGCGAGCAACTCGCGGGATTTGCCGGTCGGTACCTCCGCCTCGAAGCGCTTTTGCCACTGTGCCTCGCTCAACCGGGCTGCCTCCGCCTGCTCTTGCAGTTGAACGTTTTCTTCGCGAAGCGCCGCGATGTCGGTGGTGAGCGCGCCGACCTCCTGCTGCAGGCGCGAGACCTCGCGCCTGGCAAGCTCCGACCCGCCGCGGTAAGAGGCGGCCCCGAGAACCGCCACGAACGCGAGGGTGAACAGCCATCTGATCAGACGCCACCGGCGCCGTTTCGCGGCTTTGTGATCTGAGAGTCCTAACGACATGGTTAATTACTTCTATCCGATAAAGGGCAGGGCCAAGTCAAGGCGGACTGTTTCCCGATATTTCCTTGTGGAAAACTCGGCAGGGCGGATGCGCGAGAAAACCGGCCCCCAGTGCCGGCGAGCCGATGACTGCAGTGGTCCCGGTGCGGCGACTTTTCCTAACCTGCCCGCTTCATCAGTTCGTGCAGCCGGCGGACCGGGGCGTCGTCATGGACGACGCCGACGGCGGCGGAGAAATGGCCTTGATCGCGAATATAAAGGTTGTCCGCCGGAATTTGCCATCGTTCCGCCAGGTCGCGGCCTTCGTCGAAGGCGGTGACGCTGTCCTCGCGGCCCAGCACCATGACGATCCGGTCCGGCGCCATGACGGGCTCGTCATCCGGGTCGGTAAGCGGGCTCAGCGCCTGCAGCGACTCGTCCGTCCAGCCGGCTTGTCCCAGGGCCTCGCCGAGGCCGAACACCGTACCCAGTTCGCCGTCCACCGCGACCTGGCGCAGGCTGCCGCTGGTGGTGACCAGCAGCAGGAAGTCGGGGCGAAGGGCCGCCGGCCAGGTTTTGGCCTGGGTCGCGGCGAGCTGGGTGGTCAGCGCGCCCAGGCTGGTGCCGCCGATGGCCACAATATGGCTGCCTTGGCCGCGCGCCCAGCCGGTCAGCGTGGCAATCTCGGACAGGGCGGCGCGGAACAGGTCTGGACCGCCGCGCGGCGCGGTGGCGATCAGCGGCTCGCCGCCATAGAAGCCGGGCAGCATGCGCCGCCCGTGCCAGGGGGCCTCGGGCGCGATCACGCGCACGCCCTGGCGGATCAGCGCGTGGGGGACGCCGGCCGTGGTTCCCCATAATTCCTGTTCGACGCAAAGCCCGTGGCAGAGGATCGCGGTCGGCAACCGGTCAGCCGGTTCTTCCGGTTCGTAGACCTTGGCCCAGGCGGTCTCGCCGCCCTTGGACGGAAAGCGCAGCCAGTATTCCATACCGTCGGGCCCCGGCGCCTTGTGCGACTGCTCGATCGCGGGCAGCGGGTCCGGCGGCGCATAGAAGGCGGCGGGGTCGGCCAGCATCGGCGCCAGTTCTGCCAGAAGATCCGCCGGCTGCGGGGTCTGCCAATGAACGGCTGGAATGCCGTCGGTCGACAACAGCGGCGCCATCAAGCCCCTGGTCGCCATCCAGATGCGCCCGGCGGTGCGGCGCTCCAGCTCGCTCTCCACGATCCGGCTTGGTGCGCGGGCCGATCCGCCGAAACAGACCTGTTCCCATTCGTCCTGGATGCGGAAGTAGCGCCGTCTTGCGCTGCGCACGCCCTGCAGCGCCTGATCCAGCAGCCAGCCTTCCGGCCCCTCGCCACCCGCGAAGGGAACTTCCGCGGCGAAGCGGTCGGCATCGCCCTCGGCCAAGCTGGCCGCGGCCCAGAGTCGGCTAAGCGGGAAATACCAGCCGAGGCTGCTGAAGGCGGCGCGGTCCAGCCAGGGGCGCGCCACCCAATCGCCGAATCTGTGCTTGAGCACGCTTTCGGGCGCGAGGCCGCGCGGCAAGCGGTCCATATTCTTCCAATCGAAGAACGCCATATGCTGTCCCTTCCCCCGCGGCTGCCGTTGAACGATCGTACCCTACTGCAAAAAGCGCAAGAAATGCTGCGCATTTTACCGAAAATTTAACTGGAAACGGTCTAGCAAAAAAGGACATATCCCCCGGTCGGGTGCAATTCCCCGACCCCGCAACCCAGTGAAGGCATTTGGCGTCAGCGGCAGACATGACAGCACGGAACGAGGTCGCGACATTGTCGCGCCAGGGTCTTCTGGCGGTTCACTTGCTGCTGGCTGCGGCGGCTTTCCTGCCGCTTGCGCTCGTCGACCTGCCGGCGCTGGTGGATTATCCGAATCATCTGGCGCGGCTGCATGTCATCGCCAATATCGGCACCGACGAGGCACTGGCGCGGAATTACCAGACCGCCTGGGCGGCGATGCCGAACCTGGCGATGGATCTTGTCTCGTGGCCGTTCCTGGTGCTGCTGCCCGTTGAGACGCTGGGGCTTCTTTTCACCGCGCTGACCATGGTCCTGCTGGTGGCCGGGACGCTGGCCCTTCACCGTGTGCTGCATGGTGAATTCGGGCTTTGGACCGCCGCAGTCTGGCTGTTCCTCTACAATCACCTGCTGGTCATGGGCTTCCTGAACTATCTGTTCGCGGTGGGGCTGGCGCTGCTGCTATTCGCCGGTTGGATCGCCAGCGAAAGCCGGCGGGCCTGGATTCGCCTGATCCTGTTTCCCGCCGCTCTGATCGGGCTCTATTTTGCCCATCTTTTCGCGCTGGGCGTCTATGGGGTCTGCGTCGCGGGTTACGAACTGGCGCGGACCTGGCCCGACCTGCGCACCGGCTGGAAGACGGCGTTGCGAAACTGCCTTGCCACCGCCTGGCAATTCGTCCCCGCGGCCATCCTGGTGCTGGCCACGATGCCTGATGGCGGCGGACGAAGCTTCTTTTATGGACCGCTGCTGGCAAAAATAAGGGCGCTGTGGTCGCCGGTGCTGACCTATCTGAAACCCATCGACCTCGGCATTTTCCTGTTCGTCCTGGCAGTGCTGATCGCCGGACTGGCGACCCGCAGGCTGGTTCTGGCGCGCGCGATGTGGCTGCCGCTGGCGATCCTCGTCCTGCTGGCGGCCATCATGCCGTTCGAGATGGAAGGCGCCTGGGGTCATATCTGGTATGCCGACCTGCGGCTGCCCATCGTCATCACGCTGTTGCTGGTGGCGGGACTGCGCCCGCGCAACGTGGGGCCGAAGGCCATGGCAACGGTGATCTGCGCCGGGCTGGTGCTGTTCGCCTGGCGCATCTACGACATATCGGACGAATGGCGGCGGGTGGATCGGGATTTTACTGAATTCAGGGCAGCCTTGAGCGTTGTCGAGCCCGGTGCGGCGATACTGCCGGTGCAGAAACAGAATATCCCCCTGGCCGACGGCGAGACCCGCTTCGATCATGCCTACTGGCATATGCCGGTAATCGCTGTGGTAGACCGCTCGGCCTTCGTGCCGACGATGTTCACCGACCCCGCGAAGCAACCGGTCAGGCCCGCACCGGCGCGCGTGGCGATGGACACGGAATTCGGCGCGCCGATTGAACTGGCGCTGCTGGTGGATTCGGCGCGCGGTGGTGAGGCGGTCGCGGGTGGTGTCGGCATGAAGCCGTTCTGGCAGGACTGGCCGCAACGGTATGACTATGTGTTGATCACCCATTTCGGGGCCAGGGAAAATCCGTTGCCGGACCTGTTGGCGCCGGTCCATGCAGGGTCTTTTTTCGATATCTACCGGGTGGCGGGAAAATAGTGAAGGCCGGGATGCCGAGCGATAACGCTATTTTAACGCGGCATACCGGATTGTTGGCGCGGCAACGGCCTGCCCAACCCCGATTGGCGGACGAATCCGATGACTGAAGCCGCATCGCGAACGCTGGAGATTGCGCCCTGGAAGAAGCTGGCGCGGGTCTGCCTCTATGTGCTGATCGGGCTGAACATTCTGCTTCAGGTCCTAATTTCCTGGCCGCAGGAGTCGCTCCGCGATTTCGGAACCTTCTACGAGTCCGGCAGGGCCGCCCTGGAAGGTCGCAATCCCTATGAAATCCACGAACAGTCCTATCGGGTGACGATCAAACATTTCGATGGCGCCAACCCCAACCTGAACCCGCCGGCCTCGCTGCTGGTCTTCGCGCCCATGTCGCTGTTCGAACCTCATATCACCCTGCGGGTCATCTGGTGGGGCTCGCTGATCGCGTTCATTGCGATTTTGCTGACCTTGAACCGGATATACCGGCCGCCGGGCGGGAAGTGGCTGGTGCTCTGGGCGCTGTCCATGCCCGGGTTCTGGGGCACTATCATGCTGGGACAGATTTACGTGGTGCTGCTGGTTGCCGCGGCGGCCGCCTGGGTCCTGCAGGATCGGGGGCGGCTGGTCGCGGCGGGCCTGCTGATCGGGCTGGTGGCGGCTTTGAAGACCAATTTCCTGGTCTGGCCGGTATTGCTGCTGATCGCCGGCCATTGGCGGACCGCGATACCGGCCTTCGGTTCGTTCGCCGTGCTCTCGGCGCTGCCGGTGCTGTTTTTCGGGTTCGAAGTCTACCCGCAATGGATCGAGTTGATCGTAAATGACGATCCCTCGCGACTCCTTTGGGTGACCAATACGTCGGTCGTCGCCTATGCCTCGCGTCTCGGCCTGCCATGGCTCGGCAAGGCAGTGGCTGTCGGCATCCTGTTGGGGCTGGCCTGGTGGGCCTGGCGCAACCGGCCGGGCGCGCGTGACGCGGGGCTGATAGCGCTGATCGCCAGCCTGCTGGCTTCGCCCGTGGCCTGGATCCATTACGGGTTGTTCCTGCTGCCGCCGCTGTTTGCAACCGCCTGGACCCGGGCTATGGTCGCCGGCGCGCTGCTGCTGGCGACGCCGCGGATCGTTGCGGACGGTCTCTTCTATGGGCCGCCCTGGATGGAGATTACGCTGGGATCGCTCTACATATGGGGTTTGCTGGCGCTGTCCCTGCCGCTCTGTAAGGCGGTGATCATGGACGGCAAATCGCCCTTTGCCGACGTGCCGGCGGGTCGTCCGGCATGACCGGCGCCGACAAGGCGAAATATGCCATCGTTTTCGTTCTGATGGCGTTGCAGGTGTTCTATGTGCTGGTCATCACCCAGCCGAGCCATTTCAGCGTCGATGAGGGCGTCTATCACATGATGGCCCGCGCCATGGCGCAGGACGGATCGCTCGCCGTATGGAACGGCTACGGCGAAACGCCGTCCGACGAACTTGTCTACGCGCTGCTACGCGAGGATCTGCGCGATGGCGCGGCGCCACGGCTGGTTCCGCAATACCCGGCGATCTATGCCTTCATTGCTGCGCCTTTCTATATGATCGGCGGCTACAAAGGGCTCTTCTGGATCAACCTGCTGGCCTTTTTCGGGACGGTATGGGCGACTGCGGCGATTGCGCGCCGCCTATACGGTGACCGCTCGGTGGCGCTGAACGCCGTGCTTTTCCTGATCCTGGGCACCTTCACTTGGGAATATGCGCAGGGCGCCTGGCCGCATTCGCTCTCCATGTTCATGGTGGCCGCGGCGGTCCTGGCCGGCCTCGTGGCGCTGGACAGGGAATCGCCCGGCCAGGCGACGGTCTGGGCGGCGGTGGCGGGGCTGGTCGTCGGGATCGGCGCCGGCATAAGATATGACGCGATACTCGTCGCACCGGCGCTGGCGCTGCCATTTCTGTTTGGGTCGCCGCCGCGGGTCCGGCCGTTGATCGGGCTCGCCGCCGGGCTGGTTCCCGGCCTGCTGCTGCTCGCCATTACAAACGAAGCCAAGTTCGGGATCTTCTCTCCCTTCACTTACGGCACCGATTCGAGCGGCGCCGACAGTGTTCACGGCTACATCTCCATGGTTGCCGCTGTTGGCACCGCAGTCGCGCTGGCCTGGTTCGCGACCCGCGAACCGGTTTGCCGGCACTATGCGGGCCGGCCGCTCTGGATCGCGGCGGCAGGAATAGTCGCGGTCGCTCTGATCATGCTTGTTCCGCAGACGCGAGCCCTGTCATGGCGGCTGATGCAGGGAGCCTTGGAACTGTTGGTCGATCTCAGATTCCGCCCCGATATCGATGAGTGGGGCGTCAGCCGAACGCCGACCGGCGGACTTGTCTATGGCCAATGGCTGAAAAAGGCATTGCTGCAAAACTGTCCCTGGCTGGTCCTGCTGGGCATACCGGCCGCCGGCTGGCTGCGGCGGCGCGACGGCCGGACCGCCATTCTGTTCCTCGTCATTGGCGCCTTCATCACGCTTTACAGTTATCATAGATGGCATGGCGGCCTGTCGCTTAACATGCGTTATTTTCTGCCGATTCTGCCCTTGGCGGTGATCCTCGCGGCCGATGCCTGGAAGACCCTTTCTTCCGGCATTCCGGACGGCTGGCGGAAAACCGCCGTGACCCTCGGACTGCTCACCGCTCTCCCATGGAGCTTCCTGCTTCTGAAGGACCCCGAGTTGACGGTGGAACCGGTGCTGCTGATTACGCCGCTGGCGATCGCAGCGGCGCTTGCGGCCGCCCTGATCCTGCGTACGATCTCCGCCGGGCGGTTACGGCTCGCCATTGGCGGGGCCGGCCTGACGCTCGCTGCGGTGGGCCTCGCCTGGGCATTCAGCACAGCTTTCGCCTACGACTTGCTGCGCTCGTCGGCATCGCGCGCCGTCAACTACAGGATCGGCGCCGATGTCCAGACGATAGTCGAACCCGATGCCATCGTTTTTTCACGTTATGCGAACCGCGTATCCGTGCTCATCGACGACGGCATCCGCCTGGCCTTTCCGCGCAATGACGATTTCGACGACTTCCGGCGTCTCGTGGATATTCACCTCGCGCAGGGCCGGCCCGTTTATCTGGCGTTCAACGAGGAATACCGGGAACGGCTGGAAGCGGACAAGCTGCTGGAAGGGCTGGAAGTGGAAGAGCTTCATGAGCAGGGGGATGTCTGGCTGGCGCGGATTCACCGCCGCTAGATTTACTCCACTAGTTTCCAAGAGCTCGGCCCGGCCTTTATTTCCAATTAACCTAAAACTGCTATTGCTGGCGTGGATGTTACCGGATTTTCCATACGAAACCGCAAGACTGCGCCGCCGATGAAGCTGATCGTCCAGATTCCCTGTCTCAACGAGCAGCATACCCTGCCTGGAACGGTGGCGGATATTCCCCGCAATATTCCCGGCGTGGACAGGGTCGAGGTGCTGATCGTCGACGATGGATCGACCGACCGGACCGTCGAGGTGGCCCGCGAAATCGGCGTCGATCATATCGTGCGCCACCGCAATACCAAGGGGCTGGCCCCGGCCTTCCGCACCGGCATCGACGCCTGCCTGCGACGCGGCGCGGACATCATCGTCAATACCGACGGCGACAACCAGTATTGCGGCGCGGATATCCCCGCGCTGATCGAACCGATCCTGCGCGGCGAGGCCGATATCGTCGTCGGTGACCGCCAGACCCAAACGGTGCCGCATTTTTCCATGTTCAAGAAGCTGCTGCAGAAATACGGCAGCGCGGTGGTGCGCCGGGTATCGCGAACCACGGTGCCAGACGCGGTCAGCGGGTTCCGGGCGATTTCGCGCGAGGCGGCGCTGCATCTGAACATCGTGTCGCCCTTCAGCTACACGATCGAAATGCTGATCCAGGCCGGACGCAAGAAGATGGCGGTTGCCGCGGTGCCGATCCGCACCAACGCAAAGACCCGCGATTCGCGCCTGTTCAGGAGCATCCCGCAGTTTCTGGAACGGTCGCTGACCACCATGGTGCGGATGTATTCCATGTACCGGCCGCTGAAGTTCTTCGTGGCGATCGGTATGTTGATAACGATCGCCGGCATGCTGCCGGTCATCCGCTTCCTCTATCTCTACGCGATCGGCCAGGGTGACGGGCATATCCAGTCGCTGGTGCTGGGCGGCTCGCTGCTGGTGATCGGCTTCATGACCTTCCTGATCGGGCTGGTTGCCGATCTGATCGGGTTCAATCGCCAGCTGTTGGAAATGACGCTCGAAAAGGTCCGCCGCATCGAGCTGGAAATGGGAATTCTGGAAGACGACCCCACTGCGGTGGACGAGATGCAGCGGAAGGATCCAAGAAAGTCAGGCTGACGCATTCGCCTTCCTGCGGTGAAGGGGGAATGGCGGCGGCGGCGCTACCATCAATCTGTTGACTCGACGCCATTAATCAGTATGCTGATTAATGGCCTTGCGATAGCCGCTGCGATTTGGATCGGCGGCTGGCCGAAGCCCGGTTATACAGACAGGGGAACATGCTTCATGGCAAAGCTGGATGTCGAATTCTGCGGATTGAACTTTAAAAACCCGATGGTGGTTGCGTCGCTGGAACCGACCAACAGCCCGGACCTGATGAAGCAGTGTTTCGACGCGGGCGCGGCCGGGGCGATCATCAAGACGCTGACCGATATCGAGGATATGGCGCGCCTTACCGAGAACTCGAAATACTGCATCATGAACCAGGAAGGGGAGATCATCAAAGGCAAGGTGCCCCGCGATTTCGTGTTTTACAGCCGCTCCGGCTATTCCAGCACCTACTACAAGGACTGGGTTCCTTACCTGAAGGAAACCCAAGCCTATGCGGCGGAGCGCGGCGCCCATCTGATCGGCAGCGCCGGGGCCAGGGATATCGACGGCTGGATGGATATCTGCCGCACCATCGAGGATTGCGGCCTGCCCATGGTGGAGCTGAATTTCGGCTGCCCGCACCCGGCGATGATGCCCGGTGTGCATGGCGGCAGCATGATCGGCCAGGTTCCCGATGTGGCGGCCGAGGTGACGCGCAAGGTTTGCGACGCGGTCGACATTCCGGTGATGATCAAACTGACGCCTGACCAGGCACCGGTGCTCGAGGTCGCCCGCGCGGTCCAGCAGGCCGGCGCGGCGGCGGTCACCGCGACCAACCGTTATACCGGCTTCGCGGTCGATATCGAGACCGGCGAGCCACGCCTTGCCGGCCCTGCGGGCATCGGCGGCCCCTGGACCAAGGCGCTGACCCTGCGCTGGGTGCACCGGATCTACCAGGAACTCGGCATGCCGATTTCAGGCTCCAACGGCATTTTCGACCATCGCGATGCGATAGAGTTCATCATGAGCGGCGCCGGGATCGTGCAGATCGGCTCGGTGCTGATGATCAAGGGCATCAAATGGCTGCCCAACGTCATCAAGGGGATCGGGCGCTTCATGGACGAGCATGGCTACGAGGACGTGGCCTCTATGCACGGACTCGCCGCGCGCAAGGCGGTGCGGGACTATTCCGAGCAGTTCAGCCGCAACCGGGTCCATGCGATGGTCAATCACGACACTTGTCAGAACCCGACCTGCACCGTCTGCATCCAGATGTGCTTCTACGAGGCGTTGAGCCAGTCGCCCGAGGGTCACATCGAGGTCCATACCGACAATTGCATCGGCTGCGAGCTCTGCCTGGATGTCTGCCCGTTCGATTCGATTACCCTGCACCCGACCGCGGCCGAGCATTATGCCCAGGGCTATTTCCGCATTCCCGATGAAGTGTTTGAGCCGGCAGGGAAATTCAGCACCCGGCGCAACCACCCCGACCGCATCGGCAAAAAGGCCATCGAACGGATGAAGCCCGCGGCCGAGTAGGGATGCTCCGCCAACCGGGTATTGTCCCTCACTTCTCCGAAACCAGCGTGCTGCGCAACGGTGCGCGGCCGGTTTCGTTGTTGGCTTCGATGAGATCGCGCAGGAGGCGCATGAAAATCCGCCGGTCTTCCTCGCCCAGTGGCGCCAGGAAGCGTTCCTGGGTGATTTCCATGCATTTGTGGACGCGCTGCCGGAAGGCCCGGCCGTCCTCCGTTATCGAGACCAGCCTGGTGCGCCGGTCGGACGGGTTGGCCCGGCGTTCCACCAGGCCCCGGCTTTCCAGCCGCGCCACGACATCGGCGACATTGGTGCGGTCGATGCCGACTTCGGCGGCGAGTGTCACCTGATCCAGCGGCGACTTGCGGTCGAGGATGGTCAGCAAACCGAACTGCACCGGCGTGATCCCGAAATTGCCGCATTCTTCATGGAACATCGCTACATGAATCTGATGCAGCCTGCGCACCAAGAAACCGGGCCGATCCCAAAGGGACTGGTATCGGTCCAGCGTTTCGTCAGGTCGTAATTTGCCCGGTTTCGTCATGGTAGATGCGATGGTTCACCAGCTTGTGTCATGCTCAGTATACCGACAAAAAAGCGCATTCCAAGCGCTGCGGGTATGAGATTCCCCATACCGGTAAGCATTACGTTCACTTTTGCCTCGTATGATCCGTCCCAAGTTATTGAACAAGGAGTTTTCAGTATGTCCCGTTGGTTTGCCCCGCTTGCCGTGATTATTCTTCTTGCCGGACTGGCCGGTTGCGTTACCCCGCAGGAAGTCAAGGCGCCGCATATCACGTTGCAGGATGTCAGGCTGCTGAATACCGAAGGGTTGAGCCAGCATCTGGAAGTGAAGCTCCTGGTCTCCAATCCCAACGATTTCGATATTCCGCTGACCGGTCTGCGATTCGGCATGCAGATGAACGGACTGGATTTCGCCGAGGGCCTGTCGAATGACCGCGTCGATATACCACGCCTGGGGCGTGCCGTCGTACCGGTTGAAGTGACCGTCTCGGTGTTAGCGGTCATGAAGCAGATCCAGGCGGTCCAGAAAAAGAACGGGGTGGATTACCGGGTGGCGGGCACGGCCTTCCTCGACCATGTGCTGTTGCCCAGCGTGGACTTCGAACGCCAGGGCAAGCTGGACCTCAACGTCCAGGGACGCGACAAGAGCTTCAAGGTGATGTAGCGCCCGGCGGGCGCTGGCGCTGCCTGCGGTCGGCGGCCCGGCGCCTGACTTGCGCGCTGCGTGATCCGGGGCGGCGGTCCAGCAGATATTGCAGCCCGAAGCCGCCCAGCGCCCATAGCAGGATAATCCCGGCCAGCATGGTCAGGTTCAGCGGTGTCGGATTCTCGATCAGCCGCCATAGCCCGTCACCCAGAACGACCAGCAGCGCCAGGGTTGGCGCCAGTCCCAGCGCGACGCCCAGTTGATGATGCAGCAGGCGAACATGCGACGCGCCGCAGACCATATTGACGAAGGTGTATGGCCCCAGCGGTGTCACCATCATGCCCACAACGACAGGCACGCCGCCGCGCCCCAGCCGGCGGCTGATGCGTGCCAGGCGCGGGCCGATATAGCGGCGCAGCAACCGCCGCCCCAGCAACCGGCCCATCGCGAAGGACAGTCCCGCATTCAGCATCGATCCGACAAGACAGAGTATGAAGGCCTGGGCCGGGGCAAACACCACGGCCGTGATGACGTTCAACAGGGTGATCGGGAAGAAAGTCGGGCTGGCCCCCAGATAGACCAGCAGCACCCAGACCGCCGCCCAGTCATGTTGGCGCAACTCTTCAACCGCGCCACGCAGCCGCCCGGCGTCGACATATTGGCCGAGCGGTGTCGCGGTCCACAGAATCGCCACTGTCAACAATATCCCTGCCGGCACGGCCGCATGGCGCACCTTGCCCAGGATATAGCGGGCCATGCGTATCGGCCGCGACCGGCGCCGGGCCGGGTCTCGCGCGGAGGAACTCACGATTGGCTATACCAAGGATCGTTGATATCATCGTCTTCCGGCAGGACCGTCCAGCCTCCGGGCCCGAAGGCTTGCAGCGGCCTGAAGCGTGCCTTGTAGGCCATCTTGGGACTGTCCCCGACCCAGAATCCGAGATAGACATGCGGCAGTTCCTGCCGCCGCGCCTCCTCGATCAGCCACAACACCATGAAACTTCCCAGGCTGCGGCGCCCCCGGGCAGGGTCGAAGAAGCTGTAGACCGCCGACAATCCGTCGGGCAGGCGGTCGGTCAGACAGGCGGCGATCAGCTCGCCCGAGCTGTCGCGGAACTCCACAAGGCCAGTGTCTACGGGGCTGGACAGGATCATCGACGAATAATCCCGCCGGTTCATCACCGCCATATCGCCGTCACCGTGGCGCGCGCGCACATAGCGGCGAAACAGCCGGTATTGCTCGTCGGTGATCTCCATTGCAGCATTTTCGATAGTCAGGTCGGCGTTCCGGCGCATGATGCGCCGCCAGGAAGATGTCCACTCGAAGTGATCCGCATCGACACGCACCGGTACGCATTCGGTGCAGCCGGGGCAGGCCGGGCGATAGGCGATATGGTGCGACCGCCTGAAGCCGGCCAGCGACAGGCGGCGAAAAACCTCCTGCGGCGCGGGCCCGCCGAGTTCGGCGTAAAGCTGGCGTTCGACGCGGCCCGGCAGGTAAGGGCAGGGCATCGCCGAGGAATGGCGGAACTGCACTATCCCGGTAAGGAGCCTGCTGCTGCGTTGGTTGCTCATGTCCCGATTATCCGCCCGGCGGGTGTTTCAGGCAACCGATTCAGTTCGACCTATGGATCAAGCCAGCAGTATTGACCGTGAGGGTCCCGGACAGCCAGTCATGCAGACAGCGGCGGCGGTCGTTGAAAAAGGCGACGATCAGCAGCAGGCCTGTCAGCGCCAGAGTCGCGTAAAACAGCAATGTCTGCACCAGCGCCTGGACAAGATCGGGCCGTCCACCGTCCAACCGGCGCACCTCGATGCCCATCATCCGCATGCCGATGGTCGCGGAATTGGGGCCGCCGATCAGCAGGCTGTGATAAGCGAGCGGCAGCACCGGGGTTGTCAAGGCGGCGATCGGACCCAACAGTCCCAATGTCATGACCACCAGGAACCACAGGAAAACGGCGGCGCCGGAAAGAATGACGACGTCGATCAGATAGGCGACGACACGCCGGAACATGATGCCGTCGAACAGTTCCGGATGGGTCATGGGGTCGGGTTCCTGTGTCCAGGCAAAGGGCAATTCCGGCTTTTCAGGCAGTGAATGCTGGCTCACGAATCGTCCCCCTACCGCTGGCTTCCGTGGATAGTAGATTGGGATTGCCGGGCGCAGGCGCAAGTTCCGTGGGTTTTGGCCGGCCGCGCCCTTATCCCGTGCGCGTGGTGTCGCCAAGGCGTCTGGTTTTGAATCCCCGCTCGGTAAGCAGGTCAATCAATTGGCGGATATGGGTTTCGTCGCGGGTTTCGACCACCACGTCCAATTCGGTTTCCTTGGCGGGCACGTCGTGGAACAGGCGCTGGTGATAGACTTCGATGATGTTGGCGCCGGTGTTGCTGATCTCGGTCGCCACACGGGCCAGATGCCCGGGCTCGTCGGGCACCAGGATACGCAGCCGTGCCATGCGGCCGGCCCGCGTCAGCCCGCGCATCAACAGCGAGGCCAGCAGCCGCGAATCGATATTGGCGCCGGAGACGACCAGCCCGACCCGCCGCCCGGTGAAGCGGTCCCGGTTCGCGGCAAGCGCGGCCAGCGGTGCCGCGCCCGCACCTTCCGCCATGACCTTGGCGGATTCCATCATCTCGACCACGGCTGCCTCCAGCGCCGGCTCGTCGACCAGAATTATCCCGTCACTAAGTTCGCGGATGATCGCCAGGTTGATCTGGCCGGGGCTTTTGACGGCAATTCCCTCGGCCAGGGTATGGCCGCCGGCCACAGACTCGAGGCCCGCCAAGGCGTTGTGGACGGCCGGATACATTGCCGCCTCGACGCCGAGTACCTCGATGTCCGGCTTGGTCGCCTTGGCCGCTGTCGCGACACCGGAAATCAAACCGCCGCCGCCAACCGGCAGGATCACGCAATCCAGCTCCGGCCGGGCCTCCAGCATTTCCAGCCCGACGGTTCCCTGGCCGGCGATCACGGCCGGGTCGGCAAAGGGATGGACGAACGTCAGGCCTTCGCGTTCCGCCAGCGCCATGGCGTGGGGCTCGGCGGCGCTGACATCCTCGCCGTGCAACAGCACCTGGGCGCCGAAGGCCTCGGTGCGGCGGATCTTGTTGAAGGGGGTGCCCTTGGGCATGACGATGGTCGCCGGAATGCCGAGCCGCTGCGCGTGATACGCTACGCCCTGGGCGTGGTTGCCGGCCGACACCGCGATGACGCCGGCCTGGGCCTGTGCGCCATCCAGGCTCAGCAGCTTGGCCAGTGCGCCGCGGTCCTTGAACGAACCGGTGCGCTGCAGGGTTTCCAGCTTCAGGTATATCTCCGCGCCATACAGATCCGACAGGGCCGCGGCAAAAACCGTGGGCGTGGCCACCACCTGGCCCGCGATGCGTGCCGCCGTCGCACGGATATCGTCGATGGTGACGCTCATCGGTCAGCCGGAACCAGCACCAGGCGTACATGGCCTTCCGCGGCCAGGGATTCGCGGCTGCCCGCGATGCGGACATAGTTTCCGTCCCGCCAGGGCTCCAGCAGGTCGGCGTAATGGCCGGAGAACGGATTGCCCGACTGGCCGACCGGGATCATGAAGCGGCTGTTCGCCAGATCGCCGAGGTCATAGACCGCCTTGTAGCCGGCCCCGTGGATATGGGCATACGGATCGTTGCCGTTGCCGGCGGTCATGCCGCGGCCCACCGTATTGTCGCCGCCGCCGGTGGGGATCGACAGGTTGCCATATCCGCCGATCAGCGGAACCTGGCTGAATATCCTGTGGTCGAAACGCGCCCTGTGCAGGTCGCCCCAGCGCCAGGCCGTCATGTCGTTGCCCAGGGCCACCGTGATTTCGTCCAGCGCGTCCGTCAGGGCGTCGCGCATCTCGGCCGCGCAATCGCTGCCGGCGCACCAGTGGGCGCCGCGCGCCAGCACATAGTCCACGAAAGCCGGACGGGGCCGCCAGTAGCCGGAAAAATCCTCGCCCAGTTCGTCGCCGGCGATCCGCTTTACCGCATGGCGCAGCCAGGCCGTGTAGATCAGCGGTTCTGGCCGGTCCGCCGCCATCCGGTAATCCCAGTTGGCCAGCATCTCCAGGGCCCGATCCGCCTGTTCGCTGCCACCTGACCCCGCAGCCGCCACCATCCGCGCCACCAGCCCGCGCGCCGCCGCCGACAGGATATCCGCCTGCTGGCGTATGGTGTCTTCCAGCGAATGCTTTTCGCCCAGCGCCAACAGTTCGTAGATGCGCTCGGCGCGGTAGGGATCGTCCCAGTTGCGGGTGATCATGTAGGGATAATCCGGCCCGACCAGCCGGTTGTTGGCGTTCACCACGACTCCCGCCGCCGGGTTGGAGATGCGGGGCATCTCGGCCGCCGGCACGAAACCGGTCCAGTCGTAATCGCCGGAAGCTCCGTCCACCGGGTATCGTCCGTCGCCGGCGCGGCGCACCGGCACCAGGCCCGGGGTGGCGAAGCCGATCGCACCGTCCCGGTCGGCGAAGAAGATATTGACCAGCGGCGCCTGGAAGTTCGCTGCGTTGCGTTCGAATTCGGCGGTATTGCGCGCGCGGGGTATGCCGGCCAACGCCTCGACCGTGCGGTTGCCCGGCCCGTCCGACGCCGACGCCAGTGCAATCACCGTGGTCTCGCCGGCCAAGCCCTTGCTGTCGTCCAGCACGTCGGAGATTACCGGGCCGTGGCGGGTGGCGCGCAATGTCAGTTCCACATCCTCGCCGCCCTTGACCCGGATGGTCTCCGTGCGGGTGTCGAAGGGATGCGGGCCGTCGGGCGTCAGATAATGCGACGGGTCGCCGGGCGCCACGGTCTCGACGAACAGGTCCTGGGTGTCGCCACCGGTGCTGGTCATGCCCCAGGCGACGTTGCCGTTGTGGCCCAGGATGGCAAAGGGCACGCCGGGGGCGGTGGCACCGGTCACCGTCAGTTCCGGCGTCTCGATGCGTGCCAGATACCAGGTATTCGGCGCGGTGAAGCCGAGATGCGGGTCGTTCGCCAGAATCGGCGCGCCGGTGGCGGTGCGCGACGCCGCCAGCACCCAGGCGT
>CAMYNJ010000049.1:0-9924 GCA_947259795.1 uncultured Alphaproteobacteria bacterium | reverse complement strand
CAACTCGGCAATCCGTTCGGGTTCCATATTGCGGGTCAGCCCCGCGCGGTAAAGCTCGCCACGCCAGTTGGTCGACAGCTGCCAGGCCAGCAAATGCCCCCAAACGATACTGTCGGTAATGCGCCAGGGTTCGGGATTGTAGTTCAGCAGCAGGAATTCGGGCGGCAGCGAGGCCGCGCCATGCTCCAGCCAGGCATTGACCCCGGCGGCATAGGCGTCCAGCGCCGCGCGCGCCGCCGGCGACAGCCGCGCCGCCGCGACCTCCGCCTGGCGGTATAGACCGAGGGTGCGCAGGAAGCGGTCTGCACCGAGGCCGGCCTCGCCGGTAACTTCCGCCACCCGCCCGGCGCCCAGCCGGCGGGTGAATTCCATTTGCCACAGCCGGTCCTGCGCATGCACGTAGCCGAGCGCGAAATAAGCATCGTCGGCGCTGCCGGCGAAGATATGGGGCACACCATGAGCGTCGCGGAAAATTTCGACCTCGCCGGCCAGCCCCGCCAGCGTCACCTCGCCGCTGGTCCTGGGCAGCGTGCTCCATGCCCAGACGACCAGCACCGCGCCGCCGGCCAGCAGCAGCATGCCGACGATATGCGCGGTCAGGCGCAGCCTGCGGCGGAATTTCCCATGCTGTTCAGCGGTCATCAGAGCAACATAGCATGCGCAACGGGGAAGGGCGTAGCCTGTCTGCCTGCACAATTTTCATTAATCGTAAATTAGCGCTTGTGAACTATATTTAAACGGAGTAGATGGCCGCCTTCGGCCTGACTGCCGGGAGCCACGACGCGGCTCATAACGCGCGATCCCGCCGGGGAGGATGCCGAGTTGACACCAAGGATCGCTGATAGAGATCCTTGGTATTACCTCTGGTCCGATCGGGAACATGGCTATGTACAAGACACCTGACTTGCTTTCACCGCTCGATACCGGCGTGGCCGGACGGGTTCGCAAACCGCTGATGCGCCGTTTCGCCGACGCCGATGCCATGATCGCGGCGTTGCAGCCCAGCTATCCGGTCTACTGCCTGCGCCCGCATGTACTGGCCGACAATGCCCGGCGCTTTATCGAGGGTTTTCCGGGACGCGTCATGTATGCGGTGAAGTGCAATCCGCTGCCGGCGGTGCTGCATCACCTGCATGAAGCGGGAATCGAGCATTTCGACACCGCCTCGCTGCCGGAAATTGCGCTGGTGCGCGAGGCGCTTCCCGATGCCGCAGCCTATTTCATGCATCCCGTGAAATCGCGTGCCGCGCTGCTGTCCGCGGCGGAAGTTTACGATGTGCGCCATTACGTGATCGACCATGCCGAGGAGCTGGCCAAAATCCTCAAGGCCGTGGAGCGTCGCGATATCGCGATTCTGGTACGGCTGTCGACGCCGGGCGGCAAAGCCCTATACGAGCTGTCGCGCAAATTCGGTGCGGCGCCGGCGGAAGCGGCGGAACTGCTGCGTGCCGTTCATGCGGCCGGGCTGGAGACCGGCCTGGCCTTCCATGTGGGATCGCAATGCGGCGAACCTGCGGCCTGGCGCACCGCGCTGGATCTGGCTGCCCAGGTGATCGACGCGGCCGGCGTGCCGATCCGCTATCTCGATGTCGGCGGCGGCTTCCCGGCGACTTACGCGAACCACCCGGTGCCGCCGCTGGAGGATTTCTTCGCCGCGATCCGCAACGGGCTGGACGGGATGCCGCTCGGGCCCGACTGCATAGTCATGTGCGAACCGGGCCGCGCGCTGGTGGCCGACGCGATGTCACTTGTCGTGCAGGTCCAGCTGCGCAAGGGCAATGCCCTTTATATCAATGACGGCATATATCACAGCATGTCGGAGCCGGCGGTCGCCGGCGTGCAACTGCCGGCCCGGTTGATCCGGCAGGGCGGCGGCTTTGCGCCGGCCATTGCCGATTTCACAATCTATGGTCCAACCTGTGATTCCACCGATGTGCTGCCCCATACCATCCCGCTGCCGGCGGATGCAGGCGAGGGCGACTGGATCGAGTTCGGCCAGGTCGGCGCCTATTCGAACGCGATGTCGACCCGGTTCAACGGGTTTACGTCGGAAACCTTCGTCAGCGTCGACGCGCCGGCCTTTCTGCCCTAATCCGTAGCGGGCGTGACCCTTCTTTCCGGCAGGGTGTCGTAAACTAGCGCCGCCAGGATGATGCCGGCGCCGAGCAATGCGCGCGGCTCTGGAATCTCGCCGATGAAGGCCCAGACCAGGACCGGCGCGATCACCGCTTCGGTCAGGCACAGCAGGCCGGCCTCGGCGGCCTGCAGATGGCGCACGCCGCGGGTGAACAGCCAGGTGCCCAGCCCCATGGCGAACAGCCCTATAGCCAGGAGATAGGGGATGTCCGCGCCGGCCACGGCGAACGGGTCGGCGAGGAACATGGTGATGGCGGCGATGACGATTCCGGCCATGGCGTTGGACGGCATCATGTCCACCGGTTCGCCGTCGCGCATCGGCGCGGCGCGCAAGGCCACGATATTGATGGCGAAACAGGCGCCCGTGGCCAGCGCGATCAGATCGCCGGCCAGCTGGATACCGCCCAGCGAATCGGAAACCATGGTCAGCACACCGCCGAATGCCAGGAACATGGCCAACAACGTGCGGCGGCGCAGCCGCTCGCCCAGGAAAATCCGGCCCAGCAGGGCGGCGATCAGGGGTGCTGTGGCCAGCAGCACCACCGTGTTGGCGACGGTCGTGCGGTTCAGGGACAGGATATAGCCGCTATAGGCCAGCGTCAGGGAAATCACCGCTATCAGCCCGGGACGGCCGGTATCCAGGAGGCTTCGCACGAAATTGCGGCCATGTTCCCAGGCCAGCCAGGCGAACATCCCGGCCGCCATCAGAGTGCCGCTCCAAAACAGGATTTGCCATTCACCGGCGCCGGCCTTGCGTACCCACAGGGGTTCCGTCCCCCAGAAGACGGTCGCCGTCATGACCAGCAGGATCCCCCGCGCACGATTGGTCATGCAATCTTTCCCCCGTCCGGCAATGGCGGTTGCCAAACCGGCCCCCGACGATTTCAATGCGGGGAGACTAGTCGCTTCCAACCCGCCAGGCACGGAGAATCGCAATGTCCATGACGCAGAAATTCCTGTCATCCCTCAATCCACAAGGGTTTCACAGGATCGCCTATTCCGAGTGGGGCGCGGATTGGGCGACGGATCGGGCCACGCTGGTCTGCGTCCATGGCATGACGCGCAACGCCCGCGATTTCGACTATCTGGCGGCCGGCATGGAAGATCGTTACCGCGTCGTCTCGATGGATGTGATCGGGCGCGGCAAGAGCGACTGGCTGGCCGATTGCCTGGGCTACGGCTACGCGCAGTATCTGACGGATTCTGCGGCGCTGATTGCGCGGCTGGACGTGGAGGCGGTGGATTGGGTCGGCACATCGATGGGCGGGCTGATCGGGATGATGCTGGCGGCCTGGCCCGGCAGTCCGATCCGGCGGCTGGTGATCAACGATATCGGCCCCTTCATCCCGAAGGCCTTCCTGGAGCGTATCCGCGGCTATGTGGGCAAGGACCCGCACTTTGCGGATATCGCCGCGCTGGAGGCCTATATCCGGCATATTCATGCCAGCTTCGGTCCGCTGACCGACGAGGAATGGCGGCACCTGGCGACGCACAGCGCCCGGCCGCTGGACGGCGGCGGCTACGGCCTGGCCTACGACCCGGCAATCGCCATGGCGGCCTTCGATCCCGACGGGCCGGAGGACGTGGAAATGTGGGACATCTGGGAGCAGGTCCAGTGCCCCGTCCTGGTGCTGCGCGGCGCCGAGTCCGACCTGCTGCTGCCGGAAACGGTGGAGCGGATGAAGGCCAGCGGCCCGGGCTGCGAGTCGGTGGATATCGCCGGCTGCGGCCATGCCCCGTCGCTGATGCCCGCCGACCAGATCGCCATCGTGAGGGACTGGCTTGCCCGATAGTGGCGCAGATACAGGCACGGATTTTCCGGCCTTTCGAGCGCGCGCACCCTGGTGGGGCGGCGACCTGCAGACGCTGCGCAACACGCTGGCGCGCCGGTTCGGCCTCGACGATTTCGCGATGCCCGGTACGGCTTTGGAACTACCCGCCGGCGATGGCTCCGGCGACCGGCTTGTCGCGATTTTGAACGAGGGCAGGGGGGCCGAACGCCGGCCGTTGGCGGTCTTGGTCCACGGCCTGACCGGTTGCCACGAGTCCGGCTATATGGTCCAGACCGCCCGGCACCTGACCGGCCTCGGCTATGCGGTGCTGCGGCTCAACATGCGCGGCGCCGGGCCATCGGCTGCGACCTGCAGCCTGCGCTATCACGCGGGCCAGGGCGGGGATATCGCTGCGGCGCTGGCGGCGCTCGACCCGGTGTGGCTGCGCGACGGCGTGGTGCTGGCGGGTTACTCGCTGGGCGGTTCGATCCTGTTGAATTTCCTGGCGCATCACGCGAAGGACTTGCCCGTCCGCGCCGCCGCAACCGTATCCGCGCCGATCGATCTGGCCGCCGTCGCGGTGCGCATTCTTTCCCGCAGGAACTATTTTTACCACAGATACCTGCTGAACCGGATGAAGCTGGAATGGGCGGGCGTCATACGCAGCCGGGAGGAACGCATCGCGCTGGCGCGCATTTCGACTCTCTACGAATTCGACGACCGCCTGGTCGCTCCCGCCAACGGCTTCGGCACGGCGGATCGTTATTATGCCGAGTGTTCCGGCTCGCGGGTGCTGCCGGGCCTCAAGATTCCGACGCTCATGGTTCACGCCGCCAACGATCCGTGGATCCCGCCAGACGGTTACCGCGCCGTCGATTGGGGCGGCAACGGCCGGCTGACCCCGCTGCTATCGCCCGGTGGCGGCCATGTGGGGTTCCATCGCAAGGGCGGTTTCCCGAACTGGCACGATCTCTGTATGGGCGCGTTTTTCGGCAAATACGCGAATTAGCACCCCGCCAATGCTTGCCATTCGGGCGCGCGGTCAGCAGGATGCGCCGCGGGGTTTCGGGGCCGCCGGGAGGCAGTTGCAGATGCTGACGATCGACGAAGAGGATGTGAAGCGCCTGATGGCATTCGGGCCGCTGGTGGAGGCGATCCGCGAAATGTTCACCAGGGACTGCGTCATGCCGCTGCGCCACCATCATACGGTGGCGGTGCCGGGCGAGCCGGACGCGACGGCGTTGCTGATGCCGGCCTGGACGGTTGGCGGATATCTCGGGGTGAAGCTGGTCAACGTGTTCCCCGGCAACGCCGCACGCGGTATTCCGGCGGTCAGCGGCGTCTATGTGCTGTTCGACGGCATGACGGGGCAGGCTGTGGCGCTGGTGGACGGGGGCGAGCTGACGGTGCGCCGCACCGCCGCGGCCTCGGCGCTGGCCGCCGATTACCTGGCGCGCGAGGATTCCGCGCATCTGCTGGTCGTCGCCACCGGGCGGCTGGCCGCGAACCAGATCGGCGCGTATCGTGCGGTGCGGGATATCAGGCAGGTCACCGTCTGGGGGCGCGACCCTGAAAAGGCGGCCCTCGTCGTCGAAGGGTTGTCCGGCAGCGGGCTGGAGACGGCAGTCGCGACCGACCTTGAGGCGGCGGTAGGCGTGGCGGATATCGTTTCCTGCGCGACGCTGGCGAGCGAGCCGCTGATCATGGGCGAATGGCTGCGGCCCGGCGTGCATCTCGACCTGATCGGCGGTTTTACGCCGAAGATGCGCGAGGCCGACGACGAATGCATCCGCCGCGCCACGGTGTTCTGCGACACCCGTGAGGGCGCGACCGTCGAGGCCGGCGACCTGGTGCAGCCGCTGCAAAGCGGCGTCCTGAAGACGACGGATATTGCCGCCGATCTCTACGACCTCTGCCGCGGCCGCCATCCGGGCCGCACAGCCGATGACGAGATCACCCTGCACAAGGCCGCCGGTGCGGCGCTGGAAGACCTCGCGGCGGCGCTGCTGGCCTACGAGCAAGCGGCCAGGTGACCGCGCCAGCCAATCCCTCCTGGAACCGCCGGGTCTGGGCGCTCGCGGGGCCGATCATCCTGTCCAACGTCACCGTGCCCCTGCTGGGGGCGGTGGATACGGCGGTGGTCGGGCATCTGCCAGACCCGCGCTATATCGGCGGGGTGGCGATCGGCGCCTTGATCTTCAATTTCGTCTATTGGGGCTTCGGCTTCCTGCGCATGGGCACCACCGGTCCGACGGCGCAGGCCTGGGGCGCCGACGACCCGGCGGAAATCCGCGCCGTGCTGGCCCGGGCATTGCTGCTGGCGGCGGGTTTCGGTGGCTTGATCCTGCTCATCCAGGGGCCCGTGGGCGCGCTGGCCTTCCGGCTGCTGCATGCCAGCGCCGAGGTGGAGGCGGAGGCGGGCGCCTATTACGCCATCCGCGTCTGGGGCGCGCCGGCGGCGCTGGCCAATTACGTGCTGCTGGGCTGGTTCCTGGGGCTGCAGAACGCGCGCTGGCCGCTGGTGCTGCAGGTCTTCATGAACGGGCTGAACATCCTGCTCGACCTGGTCTTCGTGATGGGGCTGGGCTGGGGCGTCGAGGGTGTGGCCGCGGCGACCCTGATCGCCGAATATGCCGCCCTTGCGCTGGGCCTGGCACTGGCGGCGAGGCGGCTGGGCATGTTGCCGGAAGGCATCGCCAGGGCCCGCATCCTCGACGGCGCGCGCTTCCGGCGCATGCTGGCGGTCAACCGGGACATCTTCATCCGCACCCTGCTGCTGGTCTTCTCCTTCGCGCTGTTCACCGACCGGGGCGCGCAGTTCGGCGATCTAACCCTGGCCGCCAACGCGGTGCTGCTGAATCTTGTCTCGATCTCGGCCTACGGGCTGGACGGCTTCGCCCATGCGGCCGAGGCGCTGGTCGGCGGCGCGGTGGGCCGGCGCAGCCGCGCCGACCTCGACGGCGCGGTGCGCGCCACCATGCGCTGGGGCGGCATCATCGCCGTCGCCAACGCCGTTCTTTACCTCGTCGCGGGTGGGCTGCTGATCGACCTGCTGACCGGTATCGCGGAAGTGCGCGAATTGGCCCGTGATTACCTGCCCTGGGCCGTGGCCATGCCCATCATAAGCATCTGGTGCTACCTCTATGACGGTATCTTCCTCGGCGCCACCCGCACCCACGAAATGCGCAACGCCGCGATTTTCACCACGATCCTCTACGCCGCCCTGGTCTGGACCCTGCCGCAGCTCTGGGCCAATCACGGCCTGTGGCTCGCCCTGGCACTGTTGAACATCATTCGCGGGCTGACACTGGCGGCCTATTACCCGAGGCTGGCACGGGGCGTGGTGTCCTAGGCATCGGGTCCGCTGTCGGCCTCGAGATTCCTCGCGTTAAGATAGCTGTATCCCATCAAGGCGATCAGTCCGATTCCGAGGATGGAGGTCGGGACGATCCGGGCGATGGGGAAGATGCCGGCGGCGACCGCATATAGGCCGGACGCCATCAGCCCGGTGATGACCGGGAAGATCGTTATGACGAGGATGCCTTTGCGCTCGACCGGCTTCCGGTAGGCCCAGAGCAGCAGCAGGGTCCAACCGAACATTACGGTGGCGGCCAGCCCCATCGGGTAAGTGATTTCCGTTTGCCCCATACGGCTCGGGATGAGCGTGAGAATCCCGATGCCGGCGTCGGCCACGGCACCGGCCAGATAACTCGCTTTCAGCCAGCGGATTTTCCGGTTCATTCAGGGCTTCCGTTTCCAGGTCCGGCGCTTCTCGCTGGAGCGTTCCCGGCGCAGGATGCCACGGTCCCGCTACCCTCGCAAACCCGTTCGAGACAGGATCGTGTCCCGGTTTGAAATCCTGCCGGATCGATGCCCGTAACCTCCTCTTTTTGGCGGATCATATCTGCTTTTCGCCCAATGACAGACCTCGACACTCGGCCATCGGCACGGCTGCAATTGACCCAACAGAGACACTCGTAGCACCGCAGCGGATATCCAATAAGGGCGGGAAGCAGCCTTTCGTTGCGCCTCAAATTTGTTGACCGTAGAGGGCGGATTCCGGACATTATCTGCAGATGCGAGCACTGAGAGAACCTGTCATGGAAGCTGACCTGCGTCAGCCACCAGACTGTTTTTCCCTTCTGCGCTGCGGCAGTCTTCTACGAACGCTCAGCCGACCTTGCCGCCGGACGAGGTTCGTCATTCGCCGCCGACGGACGTCGGCTGTGGATTCGACCTGTGCGCATAATTCGCGCCAATAAACCACTGAAGTCCGAAGCGGATGTTGATGAATTACGTCTGAAGGAGCGATCTGGCTGCCAAATGAAGATCTAGTGGAGTACCATCCGTTAGATTCACTCCACTAGGGCGTCGCACATATACGGTCTGGTCCTTCGTCGGCTTCTGTAACCGCGGTCGCAGGTGTGTTGAGCTGTCCGGAATACCATGACAAAGCGGTGAATACCGCCGGGCCTCTCCATATCGGTAGCGCCAAATTGATTCAACGCAAAGCATACCGTCGGCAGTTTGGAGCAAACTCCAAAGGTGTCGTCAATTACCGGACGCCGGGTCATGAGAAAAACGACAAGCGGAATTCTCGCCGCAACGGTGCTCCTGATCGCAGGGACGGCAACTTACCTGTTCATCTCCCAGAGCCACGAGAGCTTACCGGCCGGCTTCGTCCAGGGCAATGGGCGGATCGAGGCGGAGCAGGTCGAAATCGCACCGACCCTTGCCGGACGCGTCGAACGGGTCATGGCAGCCGAAGGCAGCCTGGTTGCCGCTGGCGATGTCCTGGTGGAGATGGACACCGACGAACTCTCCGCCGCACTTGACCGGGCCAAAGCCGAGGTTGCGCTGGCGCGTCAGACGAAGGCTGAAGCCGAGGCGGTGGTCGTCCAGCGTCAGAGCGAGCAGCGCCGGGCGGCGGCCGCGCTCGACCGCGGCAGGGCGTTGCTGGCCGGCCAGAATATTTCCGAGAGCGTCTTCGAGGAACGCCAAACCGCCCACCAGGTCGCCGAAGCCGTGCTGGGTGCGGCCAGGGCCCGGGTCGCGACCGCCGATAGCCAGATCGCGGCCGCGGAAGCCGAGGTTCGCCGGATCGCAGCGCAAATTGCCGACAGCACCCTTTTGGCACCGATGCCCGGACGTGTGCTCTACCGACTGGCGGAGCCCGGTGAAGTCGTCGGCGCAGGCGGGCCGATTCTGACGCTCCTCAGCCTCGAGAATGTCTATATGGAGGTGTTCCTCCCGGCCCGCGAGGCCGGGCTCCTGCCCATTGGAGCGGAGGCGCGCATCGTGCTCGACGCCCTGCCGGACTTTGCCATCCCCGCAGCCGTCAGCTTCGTCTCGCCCGAGGCCCAGTTCACGCCGAAGCAAGTCGAGACAATGAGCGAACGCGAACTGCTGGTGTTCCGCGTCCGTGTCCGCATCCCGGAGGATCTGGTCGCGGGCCGGATCGAGCATGTGAAGACCGGTCTTCGCGGCATCGCCGTGATCCGCCTCGCCGCCGATAGCGCATGGCCGGACGCGCTGGAGAGACGCATTCCGCCCGAGTTGTTCGAATGAGTACGGGGGGCGCCGCGTCTGCGATCCGCATCGTGGATGTCACGCATCGGTACCGCAAGCACACCGCGCTGGACGCGCTGTCGCTGGACTTGCCTGCCGGTCAGCTCGTTGGGTTCATCGGGCCGGATGGGGTCGGCAAGTCGACGCTGTTGGGCCTGATCACCGGTGCAAAAAAACTGCAGGCCGGAACGATCGACGTCCTCGGAGGTCCGATCAACGATCCCGCGCATCGACGCCGCGCGAGTCCGGCAATTGCCTTCATGCCGCAGGGGCTTGGCCGCAACCTCTATGCTGAGCTGTCGGTGCGCGAGAACCTGGAATTCTTCTCGCGTCTCTTCGGGCAGAACCGGGAGGAGCGCGACATCCGGATCGCGGCGCTGCTGTCGGCAACAGGCCTTGCGCCCTTCGGTGACCGGTTGATGGGTAAGCTTTCCGGCGGCATGAGGCA